>NZ_ATTH01000001.1:341428-682857 GCF_000419585.1 Salisaeta longa DSM 21114
TCGAGGTGGAGCGAAGCCGGCACCACCGGCAGCGGATCGCCCATGACGCCGCGCACGGCTTCGTCGCGGGCGGACGGGTGGTTGAGCAGGTGGTTGAGGATGCGCGTTTCGGTGAGGCTGCCCACAATGTTGCTGTCGGCATCCACGACGGGCATCTGCGAGATGCCGTTGTGCGTCATGGTGTCGATCACCGCGCCCAGCGTGTCGTCCGGCGAGGCCGTGATGACGTCGGAGGTGTCGCGGGCCTCGACCACGGCGCCCGCGGTGACGTCCGAGGAGCGCTCCAAGAACCCGTGGTTGGTCATCCACTCGTCGTTGTAGGTCTTCGACAAGTAGCGGAAGCCCGAGTCGGGCAGTAGCACCACCACGACGTCGTCTTCGGTGAGGGCGTCGCGGTGGGCGTTGAGCCAGTCGAGCGCGCCGGCCATGGCCATGCCGCACGATTGCCCGATGAACAGCCCCTCCTCGCGGGCCAGGCGGCGCGTCATCTGCATGGCGGCCTTGTCATCGACCCGCACAAAGTCGTCGACGATGTCGAAATCCATGTTTTCGGGCAGAATGTCCTCCCCCACGCCCTCGGTGAAGTAGGGGTAGATCTCGTCCTCGTCAAACACGCCTTCGTGGAAGTAGGTGTAGAAGGCCGAGCCGTACGGATCGACGCCCACGACGGTCAGGTCGCTGGTCTTTTCCTTCAGATACTTCGAGGTGCCGCTGATGGTGCCGCCGGTGCCGGCGCCTGCAATGTAGTGCGTAATGCGTCCCTCGGTTTGCTCCCAAAGCTCGGGACCGGTTGTTTGGTAGTGGGCCTCGGCGTTGGCGGGGTTGTCGTACTGGTTGAGGTAGATGGAATTGGGGATCTCGTCGGCCAAGCGGCGGGCCACCGAGTAGTACGAGCGCGGATCGTCGGGCTCCACATTGGTGGGGCAGATGAGCACTTCGGCGCCCAGGCCGCGCAGCACGTCCACCTTTTCCTTGCTCTGCTTGTCGGTGGTGGTAAAGATGCAGCGGTAGCCTTTGGCGATGGCGGCAATGGCCAACCCGGCGCCCGTGTTGCCGCTCGTGCCTTCAATGATGGTGCCGCCCGGCTCAATGGCGCCGCGCGCTTCGGCGTCTTCAATCATCTGAAGGCCGATGCGGTCCTTTACCGACCCGCCCGGATTGAAAAACTCCACCTTACCGAGTACTGTGCAAGGGAGGTCTGCTGCGAGATCGTTGATTCGCACCAGCGGTGTATTGCCGATTGTGCCCAAAACGCTGTCGTGCCACATGGTCTCTGTTGATTGCGCAAGGTCATTGAAGTCGCCGCTTCATGCGGCGGCACCTCAAACATACGAATGAGGATGCCCGCCTTCATGGGATTGCCCATGAACCTCCCATACGCTCTTCCGCCGCTATTGATTTTTTGCGATGCTTCCTGTTGATGCCGAACTGCTCATTGCCACCGGCACGGCCGATGGCTCGATTGTTCATTGCAACGATGCGTGGCGTTCGGTGATCGGCCCGCGCAGCACGCCATGGGCCCGCCTCTCGGACGACGATGCCAAGCTGGCGCTCACGGCCCTGGGGGAAGCCGCTGCGGGGACGCTTGTAACCAACCAAATTGTAAGCGCGACGGTGGCCGACCGCGACGACCCGTTGCCGGTCCTTCTCAACTTCATCCCCGTGAAGCACGAAGACGATGCGTCGAAGGCCGTAACCGTGACGGGCGAAGTGATGGCTGAGCCCTCCACGTGGATGAACAACCAAACCACGCGGCATCGCATGGAGGCGCTGGGCCGCATGACGATGGGCGTGGCGCACGACCTGAATAACTTGCTGAGCGGGCTGCTTGGCCATATTGAACTGCTCGGCGAGCGCGTTCCCAAGGATGCGCCCGATATGGCATCGGCGCTGCAAACCATTGATCGGGCAGCGAGCGATGGGGCGGCGCTCATCAACAAGCTGCAGCGCTACATTCGGCAGGATACCGAGGTGCACTTTGCGCCCGTCGACCTGCCGGAGCTGGTGGAGGACTGCATCAAGCTCACGCAGCCGTACTGGCGCAACGAGCCGCGGCGCCAAGGCATTCGCATCGACGTGGTGCGCGAGTTTGAGCCGGTGCCGCCGGTACAGGGCGCGGCCACCGAGCTGCGCGAGGTGTTCGTCAACCTCATCCTGAATGCCGTGCAGGCTATGCCCGCAGGCGGCGTGCTTACCTTTCGCACGTGGCACGACCCCGCGTCGGGCGTAAACGTAAGTGTGGAAGACACCGGCACCGGCATGCCCGAGAAGGTGCAGCAACGCATCTTCGATCCGCTCTTTACCACCAAGGGCGACCAGGGCACCGGCATGGGACTGGCCGCCAGCTACGGCATTGTGCGCGAGCATCAGGCCGCCATCGAGGTCGATAGCACCGAGGGCGAAGGCTCCACCTTTACCATCACGTTTCCGTCCTCCGATCAGGAAGCCCCGACGGCGCCAACGGCTCCAGCGCCGTCTGAAGCCCCGGCGCCCGCGCGGGTGCTGGTCGTCGACGACGAAGAGATGGTGCGCTCGACCCTCACCAAGCTGCTCAAGCTCAAGGGCCACACGGTGCACACCGCTTCCTCAGGTCCCGATGCGCTGTCCATTGTAGATGACACCGCGCTCGATATTGTGTTTACCGACTTTGGCATGCCCGAAATGACCGGCGCCGTGCTTGCGCAAACCCTGCACGATCGGCAGCCCAGCCTGCCCGTCGTGCTGCTCACCGGCTACACCGAGCCCGATGTCGATGTGCGCCACGTGCGCACAGTGCTCACCAAACCGTTTAAGCTCGCCGACCTTCAAGAGGTCATCCACACCTACGTGCAAACTGCCAGATGAACAGCAGCCGTTACGAGATCATTGAATCTGGTGTGCCAACATGGCATCATTGTGGTTCTGTATCTAGTTGGTGTGATTCTTGACCTGGGTACGGCGTCCTATGATGCGCCGGCATCTTGCCGCCTGGCTCTCCATTCTTTCTGATCATTCCCCGCTCGCATGACTGATTTCAATGCGTTCGATCTTGACGATCCGTTCGACGAGACGTCGTCGGAGCAGAGCATCCCGCTGCCCACCCCCGACGAGGAAATCGAGATGGGACGTGCCGATGTGCCGGACGAACTGCCGATTCTTACGCTGCGCAACACCGTGCTCTTCCCGGGCGTCGTGCTGCCCATCACGGTGGGGCGCGATGCCTCGCTTGAACTTGTGAAAGAAGCGTTTGAGCACGACGCGCTCATCGGCGTGGTGGCCCAGCGCACGGCCGAGATTGAGACGCCAACCTCCGAGGACCTGTATCGCACGGGCACCGTCGCCGAAATCTTGAAGCTCATCAAGATGCCGGACGGCTCCAAGTCGATTGTCATTCAGGGCAAGCGTCGCTTCCAGATTGAAGCGTTCACGCAAACCGAGCCGTATTTTCGCGCGCAGGTGGCGCCCATGCCTGAAGACCCGGCGCCCGAGCATGTCGAGATGCAGGCGCTCATCCGGTCGATCAAGGAGCTGGCCATCCAAATCGTTCACAAAGCGCCCAACCTGCCCAGCGAGGCGGCCGAGGCGATTGAGAACATCGAGAGCCCGGCGTTCCTGATCCACTTCATCGCCTCCAACTTGCAGGTCGATGTGGAGACGAAGCAGGACATCCTTTCCACGACCGGGCTGGTGGAGCGCGCCCGCACGGTGATGGACCAGCTGCAGGAAGAGCTGCAGGTGCTGGAGCTCTCCGAGGAGATCCGTTCGCGCGTAAAAACCGATGTGGATGAGCAGCAGCGCGAGTACCTCCTGCGTCAGCAGATGAAGGCGATTCAGGAGGAGCTGGGCGAGGCCGACGACAGCGCCGAGATTGAGGAGCTGCGCGACCGGGCCCGCGAGAAAAACCTCCCGGAGCACGCGCAAGAACAAGTCGACAAGCAGCTTACGCGGCTGGCGCGCACCAACCCCGCCGCGCCCGACTATGCCGTCACGCGCAACTACATCGACTGGATCTTGGATCTTCCGTGGGAGGAATACTCCGAAGACCAGCTCGATATTCAGCGGGCCGAGACGATCCTCGACGAGGACCACTACGGGCTGGAGGATGTGAAGAAGCGCATCCTGGAGTACCTGGCGGTGCTGAAGCTCAAAAACGACATGAAGGCGCCCATCTTGTGCCTCCACGGGCCGCCGGGCGTGGGGAAAACCAGCCTGGGCAAGAGCATCGCGCGGGCGCTGGGCCGCAACTTCGTGCGCATGAGCCTGGGCGGCGTGCGCGACGAGGCCGAGATTCGCGGGCATCGCCGGACGTACGTGGGCGCGCTGCCGGGCCGCATCATTCAGGGCATCAAAAAGGCGGGCACCAACAACCCCGTGTTCATGCTCGACGAGGTCGACAAGCTCGACTCCGGCTTCCAGGGCGATCCGTCGTCGGCCCTGCTGGAGGTGCTCGATCCGGAGCAGAACGACAACTTCAACGACCACTACCTGGAGCTCGACTACGACCTCTCGAAGGTGCTCTTTGTGGCCACGGCCAACTACGTGGAGCGCATTCCGGCGCCGCTGCGTGACCGCATGGAGATGATTGAGATTACCGGCTACACGCAGAACGAGAAGGTGCAGATTGCCAAGCAATACCTGGTGCCGCGCCAGATCGAGGAAAATGGGCTCAGCGACGATCAGCTGACGCTCGCCGATGATGCGCTGGCCCTGCTCATTGACGGCTACACCCGCGAGAGTGGCGTGCGGCAGTTGGAGCGCTCGATTGGGGCGGTGGCGCGTAGCATTGCGAAGCGAGTGGCCACCGGGGAAACGGAAGCGGCGACTGTGGAAGCGAGCGACCTAGAGGAGCTGCTAGGCGCTCGGAAGTTCTTCAGCGACGTGGCACAGCGCACGGAGGTGCCGGGCGTGGCCACCGGGCTGGCGTGGACGCCCACCGGCGGCGACATTCTGTTCATCGAGGCCTCGCTGTCGCGCGGCACGGGACGCATGACGCTCACGGGCCAGCTGGGCGACGTGATGAAGGAGTCGGCCCAGGCGGCGCTCTCGTACGTGAAGGCGCATGCGGACGACCTCGGCATCCCGCAGGACGCCTTCCGCTACTGGGACTTGCACGTGCACGTGCCGGCAGGCGCCATCCCGAAAGACGGCCCCTCGGCCGGTACGGCGATTCTGTCGGCGTTGGTGTCGGCGTTTACGCAGCGCCGCGTGAAGCATACCATTGCCATGACCGGCGAGATTACGCTGCGTGGCCTGGTGCTGCCGGTGGGCGGCATCAAGGAGAAGGTGCTGGCGGCCAAGCGGGCGGGCATCGAGCAGGTGCTGCTCCCGAAGAAGAACGAGAAAGACGTGAAGGAGATTAAGGACGAGGCCCTGGAGGGGCTCACCATCACGTACGCCGAGCGCATGGATCCGGTGATTGACACGGTGCTGGAGCCCGAGCCCATGACGGACCCCGAGGCGTTCTTCGCGGTGCCCGATCATGAGAAAGGCTCGTACCGCAACGCTAAACCAGCGGAGGCCGTCACCGTTGAGGCGTCGTAGGCGCTGCGAGATTCCCGTGTGCGGCCACGCGCTACGGCGCTATGTCGCACGCTCGTTCCGCTGCCGCCGTTTGAAGACAACCGCTGACCGCCCCTGCCTGATAGCTTTTGCGCCCCCAAGCCCATGAAACTGCTCCGCACCGGATGGATGATCGCTGCCACGTGCCTGCTTGTTGCCTGCGGGGGGCCACGGGCGGCGGTGGCGCCCGCCCCTGAGGTGCTTCCGCAGGAGGGGCAGGCCAGTTACATCAGCGACGCGCTGGCGGGTAATACCACGGCGAGCGGTGAGCCGTACCGGCCGTCGGCGCTTACGGCGGCGCATCGGCAGCTACCCTTTGGCACGCGGGTGCGCGTGCGGCGGCTGGACACGGGGGCCTCGGTGGTGGTGCGCATCAACGACCGCGGCCCGTTTGTTGACGGGCGCATCATCGATCTCTCGAAGGCCGCGGCGCGCCGTATCCGCATGATTCGCGCGGGCATCGTGCCGGTGCGCGTTACGCTCGTAGAGCGCGCCCGCTCGTACGTTACGGCGCCGCCACGCGCCACGCCGGCCCCGGTGGCCCCAGCGGCCCCGGCCGATCCGTCGGGCGGATGGTAACGGGCGCCCCGTTCACTGCCCCCGGCGGCCGCGCTCACTCGTCGGGAAACAGCCCAAAGAGACGGCTCTCGATGCGGTTGATCACATCGCGCCGGTCTTTCTCGTCGTTGACGAAGTCGAGCTCGTCCACGTCAATAATCATCTTGGGGCCCAAGTCGTAGGTGTCAATCCAGCGCTCGTAGTGGCCCTGCAGGCGCTCCAGGTAGTCAATGCGGATGGTCGACTCGTAGTTGCGGCCGCGCTGCTGAATGTGGTTCACCAGCGTGGGCACCGAAGCCCGCAGGTACACCAGCAGCGTAGGCGGCTGCAGGTACGACGTCATGATCGAAAAGAGCTCGGTGTAATTCTCGTAATCGCGCGGGCTCATCAAATTCATCTGATGGAGGTTGCGCGCAAAGATCTCGGCATCCTCGTAGATCGACCGATCTTGCACCACCGAGGCGTCAATGGTCTCAATGTGCTGCTGGTGCTTGAACCGGCTCGACAGAAAAAACACCTGCAGGTTAAAGGACCACCGCCGCATGTCGTTGTAGAAATCCGTGAGGTACGGATTGTTATCCACCTGCTCGTAAAAGGCTTCCCAGCCAAAATAGTCGCTCAAAATTTCGGTCAGGGAGCTTTTCCCGGCGCCAATATTTCCGGAGATGGCCACGTACTTTTTTTTCCGTGGCGCGTCATCGAACAAGTCGGGCATGGGTGAAGCGATGCAGGTGAACACAAGTGAATGAAGGATCGCCGATGCCAAACGATGAGCACAGGCGGTCGGTCCGTGGAAAAATGGCGCACGCCGGGATCTTGTTGCAAGTTGATCATCAACCTAGCGGGCGGGTTGCGCGTGAGTGATGCGGTGTTTCTCCTCAATAGCGCATGCGCATGGACGTCTTCCGCTGGTTTGTTCTTCTCTTGCTCGTTACTGCTACCGGCTGCACCACCATTCCCATCGGCGAAGATGCGGTGTTTATGCCCAAGCCGTCGGTGACGCCGGCGTCGTTCGATCATGAGACGGTGCAGCTTTCGTCGGTCTACTTTTCGTCGTACGATTCGACGCGCCTGAACGGCTGGTACCTCTCGCAGCCCGGCGCGCAGGCCACGGTCCTCTTCTTTGGCGGCAACGGCTTTTACCTGGTGCAATCGCTTGGGTACATCCGGGCCCTCACCCAATTTCCGGTCAACGTGTTTATGTGGGATTACCGGGGGTACGGCAACAGCGGGGGCGTGCCCAGCGTGGCCGCGTTTAAGCGCGACGCGCTGGCCGCCTACGATTTTGTCCGACAGCGCTACGACGTGCCGTCCGAGCGCTTGCTGGTACACGGGCACTCGCTCGGTACGTTTTTGGCGACGCACACCGCGGCGCGCCGCGACGTGGCAGGCGTTGTGCTCGAAAATCCAGCCACCGACGTGCGCGGCTGGGTGAACGGCCTGGCGCCCTGGTTTGTGCGCTTGTTCATCGACTTCGAGATTGCGCCGGCGCTGCGCGACGAAAGCAACCTGGCGCTGGTGCGCACGCTCGATGCGCCGCTGCTTGTGGTTGGCGGAACGGCCGATAACATCACGGCCCCCGAGATGGCGCGCACCCTGCATGCGGCGGCCGCTGTACCCCGCAAGCGCTTGGTGATGATTGCGGGCGGCGGGCACAACAAACTGTACACGTACGATGCCTACACCGCGGCGTATCAAGACTTCTTAGCGCCTATCCTTTCGGGAGCCGGCGAAGCTAGATATTGACTGTCTTTAAATTGGCTTTGCTGGTGAACACCCTGTGCGGCCCGCGGTTGATCCTGCGCTCTTGAACGCGCATCATTGACCGCATGCTGCATGGATCCTTCCGCCTTGAACGTAACACTGGCTGCGCTGCTTACGGCCGTGGCCACCGGGTTGGGCGCGCTGCCCTTCTTTTTCTACCAGAACTTTTCGTCTGTGGCCCTCGGCCGGGCCAACGGACTCGCGGCCGGTCTGATGCTCTCGGCAAGCGGCATGCTCGTGTACGAAGGGTACCTGCACAGCCTCGGGCGTATGGCGCTTGGCGTTGGGCTTGGCGTGGTGGCCATCGCCATCAGCCGGTACCTGCTTGATGGATCGGACGAGGAGGCTGCGGTAGGACAGCTCCGCGGTGCCGACGCGCTGGAGGCGCTGCTCATTGTAGGCGTCATGACGGCCCATTCGTTTGCCGAAGGCGTGGGCGTAGGCGTATCGTACGGCGATGGCGACACGCTAGGGGTCTTCGTTACGGTGGCCATCGCCATCCACAACATCCCCGAAGGCCTGGCCATCAGCCTGGTGCTGGTGCCGCGGGGCGTGTCGGCGTGGAAGGCCGGGGGGTGGAGCGTTGTGTCGAGCCTGCCGCAGCCGCTGATGGCGTTGCCGGCGTTCCTGTTTGTGGAATCGTTTGCGCCGGTGCTGCCGGTGGGGCTCGGGTTTGCCGCGGGGGCGATGGCGTGGATGGTGGGCCGCGAGATGATCCCCGAAGCGCTTGGCGACGCGCCGCCCCGCACGGTGGCGGGTGCCGTTGCGGTGGGCCTGGTGGCCATGACGCTGTTTCAGTACCTGATGCATTAGCGCTGTGCGCCCCTCGCGGACTGCGCTGGTCCGGGCAGCCGCCGTTGCTTTTTCGACATCGCAGGGGGAGCTCCCAACCAGCGCATGCAAATGCAAACCGCCGGAGCCTTGGCGGGCTCCGGCGGTGTAGGTTCGGTGTAGCAAGCGTCGTGTATAAACCGGCGCCATCAGCCGGGACTGTTGACGTTTTCGCTTGCCGGAATCGGGAATTGCTGCCACACGTCGTCGTTGGGACGGTCGATGGGCAGCTGGTCGAGCCGGTCGTAGCGGCGCATGTCGATCCAGCGGTGGCCTTCGCCATACAGCTCGTAGCGACGCTGCCGCAGCAGCTCATCGGTGAGCGCGTCCTGCGTCACGGGGCCGCTGTAATCCGGCAGGCCCGCGCTATTGCGAATGAAGTTGAGGTCGTCCACCGCATCGTTGAGGTTGCCGGCGCCGCCCTGTAAAATGTGCGCCTCGGCGCGAATCAGGAAGAGCTCGGCCCGGCGAATGATGGGAATGGGCGACACGTTCGTCTTGTAGACGAAAAAGCCCCAGTCCGACGAAAGCCCCGCGCGGGCGAACGTCTCGTCGCGGTTCACGACCTTCGAAGCGCGTTGGTCAATAATGTTGCCGTTGCTATCCCGCGCGATGTCTGTGATGTAGCTTGGGTGGGCCGCAATGAGGTCGCCCGTCGCCTGCGGCGGAATGTACCACGGATTGGTGAGGTCGCCCGCGCTTGTCGAAAATACGTGGTATGCGCCCACCTGTCGGGCGTCGCCGCCGGGGTTCGGAAACGGCACGAGCGGCGTGGCCCGCGTGCCAATGAACGAGTTTTGCAGCGCATCGAGCGCGGCGGCGGGGTCTTGCTGATAGATGGCCACGCGCGCCTTCAACGCGCGGTTGAACGCTGGAAAATCGACCGAAGAGAATCCTTCCGAAAGCGGAAACGGGAGTCCGCTACCGGCCTGCAGATCCTGGTAGGCGGCATCGAGCCGATCGGCAATCGCCTGCAACGCCTGGTCGTACCCAACCACCGTTCCCAGCTCGTTTTCGTCGAGGGCGCGTACCTCCACCCGAATACCATTCTGGTACGTCAGGTTCAGGTTGAGCAGCAGTTGGTGCGCGGCGATGGTGCCCACAAAGCCCCGGATGCTTGCTTCTTCGGCATCAGTGAAAAGCGACTGCGGGGCGTTTCCGAGCGCATCCAGGATGATGTTTCCGTTCCGCACCACGCGGTAGCGCTCCGCCCAAGGGCGCGTGATGTAAAACGTATTGTTGTTCAAGACGGCCGAGCCTTCGCCCAAGAGCTCCGAGGTATAACGCGGGTCGGAGCTACTGAAGCGGAAGACCTCGCGGCCAATCGCGCTTACGTCGGTGAGGTACAGGTTCATGTCGGTGCGCATGCCGGCTTCCATCCCCACGGCTACGTTGGCAATTTTGCCGCGCGTAGGGTTTTCAACGATGTCTTGCAGGCTCGGACCGTTCGGGTCGGGTCGGTTTTTGATTTCGAAGGCGTCGCAGCCGGTCAGGGCCACCAGGGCGATGAACAATACACCGAGGCGGCACCGATAAGAGCAGTGATCTAAAAACATGGTCGGTATCGGCAAATGACTGAACAAAGTATAGTTGGCGTGCAGCGGGTGGCGTGGCATCACAGCCCCACATTCAGATGGAAGAAGAACTGCTTCGATGCCGGGTAGGGCGTCACTTCAACCCCAGTAGCCACTGGCGTGGCGCCAAAGTTATTGACCTCCGGGTCATAGCTGTCGTACGGCGTAATGGTGAGGATATTGTCGGCCGATACGCCCACTGAGAGACGCCGCAGCGTGCCATTCGTGAAGCGATCGAGCAGCGCCTGCGGCAGATCGTAGTAGAGACCAATTTCCCGGAGTCGGAAGTATGAAGCATCTTGCACGAATTGGCGGGCCGACACGCCAAACAGCGCCAACCGCTCAACACCCGCCCGCACGCCGTCGCCGTCGTAGTCCGCATCGAAGTCGGGGGTGGTGCGGCTCAGGTCAAACAGCAGCTCCGAGAGGTTGAGATTGTCGCCGCCCTTCTTCCAGTGTGCCAAGAACGACAGGCGTAGGTTCTCGAAGAAGGTGATGTTATTTGAGAACGACATCTGAAAGTCAGGAGCAGCGTCGCCAAGCTGAAAGATGCCGTCGGAGACGCCATCGCCGTCGGTGTCATCGATGCCCACAATCTGTGTGGGGCTCTTGCCTTCCTCGATGCGGATCTCGCCCAGCGTAGCGCCAAAGCCGCCGCCTGTTGCGCGAAAGGAAGGGACCGGAAGCTCGGTGACTTCGGCCCGGTTCATCCAAAAGCTGGTGGTGGATTCCCACGTAAACGCCTCGCTTTGCGCGAGCGCCAGGGTGAGCGACGTTTCAATGCCACGGTTGATGAGTGTGCCGCCGTTAATGGTCTCCAGGCGGAAGCCGGTCGATGAAGGTATTTCGCGCTGCAGGAGCTGATCGGAGATCTCCTTTCGATACCCTGTCACCGAGAGCCGGGCGCGCCGGTTGAACGCTGCAATGTCGAAGCCCGCTTCGATCTCTGTTTGACGCTCGGGCTTGATGTTCGATGCGCCGCGCTGCAGGTCAATGATGGTTCCTACATTGCCCCCAATGTTGGTGGCATTGAAGGAGGTGAATTTCGTCCCGAAGCTCGCGTTGTTTCCTGTTTGGCCAAACGCCGCCCGCAGCTTGAGCTGATCGACGGCTCCGACGGACCAGAAGTCGAAGTTGGCGATGCGCACGGCAAGCGAAGCATGCGGGTACAGGTAGAACTTGTTTGGGTCGCCGTTGAGCGAGCTGCGGTCGCCGCGCAGCCCGCCGGTCACGATGATCCGATCGGCCCAGTTTATGTTTTCCTGGACAAAGAAGCTACGATCCTTCTGGAAGGTCCGTAGCTGATCGCCGGCCAGTGAGGCGGCCTGCGTGATGTTTTGCTGCCCCGGAATGAGGTTCTCCGCCACCAGGTTGGCAAAGTCGAGGTCCGAGTTGGCGCCAATGAGGCCGCCCTGTGTCGTGAAGGTGAAGTCGTTTTGGGTGAGCGTGTGATTGGCGAGCAGCCGCAGGTTGGTATTCAGCGAATTGGTTTTCCCCAAAATGGATGTACCGGGCTGCGCGCTCTGGCGCTCAAACTGTAAGATGCGTGGAAACAAGCCCACGTTCTCGAAGGAGAAGAAATCTACGCCCCCTTCCACGATGGCTTGCAGCGTCTGCGTCTCGGTGGAGAATACGTTGTACTCAAACCGCCCGCTGGAAATAATACGGTTCACCTGCTCCTCGTTGGTCATCAGCTGGATGGTTTGCAGCGGATTGGACGCGTTGAACGGGTGATCCGGGTAAATCCCTTCGTTGTTGGGAAAGAGATTGACAAACTCCGGCGTTGCCGTCAACGACACGCCAAAGGTGGTGCCGGTATTATCGTTGCCGGTGAGGCCGCGTCGCGTGGTGCTGTTGATGTAGTTGAAGCGACCGGTTAGCGTGGCTTTCGTGCCAAAGTCGTGCGTTACGTTAGCCCGCACGGATTGCTTTTCGTAGCCCGTGCGCTCCACGATACCCTCGTCGTCCTGCCAGAGGCCGGAGATGTAAAAACGGGTGTTCTGGCTGCCGCCGCTCACCGAAAGCTGCGAGCGCGAGAGGAGTCCTTCCTGGCCAAAGATGGCTTCCTCGTAGTCGTAGGTCTGTCCGTTGGCCTGTTCGAAGAGGTCGCGGCCGCGTGCCCCGAAGGCCGTTTCGGCTTCTTGCGCGTTGAAGTCGCGCATGCCCAGCTTGTGGCGAATGGTGGTGATGCCCACGCTCTGCGAGAAGTTGACCCGCGTTTGGCCGGCCTGCCCCATCTTGGTGGTGATGAGCACCACGCCGTTGGCGGCTTTTCCGCCATAGATGGCCGCGGCCGACGGGCCTTTCAGGATCTCAATAGATGCAATATCGCGTGGGTTGAGGTCGGCAATGCGGTTCACGGGGTTGTCCTGGTTCGAGCGGCTCCCGCCTGCTGCGGCTTGCGTTACGGCGTTCACATTGGTGGGGATGGCCGCGTTGCTCACAATGACGCCGTCCACGATAAACAGCGGATCGGAGTTGCCATTGATGGTCGAGACGCCGCGCAGCTTGATGGACATGCCGCCGCCGGGGGCCCCGGAGTACGAGGAGATCTGTGCGCCGGCCACCTTCCCGCTCAGCGCGCCGTCAAGCGTTTCCACCGAGGTGGTGCCTGCAAGGTCTTCGCCGCTGATGCTTTCGATGGAGGTGGCTGCGTTTTCGCGTTTCACGCTGGCAGCGAGGCCCGTCACGATCACTTCGCTGAGCCCTACCACGTCTTCGCGCAGTTGCGCATCGGCATCGGTTTGGTCGGGACCGATGGTTACTTCGCGCGTCTGATAACCGATGAACGAAAACACGAGGGTTTGCGGCCCGGCTGGCACTTGAAGTTCGTAGGTACCTTGCGGGCCGGTGATGGTGCCGGTGGTGGTGCCCTCAACGCGCACATTCACGCCGGGCAGGGCATCGCCTCCCTGTGCATCGGTGACGGTTCCGCTTACAGTGCGCTGGGCGTAGGCGCCGGTAACGCTCACTGCAGCCAAAAGCACCATAAGCGCCAACGCAGCGCTGAGCCGGTATCGGTAGTTCATGGCAAGTGTTGGTTGGGTGATAGAAGCATCGAATGGCTTTCCTGAGACCGCTTGGAAAGCGCTTTACCCGTAAATTGTAGGCTCTGTGTAAACAAAAAACAAAAATATTGTATAGATGGCGCGCTGTTGTATCGCTGATAGCAAATTATGATGTGCAGGCGGGTACCCGAGATGGCGTCTGAGGAACGCAGGGCCGGATGATGTAACGAAACTGTGGAAATGAGGGACGGGCGGCGATCCCCCGGAAAACAGAAAGCGCCCGGCAGCTTCCCCTAGAAGACCACCGGGCGCTGACAGGATGTGATAGGCGCCTCGCTAATGCGGTGCTTTAGGCAGCGCTTAGGCGGCAGCCGTTGATGGTGCCGCGTCGTTTGCTTCGTCGAGGGTGGGATAGTCGATGTAGCCTTCGGCGCCGCCGCCGTAGAAGGTGTCGCGGTCCCAGTCGTTGAGGGGCGCTTCTTCGAGGAAGCGACGGGGCAGGTCGGGGTTGGAGAGGAAGCACCGCGCGTAGCCCGCTAGGTCTGCGCGGCCCTCCTGCACGAGGGCCTCCCCGCGCTCGCGGTCCAGCCCGCCGCACACGATGAGCGAGCCGTCGTACGCGGCGCGCACAACGTCCGAGGCGTTGGTGTCGTCGTCGATGGCGCCTTCCACCACATGCACGTAGGCCAGGTCATAGGCATTCAGGGCGTCGCCCACGTAGCCAAAGGTGGTGTGCGGGTCGTCGTCGCTGATGTCGTTCATGCCGCCGGCGGGCGAGAGGCGTACGCCCACGCGCTGGCTGTCCCACACCTCGGTGACGGCCTCGGTCACGTCCAGCAGCAAGCGGGCGCGGTTTTCGGGCGATCCGCCGTA
The DNA here is from genome assembly GCF_000419585.1 of Salisaeta longa DSM 21114. Taxonomy (NCBI): domain Bacteria; kingdom Pseudomonadati; phylum Rhodothermota; class Rhodothermia; order Rhodothermales; family Salisaetaceae; genus Salisaeta; species Salisaeta longa. The sequence goes on from NZ_ATTH01000001.1 coordinate 355,575, forward strand.
GCGGTCGGTGCGCGCATTGGTTGCGCTCTGCAGAAATTGGTCGAGCAGGTAGCCGTTTGCGCCGTGCACCTCAACGCCGTCGAAGCCGGCGCGCTTAGCGTTGGCGGCTCCCTGGCGGAACTGCTCCACGATTTCGGGCAACTCCTCGGTGTTGAGCGCGCGCGGCGTGGGGAAGGGCGCCATCTCGAAGGAAGGCGTCATGGCCTGGCCGTCCGGCTGGATGGCCGACGGCGCCACAGGCTTCTTGCCGTCGTGATAGGCCGGGTGCGAGATGCGCCCCACGTGCCACAGCTGCAAAAAGATGCGCCCGCCGGCCGCGTGCACCGCGTCGGTGATGGCCTGCCAGGCCTCCACCTGCTCATCGGAGTGGATGCCGGGCGTGTTGGGGTAGCCCTGGCCCATGGGCGTTACCTGCGTCGCCTCCGAGACGATGAGGCCTGCGCTGGCCCGCTGGCGATAGTACGTCGCCATGATGGGCTGCGGAATGGTGCCGGTTGCGCGGTTGCGGGTCATGGGTCCCATCACCACGCGGTTGGGTAGCGAGAGGGCGCCAAGGGTGTACGGGGTAATTAGCGTGCGTGCCATAAAAACGTTGGGCTGTACCTACAGTGCATTATTTGTTGCAACATGCGTAAGCGCAACCGGCGGATGGGTTTTTGCGCGGCCTGTGAATGGAACAGATGTTGCTTGTTGTTTACGAAGCGCGTCCGCTAAGCGAAACCGATGGCTACAGGTATCGGTTTTTTAAACATACTGCGCGGTTCTTTCGTGGCTATCCTTTCTGCATTCACGCAGCGTTCTATGCACGACGTACTCATTATTGGCGCGGGACCGGTGGGCCTTGCCTGCGGCATTGCGGCCAAACGGCGCGGCCTATCGCCCCTCATTGTTGACAAGGGCGCCCTGTGCAACTCGTTCATTGGCTATCCTACCCGGATGGAGTTTTTCTCTACCCCCGAGAAGCTCGAAATTGGAGGCTACCCGTTCTCCACCCGTGATTACAAGCCGCGCCGCGAGGATGCCCTCGACTATTACCGCCGCGTGGCGACGGCCGAGGGCCTAAACATTCGGTTGTATGAAGAAGTGACGGGGCTTACCGGAAGCGATGAAGCCTTTGTGGTGCACACGAGCAAAACCACGCACGAGGCACGGAAGGTCGTCGTTGCAACAGGATTTTATGACATCCCCAATCGCCTGGAGGTGCCCGGCGAGGACCGCCCGAAGGTGCGGCATTACTTCAAAGAGCCTTATCCGTACGCGCTCACGGATGTAGCGATCATTGGCGGCGGCAACTCGGCGGCCAAAGCGGCGCTCGCGTGCTATCGGCACGATGCCAACGTGACCCTCATCGTGCGCAATGACGGCATCGACGACGGCGTCAAGTACTGGATCACCCCCGATCTGGAAAATCGGATTGCCGAGGGATCGATCACGGCGTACTTTAACACGACCGTTGAGGAGATTACCGGCGACACGCTTGTGCTCAACGGCGATGACGCGCCGCCAACCATTGCCAACGACTTTGTGCTTGCCCTTATTGGGTACCGACCCAATTATTCGCTTCTGGATGCGCTCGGCGTCGAAATTGCGGACGACGAGGCCCGCACGCCCGTGCACGACGCGGCCGGTGAAACCTACCAAACGAATCGCCCGGGCGTGTACCTGGCAGGCACGATCTGCGGCGGCTGCGACACGAGCCGGTGGTTTATCGAAAACGGCCGCTTCCACGCCGAAAAAATTATGGAAGACATTGTAACGACTCGTGCACCGGCTCCCGTTTCGTAGGCCAACCGTGGTCGCGTGCGTCTTCCAACGCGCTTTTCCTTCTTCACGGCTTGATTGATGAAAGATCTCCCGCTCGACCACGAAGCGCTTCAACACCTTCTGAACGATCCGCCCCCGTCGACGACGGGCAACGTCTCGCAGGCGACGTGCACGGTGCGGGTGCGCCAAACAGCGGATGGTAATAAAGGATTGGCGGCGCTTAATGAAGCATTTGATGAGGGATGGCGGCCGGTGGGTATCGCGGTAACTGGCATAGACGCCGATGCCCGCGCAATCATTATCACGGTAAAGCTAGAACGCGACATCATCGATCCGGCGGGTCATTAAAGAACACGCCGGCATGCGTTGTGCTGTGCTAGCTGCGTACGGTTTTCACTTCATTTGTCCCGCGAATGGTTATGGATGCGCTCCTTTCCCACCTCGACGGCCGCGCGCTGGTCGTCACGTTTCCGCCCGACGTCCGGTGGCTCACAGGTTTCACCGGATCGAACGCGCTGGTCATCGTCACCGCTGCGGGCGCTGTGCATCTCGTCACCGACGGCCGCTACACCACGCAGGCGCAGGCCGAGGTGCAGGACGCCACGGTGCACATCGCCGACGGGTCGCTGATCGAGCACGCCGCCGCGCATGATCTGTTGCCCGACGGGCCGGTGGTGGTGCAGGCCGATCGCCTAAGCGTTGCGCAGTTGGAGCGCTTGCAAGAGCAGCAGCCGGCCGCCATGTGGCAGCCCGAGCGCGGCGTACTGCAGGCCCTGGTCGCACGCAAGCGGGCCGACGAAGTGGAGAAGCTGCGGGCGGCGCAGGCCATCACCGATGCCGTGTTCGAGCACCTCTGCGACTGGCTGCGTCCGGGCCAAACCGAACAAGAAGTGGCCGCCGAGATTGTGTATCAGCATTTGCGGCGCGGGGCCGAGCGGATGGCGTTCGACCCGATCGTGGCGTCGGGGCCCAACGGCGCGCTACCGCATGCGCGGCCCACGAGCCGCCGGTTGCAGGCAGGCGACGTCGTGGTGATTGACATGGGCGGCGTGCGGGCGGGCTACGCGTCGGATATGACACGCACGGTAGCAATTGGCGCGCCTGCGCCGGCTGTGCGCACCGTCTACGATGTGGTCCTGGCGGCCCAAGAGGCAGCGCTGCAGGCGGCGGTGGGCGGTATCGCATCGGATGCGCTGGACGCCGCGGCGCGCTCGGTGATCGAGGACGCCGGTCATGGCGAGGCCTTTCCGCACAGCCTGGGCCACGGCATCGGCCTGCAAACCCACGAGTGGCCGCGCGTCTCGCACCGCTCCTCGGAGCCCCTGCCCACCGGGGCGGTGATTACCATTGAACCGGGCATCTACCGGCCCGACCGGTTTGGCGTGCGCATCGAGGATATGATCCACCTGACGCCCGAGGGCCACGACAACCTCACGGCCTCTCCCAAAGACCTCATCGTCATCTCGTAGACGGCGGATGCCGCGTCGTGCGTACACATCACTTTGGGTTTCGCACGGACGCCGATCAGGAGTGATTTGCAATAGGACGACGACATGCCCTGGAAGCAGGAGCTGACTTTGAAGCGCACAGGGCGGATTCGCGATGACTCATGCAATGGCTCTGTCAGTACGTCTCGCTGGTTGCACTGTACGGCAGGTTGTTGCTCGCTTGTGGGGATTGCCGCGTACCACAGGCATGACCTACGGCCCTCGCTTCGCTCCTCGCAATGACAAGAGGGGTGAAATGCAGAAACGATACGTGAGTGGTTCAGATGGCTGTTCGGACGGGTTTGGCCAACTGCACGCGCAACGCACAAAAAAGCAGTACCCTCCTTGTCATCGCGAGGGATGAACGCATGTGAATGGCGCGGGGGCCGGAGGTCATGCCCCTGGTGAGATCTCCATGTACGGGCAGGAGCGCCCCATTGCGGAGATTGCCACGTACCACGGGCATGACCTCACGGCCCTCGCCTTCGGCTCCTCGCAATGACAACAGGGAAAATGAAGGAGCGATACGTTGATGGTTCAGATGGCTGTTCCGGCGGGCTTGACCAACTGCACGCGCAACGCACAAAAAAAGCAGCATTCTCCTTGTCATCGCGAGGACCGATCGTTAGAGAGGGACGTGGCGATCTCCATGTACGGGCAGGGGTGCCCCATTGCGGAGATTGCACCTACGGCATGACCTAAAGCCTCCCACGCTCACTTCGTTCGCTCGCAATGACAAGAGGGATGAAATGCAGAAATGCTATGTTAATGGTTCAGATGGCTATTCGGACGTGCATGGCCAAGCCACCTCCTTCAAGATGACCAAGACCGCTGTATCAAACTTGTTCATTCGTACTGACGCCGGTCAGGGGTGATTTGCAAAATGAAGATGCCATGCCCCGGAAGGACGACCTAACTTTGAGTCGCGCAGGCCGGATTACGATTACGCATGCGATTATCCTGCGTGCGTACGGCGGCCTTGCATTTGTTTAGGCGTTCCCTCATCTTTCCTTCATGATAGATCACTTGCAAAAGAGCAACTTTGGCTGCGTGCCGAATGTGCTTGAGGCGGGAAGTATGCGAAGGCAAGACGACTGGATCGCGTGGATCGTTGGGCTTTGCGGCGTCATGCTCATGTCCGCAGGGGGGCTCACAAGCCGGGTGAGCTGCGCGCAGCCCATCCCGGGCGATCCGTCTGCGCCCAGTGACGCGGCCTGGGTCGATCTTACAGGTAACCGGGGTGAGCTTCTCCTTTCAACCGCGCTGTTGGGTGCAACCGAAGGCTTCTTGTTGTACACGGCGCTCGCGCCAAACATGCCAGCGGAGCAGTCGGTCGATTTCTGGTTTCCGGCTTCGATGACCGCGGGGGCCGCGCTGGGCAGCGTGCTGCCGGCCTACTTCACGCGCAACACCCCCATTGCGGATGCTACGCCGGTTTTTGCGGGGTTTGGAGGACTACAAGGCTACCTGCACAGCCTTCAGTTCATTGGCATCGTTCGTCCCGATCAGCTGACCCGTGGGCATGCCGCGTTGGCGTTTGCGATGGGCGGCGTAGAAGCTGCCGCCGGCTACTGGATCGGCCAGCGCGTGGGGTGGTCGAGCCCGCGGGCACGCCTGGCAGCCACGAGCGGCCTGTTTGGCAACGCGCTGGGCGTGGCGGCCGGGTTTGGGATGGTGCCGGATGCGACCGTGCGTCGCATTGGGACGAGCAGCATGCTGGGTTCTGTTGCCGGATGGTATGGCGGGGCGGTGTTGGGGCGGCACGTGTCGTTTACCGCGGGCGACGTTGACTTTTACCGATACATGGGCCTTGTGGGTGCTAGTACGGCCGCAGCGGCGTTGTACGAGGGCGCGGGCGGCTTCCACTCGTCGGGCCGCACCGTTGCGCTGGGGCTCCTGGGCGGCACCCTGGCCGGACTCGGTACCGGGACGCTCTCGGCGGCCACGCACGATTTGTCACAGCGCGATTCGAGGCTTCTTGCCCTCGGGGGATTTGTAGGCGGGCTCGTTGGCGAGCTGGCCGTCAGCCCCGGTATCGAAACGTCCCGCGCGTCTGTGGTGGCTGCGGCGATCGGCCAACTGGCGGGCGTCGGGTTGACGTACGTTGTGCTTCGGCCCGCCCGAGCAACGGGCAGCCGCTCCGCTTCGTCGTCCGCATCGGTGTCGTGGGGCATCGTCCCGTACTGGGATCGGGGTGCGGAAGCCGTGCGGCCCCAAGCACAGCTCTCGGTGCAATTTTAGGCCCTGTATCAAAACCGTTTCGGCACTGCATCAGGGCTGGGGGCAGTACCACCTCCCGCTGTAGGCTCGCTTCGATGTTCATTTTTGGGCTAGGTCCAAAAACGAAGCAGCAGCACCTCACGCCACGGGTCTGCTGTCTTGTTGCCTTTTTGTACCAACCCCGCAGGGCCGTACGTTTGGAACATGAGCCAAAAAAGCGCGGTTGTGCTCACGCCGCGCACTTGTCACCCACCCAACCGCGTATGTCGTCTGCCGCATCGAAGCCGCTCGTCGTTCTCAAGTTTGGCGGCTCGTCGGTGGGCACGCCCGCGCATTTCCGTAACGTTATCGACACGGTGACGTGGACGGCCGAATCGGCGCGTGTGGTTACGGTGGTATCGGCGCTGTCGATGGTCACGCGGCAGCTCTCCAACGCGCTGGAGAATTTTGTGGCACGTCCCGATGACCCCGCGGGCCGCGCGATGGTGCAGGAGCTGCTGGATGCCCTCCGCGAACGCCACACCACCCACGCCGAGGCCCTCCTCTCGTCCGACGCCCAAGAGGCCTACGGGGCCCGCTTAGACGACCAGCTGGCGGAGCTACGCGACACGTTTGGGCGCATCGCCGCCGAGGGGTTTTCGCCGGCCGGGCGCGACGCCGTGCTCTCGACCGGCGAGCAGCTGGCCGTCCCAATGGTTACGCTGGCGCTGCGCGACCGGGGGCATGTGGCGCCGTTTTGCGACGCGACGGCCCTTCTGCACACCGACGCCTCATTTGGCGCGGCCGCCGTAGACCGCGACGCCACGGCCGAGGCGGTCCGGCGCTGGTACGCGGGGCTTGCGTCGCATGCCCTGCCGGTGCTGGCCGGGTACATCGGGCGGGCGCCGGATGGCCGCACCACCACCCTCGGCTTTGAAGGCAGCGACTACACGGCCTCGCTGCTCGCGGCCCTCCTGAACGCCACGTGCCTCACGCGGTTTACCGACGTCGACGGCCTCTACACCGCCGATCCGGGCACCAACCCCGATGTCGAGCGGCTGGAGCGCCTCTCGATGGAGCAGGCGTTTGCCATGACGGAGTCGGGGCACCTGGGCATGCACCCCAAAACGCTGCGCCCGCTGGCCGAGGCCGGGGTGCCCATGCAAGTGCGCAGCATCCGCAATCCGCGGGCCGCGGGTACGCTCATTGTGCCCAAGGGCGTGGAGGAGGTGCATCCGCTGCCGCCGATAGAGGCCGCGTAGGGCACCTGATCATCAGCGCCTTCGTTTCTTCGTTCGTTCGCTTTCCCCCTTTGGATCTATGCATTCGTTTTCTGTTGGCATTCTCGGTGCCACCGGCGCCGTAGGACAGACCTTCGTTCGCTTGTTGGCCGATCATCCCTGGTTTACGATCGGCGCTGTAGCGGCGTCTGAGCGCTCGGCGGGCCAAACGTACCGCGCCGCGACCAATTGGCTGAGCGGGCGGCCCATGCCCGAAGCGGTGGCCAACCTCACCGTTCAGCCCACCGAGCCCGCGGCGCTATCCGACTGCGATTTTGTGTTTTCGGGCCTTAGCTCCAGCGTAGCGGGCGAGATAGAGCAAGCGTTCGCCCGTGCGGGCCTTCCGGTGATCTCCAACGCAAAAAATTACCGGATGCACGACCGCGTGCCGCTCCTCATTCCGGAGGTAAACCCGGACCACGTGGGGCTGATCGACACGCAGGACTGGGGCGATAGCGGCGGCTTCATCGTCACCAACCCGAACTGCTCAACGGTGGGCTTGGTGTGCGCGCTGCGGCCGCTGGTGGATGCGTTTGGGGTGGAGACGGTGCAGGTGACGATGCTGCAGGCTCTCTCCGGCGCAGGCTATCCGGGGGTGCCGTCGCTCGACGCCCTCGCCAATGTGGTGCCGTACATTGGCGGCGAGGAGGATAAGCTGGCCACCGAGCCGCGCAAGCTGCTGGGCACGTTTGACGGCACGTCGGTGGCGCCGGCTACGCTCACCGTGAGCGCGCAGTGCAACCGCGTGCCGGTGCGCAACGGGCACCTGGGCTGCGTGTCCATTTCGTTCGCGCAGCCGGTGACGGCCGAGGCGGTGGCCGACGCCCTGAAGACGTACACGTCGCCCCTGGCCGACCGACACCTGCCCTCACAAGCCGATCCATTCATTCAGGTGTTGGAGGCGCCGGATGCGCCGCAGCCGATTCGCCACGCCAAGAGTGGAAAGGGCTTTACCGTGTCGGTGGGGCGCATTCAGCCGTGTGCGGTGCACGACGTAAAGTTTGTGGTGCTGTCGCACAACACCGTGCGCGGAGCCGCGGGCGGCGCGGTGCTCAACGCCGAGTTGCTCGCCGACGAAGGCTATTTGACGTAGCACGTTTGGCATGGCGAACAAAAAAGCGAAAGGCCCAACGGAGCACATCCGTTGGGCCTTCAGACATGGTGCACGTGGCTGCCCCGGATGGATTCGAACCATCAGCCTTCCGGTCCAGAGCCGGATGCTCTGCCAATTGAGCTACGGGGCAAGAGAGTGCTGCCTTGCATCGTGCAGCGCGTGCAATCACGCAGCGCGCGGGCTGCAGCGATAAAACAGCACGCCGTCCAATGCAGCCGTTAGGGCGCCGGTTCCGAGGCATCGGGCGTGCCGGATGGATTGACAGGCGTTTCATCCCGGGCGAGCGCGTCTACGGCCTCCGGCGCGATGCCTCGCCAGGCAGCAACCTGCTCGATGATGCGAGCGCGCACCGTGCGTTGCAGCTGGCGGGCGTCCTCGGGCGCGTAGCCGCTGGTGTCAACGGCGGGCAGCACCTTTACGCGGATCTTTTGGGCGTCGGAGCGGAAGCGTAGGCTGTGTTTGGGCAGGGCGTCTTGCGTGCCATCGATGGCGATGGGCAGCACCGGAACGCCGGCCTTGATGGCGAGGCGGAAGGCGCCATCCGCGAAGCGTTGTACGCGGCCGTCGCGCGAGCGCGTGCCCTCCGGAAAAAACATCACGCTGCAGCGTTGCTCCAGGTAGTTGCGGGCCTTCACCAGCACCTCGGCACGACTCTTTTTCTTGCGACGGTCAACCGCAATGTCGCCAGCCATGCGCAAGAGCCAGCCCGCAAACGGCAGCCGAAAGAGCTCGGCCTTGGCCACCCACTTCATCTCCCAGGGCACGCGTGCAATGATGGGCGGGTCGCCCTGCGACAGGTGGTTGCTCACACACACGTACGGGTGGCGCGGATCATCGGGGAAGGCCCCCGTGACGTCGATATCCCAAAAAGGGTTGACGTAGGTGAGCAGCCGCCCCAGGATACGCAGCGTGTAGCCCGTACGGTAGCGGGCCGGGTCGCGGTCAAACAGCCACACCACGGCGGTGATGGGGACCCACGCCACGATGAGCGTGGCAATGGCAACCCAAACCCAAACAGACAGCAGAACTTCGCGCATGATCGATGAGATAGCGTACAATAAAACTATGCAGCCGCCCGCGCCGAGGCCCGCTTCGCCCCCGCCCCCTCGCCGGCCGCGAGCGCGTTGGTTAGGTGCGTGCGCAGCTCGTCGGGCGTAATGTTGGAGATGAGGGCGCCGTCGCGCGAGATCGAAATGTTGCTCGTCTCCTCCGACACCACCACCACAAACGCGTCGGTTTGCTCGGTAAGGCCCACGGCCGCCCGGTGGCGCAGCCCCAGCTGCGGACTCAGTTTCATGCTGGTAGATACCGGCAAGATGCAACCGGCGGCCTCAACGCGGCGGTCGCCAATAATGGCCGCCCCGTCGTGCAGCGGGTTTTTGCCGTAAAAGATGGCCATGAGCAGGTCGCGCGATACCTCGGCATGCAGCGGCGTGCCCGTTTCGATGTAGTTGCGCAGGCCCGTCGACTGCTTCACCGCGATCAGGGCCCCCATCTGCTGGTTGCTGAGGGCCTCCACGGCGGCCACTATCTCCCGAATCATCTCTTGCTGGTCCGAAGTCCGCATCAGGCGACGCACCAGCGGGTTTTTGCCCAGCACCAGGAGCAGGCGCCGAATCTCGGGCTGAAAGATGATGATGAGCGCCAGCACAAACACCTGGTTGAAGTAGCTGAACACCGTGCTAAGCACCGTCATGTCCAGCGCCCACACCACCAGCTGCACGGCAAACAGCGCCCCCAGGCCCAGCGAGATTTGCACCGCAATGGTGCCGCGCATCAGCAAATACAGCTGATACAGGATGAACGTCACGAGGGCGATTTCAATCACGTCGCCCACGCTAATTCGAATGATCTCGAAAAGGGTCAAGGGCCGGTGGACCTGTGGAGAGTGGCGTTCGTGTATGCCTATAAGACGACCAATACGCTGGACGGTTCACACGCTTTCGCGCATGGCTACACTGCTCGATTCGAAGCCGGAGGTTCTCCGCACAAAGCTCGACAACCTACCCACGCAGCCGGGCGTGTACAAGCACCTCGATGCCGGCGGCTCAGTGTTGTACGTGGGCAAAGCAAAAAACCTGCGGAGCCGGGTGCGCTCGTACTTTCACGACAGCCGCCCGCGCGACGGCCGCATTGCGATCATGGTGAAAAAGATCGCCGATGTGGAGGTCATCGTGACCGACACCGAGGTTGAAGCGCTCATCCTGGAAAACAACCTCATCAAAGAGCTGCAGCCGCGCTACAACGTCAACCTGCGCGACGACAAATCCTATCCGTACATCTGCATCAAGAATGAGCGGTTTCCGCGCGTGTTTAAGACGCGCACCGTGCGCAAAGACGGCTCCACGTACTACGGGCCCTACACCGACGTCAAGCAGCTCAACCAGATGATGGACGCCATTCAGTCCATCTTTAAGCTGCGCACCTGCTCGCTCAACCTCGACCCCGAGCCCATCGCCGAGGGAAAATACGACGTGTGCTTGCAGTACCACATCGAAAACTGCAAAGGGCCGTGCGTAGGCAAGCAATCGGCCGACGACTATCAGCAGACCATCGACCAGGTGGAAACGCTCCTGAAGGGCCACACGCAAGAACTGCAAGACCTACTGCGCGCCGAGATGGAGGCGCAGTCTGAGGCGCTCAACTTTGAGGAAGCCGCCCGCCTGCGCGACCAGATTGAAGCCCTGCAGACATACTCCGACCGCCAAAAAATCGTCAGCCAGGACTTTGTAGACCGCGACGTGTTTGCGCTCTTCACCGACCGCGACGAAGGCGTGGCCTGTGGCGTGGCGTTCGTGGTGCGCGAGGGCAAGATGATTGGCCGCCGCCACAAGTACATCCGCCGCATCGAGGGCCGCACCGATGCCGAGCTGATGCTCTCGTACCTGGAGCGCTTCTATGCCGAGGCCAGCGTCTTTCCCGAGGAGGTGTTGCTTTCCGTTGACCCCAACGCGCATCCCGCCCAAGACACCGTAGCGCTCGAAGCCCTGCTCCGCCAAGAAAAGGGGAAGCAGGTGCCCGTCAAGGTGCCGCAACGCGGCGAAAAGGCCAGCCTCGTACGTATGGCCACCTCGAATGCCAAGCTGTTGGTGAAGGAGTGGACGTTGCAGCGCATGAAGCGCGAGCGCGACCGGATTCCGCAATCCATCAAGGCGCTAAAAGAGCACCTGCGCCTCGACGCGTTGCCCCGCCGCATCGACGGCATCGACGTCTCGCACCTCGGCGGCACCGAGACGGTGGCCTCGTGCGTGGTGTTTACGGAAGGCACCCCGCGCAAAAGCGAGTACCGCACGTACAAGATACGCTCGGTGGAAGACGGCCGCCCCGACGACTATCAGTCGATGCGCGAAGTGGTAGAGCGGCGGTACCGCCGCATGCTCGCAGAGGACGGTCCGTGGCCCGATTTGCTGATGGTAGACGGCGGCAAAGGACAACTGTCAAGCGCCGTGCAGGTGCTGAAGGACCTGGACGTGTACGGGAAATTTCCGGTGGTGGGCCTCGCCAAGCGGCTTGAGGAAGTGTTTGTGCCCGGCGACCGCGACCCGGTGCTGTTGCCCAAGGACAGCGTGGCGCTGCAGCTGCTGCAAAAAGTGCGGAATGAGGCGCACCGCTTTGCCGTGACGTACCAGCGCAAGCGCCGCAAGAAGAAGACGCTCACGTCGGAGCTGCTCGATATTCACGGCATCGGTGAGAAGACCGCGCAGAAGCTGCTGAAGGCATTTGGGTCGGTGCAGCGCGTACGGTCGGCCGATGAAGAGGCCCTTGCAGCGGTTGTGGGCCCCGCGAAGGCCGCCACCGTCCGCGCATACTTCGACGCGCCGCCGGAGCCCGCAGAGACGACCGCGTAAACCACACGGCGCGCCCCAAACCAAACGAGGCCCGCCAGCAAACAAATTGCGGACGGACCTCGGGACGTTGCATATCATCAGCCGCATCGTCAGCGATGCAGGTTCAAGAGCACAGGTTGCTGCGCCTGAGCAGAACGCTTCGCAGCCGTGGCCAGCGCGGCGCGCGTTTTGGTACCAAGCGGCACGTCCAGCACCGGCGTCTGCGCATTGTGCGCCGACGCGCCGGCCGCGCAGGTGACCGTGATGGACATGGGCGTGTAGATGCCGCTCGTTAGGAAGCTAACGAGCTGATTGACGAAGCTGAGCTGCGTCTCCACGCGGGCCACGCCGTTCGGGCATTCCTCAGCAGCCTCAACCGTCGATGGAGGCACAAGCCCGTAAATCCAGCTGCTCGCGAACGGCTTCCTAATTTTCTTAGCTGACGGCTGCTTGCCAGTTGTGATGCTTGCATGATAGCAGCCCGTGAAAAGAACTGTGGACAGCACAAGAAGTGCTACCGATCGAATATACCGCATGTTATACCGCATGTTATAGAAGGGGTAAAACGTTTGAGCTTGAGAACACCAAAAACATAGAAGATGCCTCATTAAATTGCAAGACCAAGCCGGGTGCGCTTTATGCAGTATGCACCAGACCATGGGCCGCTGTGGCCATTCGCGGCCGATATACCTCCATGCCGTGCACGTTTTTCCTCCCTCCGCATGCGGGCAGAGCGGAAAATGTTCGCGGCCTCTTGACATTGGTGGAAGCGCTTCCTACACTTGATCCTAACGTTTGGTATTTTCCAAACACAACAAATATTGCCCATAGGGCAGGCAGCACGCAATCGTACCATAGACGAGACGAGGACGGTCATGAGGCATTGCATACAGTGGATGGGTTGGCTTTTGGTGGGGGTGTTGGCGCTTCCCCTCCCGGCGCACGCGCAAGACGCGGGCGTCTTGCAGGGCGTGGTAACGGATCAAGACACGCAGGAACCGCTGCCGGGGGCCAATGTCGTGCTCGACGGCACCCAGCGCGGGGCCAGCACCGACGCGGACGGCGAGTACCGCATTGACGGCCTTCCGGCGGGCACCTACACGGTGCGCGTCACCTTTGTGGGCTACGAGCCGGCAACCCGTACGGTAGACATCGCGGCCGGCGAGACGGAAACCCTCGACCTGGTGCTCGCGCCGCGTACCTTCGTGGGGCAAGAGATTGTGGTGACGGGGTCGAAGCGGCCAGAGAAGCTGCTGGAGGCCCCGGTGACCATGGAGGCGATCAGCGCTGAGGAGCTGAACGTGAGCGGCGGCGGCACCTACCTCTCGGCGCTCTCCACCTTAAAAGGCGTCGACTTCGTGAACGTGGGCATCAACGGGCAGGGCATCTCGGCGCGTGGCTTCAACAACCACTTCAACACGCGTATGCTGCAAATGAAAGACGGACGCATCGCGCAGCTTCCGGGGACGGGCCTGCCGCAGGGCAACTTTCTGCCCACCTCGGGGCTCGACCTCAAAACCATCGAGGTGGTGGTGGGCCCAGCGGCTGCGCTGTATGGCCCCAACGCTCACACCGGCGTGGTGAACGTGATTACGAAGACACCCTGGGATCAGTCCGGCCTAGCGCTCGATGTGCGGGCCGGCCAGAACGACCTGGTGGATGTAAACGGCCGCGTGGCCGGCATCATCAGCGAGGATTTTGGGTGGAAGGTCACCGGGCAGTACATGACGGCCACCGACTACCGTCCGCCAGTGGGCGGCCCCAACGCCACCATGGCCGATTCAACGCATTACTTTGGCACGTCCTTTCACGAAAGTGCGCTCGTTGAGAACTACGAGATTGAGTCCATTCGCACCGAGGCCAGCCTCTATTACCGCCTCGGCGACGACTGGGAGATCAACGGCGTGTACGGCTTCTCGCAGAACGACAACTTTGGGCTTACCAACAACGGCCGCAACCGCATCAAGGGATGGCAGGTGCAGTACCAGAGCCTTCAGCTGAGCAGCGAGAGCTGGTTTGCGCAGGCGACGCACACCTCCAACGATGCCGGAAATACGTACCAGATCAACGGGGTGGCCACCAGCGCAACGGCCGTGATGCTGCAGGCCATGGCCAACGGCGCGTCGCCAAGCGAGGCGCGCCAGCAAGCCATCAATCAGCTGCCCGCATTGCGCGAGGCCAACCGGTTTGTGGACAACGGCGAGCTGTGGGACTCGGAGCTGCAGTACCGCACCACGTTCAGTGTGGGCGGCGGTAGCCTCGACCTCGTGACCGGCGGACAGTACCGCTACTACGCGCCCGACTCCGACGGCACGTTCCTCGCCGACGCCATTGGGCGCGACATCGACGCTACGGAGATTGGCGGCTACCTGCAGCTGGACTACCGCCCCACCGATCGGCTGCGCATCAACCTGGCCGGTCGGGTAGACACCCACAGCGAGTACACCACCCAGTTCAGCCCGAAGGCCGCGCTGGTGTACACCGTGGCGAAGAATCATAACCTGCGTGCCACGTACAACCGCGCCTTCAAAAGCCCCACCGTGCTGGAAGGCAACCTGTTCATTCCCATTCCCGTGCCCAGCGTAGCGCCGGGGTACGTGGTGAATGCACTGGGGAACTACACCGGTTACGTCATCCAAGACCCCAGCGGCACCGTCATCAACCGCATCGATCCGCTGGCGCCCGAGGAAGTAAACGCCGTCGAGTTGGGCTACAAAGGTGTGTTCGGCAAGCGGCTGTTCGTCGACGCGGTGCTGTACAACTCGTGGTACAAAAACTTTATCAGCCCGCTCACCACCGTCGCCAACGGCATCACCCAAATTCCCTTTTACCCCGACGGCCAGCCGGTCGATGCGCCGGGTAACAACCAGTTCAACGCGCTGTCGACCTACCTCAACTTTGGGGAAGCGGTGGTGCAGGGCGCCGATCTGGGCGTTAACCTCTTTCTGGGGAATCACTTTAACGTGAACGTCAACGGCTCGTACATTTACCTGCGCAGCTTTGAGGAGAGCGAGAGCGGCCAGCGCCTCCTGCTGAATGTGCCCAATACGAAGCTCAAGGGCACCATGACGATGCGCGACGTGGGCCTCAAGAATTCGTTTCTGAGCCTCTCGGGCCGGTGGCACAGCGCGTACGAATTTCGCTCGGGCTACTGGGACAGCGCGCGGTTCTACGCGGATGGCGAGGTGCCCAGCCGGTTTACCGCGGGCCTTACGGCAGGCTACGCCCTCCCGGACTACGGCGTCGACCTGAAGCTCAGCGTCACGAACCTGTTCAACAACAAGCGGCCCGACGTGCTGGGCGCGCCCGTCACCGAGCGCCTGATCTGGTTGTCGGCCACCTACTCGTTTAAGGGGCTTCGCTTCTAACACAATGGCCGGTGGTGCACCCGGAGCGGCGCGCCATCGGCCCCCTGGTCTCGTTTGCCTTCACCTGTTTAAGACCCACCATTTATGGCTGCACCACTCACCGATCGCGTAGCCCTCATCACCGGCGGAAGTCAGGGCATTGGGCGCGCCACCGCGGCGTTATTTGCGCAGCGCGGCGCGCGCGTCATCATCGCCGACGTAAACGAAGCCGCCGGCGCAGCGGCCGTGCAAGCGATTGAAGACAACGGCGGCACGGCGCAATTCGTGCCCACCGACGTCACCGACCGCGCCGCCACCGAGGCCCTCGCGGAGGCCGCGCAAGCAGCGTACGGCGCCCTTGACATCCTCGTCAACAATGCCGGCATCACGCGCGACGCCACCCTCGCCAAAATGGACGGCGACGCGTTCGATGCGGTGGTCGACGTCAACCTGAAGGGCGTATTCAACACCACGAAGGCCGCGCTGCCGTATCTGCAAGGGAGCGCGCACGGCCGCATCCTGAACGCCGCCTCGGTGGTGGGGCTGTACGGCAACTTTGGCCAAACGAACTACGTGGCCTCCAAGTCGGGCGTCATTGGCATGACCAAGACGTGGGCCCGCGAGCTGGGGCGCGACGGCATCACCGTCAACGCGGTGGCGCCGGGCTTTATCGAGACGCCGATGGTGGAGACCGTGCCCGACAAGGTGATGGATCGCCTCGTGAAGCAGACGCCGCTGGGGCGCCTGGGCCGGGCCGATGACATCGCCCGCGCCTATGCGTTTCTGGCGAGCGACGACGCGGCGTTCATCACGGGCGCTGTATTGAGTGTCGACGGCGGGCTGGTGCTGTAACGCGCCGCCCGTTCGCTACCCATCCACCCATCTTCCCCCTGCCATGCGACACGCACAACTTCTGGGTACCGGCCTGTATGCGCCGGAGCACGTTGTGACCAACGATTACTTCGATGCCCTGTACGGCGAAGACGTCGACAGCTTCTTGCGCGCGAACCGCAACATCATCGAGCGGCGGTACGCCACCGACGAGCAATCGACCTCCGACCTGGCCGTAGAAGCCGCGCGCGACGCCCTCGCCGATGCGGGCGTAGCCCCCGATGCCCTCGACCTCATCATCGTCTCCACCGACACCCCCGACTTCCTCTCGCCGTCTACCGCGGCCGTCGTGCAAGACAAGCTGAAGGCCCCAAACGCCGCGACGTTCGACCTGAACACGGCCTGCGCGGGGTTCGTGACGGCGCTCGACACGGCGCGCAAGTTCGTGGAGGCCGACGCGCGCTACCGCCGGGTGCTCGTCGTTGGCGCGTATCTGATGAGCCGCTTCATCGACTACGAGCAGAAAAACGTCGCGTCGCTCTTTGCCGATGGCGCCGGCGCGGCCGTGATCGGACCTACCGATGATGCCCAACAGGGCGTGCTGGCTTCGGAGCTTATCTCGAAGGGCGAGTACCACAGCTACATGGGCGTGTACACCGGCGGCGCGGCCCGCCCCGTCACCGACGCCCACGCCGAGCGCACCCAAAAACTGGCCTTCCGCAAGAAATTTCCCGACGGCTTCAACCCCGATCAGTGGACAACAATGGTGCGCACGCTGGCCGACCGGCTGGACGTAACGCCCGCCGCTGTGGATCGGTACTTCTTTACGCAGATCAACATCCAGAGCATCCGCGAGACGATGGACCGGCTGGGCCTCCCCCACGACCGGGCGCACAACGTCATGGACCGTTTCGGCTACACGGGCAACGCGTGTGTGGCCATGGCGCTCGCCGATGCCGACGATCAGGGCCTGCTCGCGCCCGGCGACCTGATCTTTCTCATTGCCTCCGGCGGCGGCGCGGCCCTCGCGGGGATCGCGCTCCGCTGGCCGGCGCGCTAACAACAGGCGCTGCGTGTTTTGCTTCCCTTCATCCAAGAGACCATGACCGAAACGGCGATTGCCTGGACCTTTTTCGTGGGCTATCTGGTGCTGGTGGGCATCGCAGCCACCATCGGCATTCGCAAGATGTCGGGGTTTGATGCGTTCTCGGTGGGCAGCCGAAACGTGTCGCCCGTGCTGGTGGGGTTGTCGCTGGCGGCCAATCTGACGAGCGCCGCGACGTTCATCATTAATCCCGGCCTCATCTACCTGTACGGCGTAAGCGGCGTCGTGGCCTACGCGATGGCGCTGCCGCTGGGCGTGTTCATTGGCCTTATCGTCTTCTCGAAGGCATTTCGGCGCGTGGGCGATACCGTAACCGCGCGCACGGTGCCGCAATGGATTGGCGATCGCTTTGGGGATCGGCGCCTCAAGGTCTTTTTTGCCGTCGCCAGTCTGCTGCAAATTGCCTTTCTGGTGCTCATCACCGTGGGGCTTACGCGCGTCCTGGCGAACGTTTTGGCGCTTCCCATGCTTGCGGCGATGGCGCTTACGCTGCTCATCCCGCTCGTGTACTTGTTTTGGGGCGGCGCCAGTGCGCACACGCTCACCAACGCCGCACAGTCGGTGCTCATGATAATGGTGGCGTTGCTGTTGCTCGCCAGCGGCGCCCACTACCTCGCCGACGGCCTCGACGGCTTCCTGGCGCAATTGGCAACCATCGACCCGGTGCTGGCGCAGCCAATTAACCCCCAGAGTCTGCTCTTTCGTGACTGGTTTGAGGTGGTGGTGGCAAACGTAGCCATCGGCATCGCCATCGTCAACCAGCCGCACGTCATGTCGAAGGCGCTCTACCTGAACAGCAAGCGCGATGTCAACACGTACCTCGCCACGGCCATCGGCGTGCTGGTGCTGTTCTTTTTGGTCATCGTGGTGGGCCTCTACGCGCGGCTTCTCATGCCGCAGGCGGGCCTCGCCCCCGACGCGGTGGTGCCCACCTACATCGTAGACGTCTTTGGGCCGGTGATGCGCTCGGTCATCCTCATCGGATTGGTGGCGGCGGGTTTTTCCACCATGGAGGGGTTGCTCGTGGCCCTCTCCACCATCTTCACCAACGACCTGTACCGCCCGTGGGCCGCGCGGCAGGAGCTGGCAGAAGACGTAATTGAGCGGCGGAGCCTCCGCTACAGCCGGCTCTTTCTGGTGGGCCTCGTCCCGGTGGTCGCGCTCATCAGCTACCAGCAGATTGTGGATCCGAACCTCTCGGTGGCCATCCTCGGCCAAAACGGCGTCTACGCCCTGTTTGCGGCCACGTTTGTGCCCATCCTGTTCGGCATTTTCTCGGATCGCATTCGCACCGGCACGGTGTTTCTGTCCGCCGTCGTCGCCCTGATCGTGCACTTTGGCATGTACTACGGCGAGGTGACGGTGTATGCCAACAACCCGGCCGTACCGGCCTTCTGCGCGCTGGTGGCCAGCACGGCCGTGGCCCTCGTCGGGCAGGCGCTGCGCCCGGCCGATTCGCCTACGTCTGCAACGACCCCCGCAACGTCCTCATGATTCGCACCGACTGGCTGGCGCGCAACGCGCTGTACACCCCCGAGGCGCCCGCGCTGGTGTGGGCGCCCACCAATGCCCGCTACACCTTTGCCGACCTCGACGCGCAGGGCGCGCGCCTGGCGCACGCGCTGCAGCACACCATGGGCCTGGCCCCGGGCGATCGCATCGCCGTGCTCTCGGAAAACAGCGTCGCGCATGTGCTGCTGTTCATCGCCGCACAAAAAGCGGGCTTCGTGCTGGTGCCGCTCAACTACCGGCTGGCCGCGCCCGAGCTGGCGTATCTGCTCGACGATAGCGCGCCGGCGGTGTGCTTCTACCACGACGCCTTTGCCGACACCATGCACGCCATCGCCTGGGACGGCGCCCGCGAGCCGCTCGATGCCGTGCAGCGCCTCGTAGAAACCGCTCCGGCCGACCCCTCGCCCGGCCCGTCGCCCGCGTTCACCGACCCGCTGATGATCTTGTACACCTCCGGCACCACCGGCCGGCCAAAGGGCGCGCTCATCACGCATCGGATGCTCTTCTGGAACAGCGTAAACACCGAGCTCCGCCTCGACCTCACCGCGCAGGATCGCTCGTTCAACGCCGCGCCGTTCTACCACACCGGCGGCTGGAACGTGCTCCTGACGCCGTTTTTGCACCATGGCGCCTGCACCGTCCTCTACCCGTCGTTTGATGCCGAAGCCCTGTTGCAGCGCTGCGCCGACGACGCGCTCACCATCGTGTGGGGCGTGCCCACGATGTTGAAGCAGATGGCCGCAGCACCCAACTTTTCTGCCGAGACGCTCCGCTCGGTGCGGTACGCCATCGTGGGCGGCGAGGCCATGCCCGAGCCGCTCATTCGCACCTGGCAAGACGTGGGCGTGCCCATCCGGCAAGGCTTTGGCATGACGGAAGTGGGCGTCAACTGCTTCTCGCTGCCCGCGCGCGACGCCCTCCGCAAAATCGGCTCCATCGGCTTTCCCAACTTCTACATCGACACGCGCGTGGTAGACGACGCCGGCAACCCGGTGCCGCCCGGCACGCCCGGCGAGTTGCACATGCGCGGCCCCGTGGTAACGCCCGGCTACTGGAACGACCCGGAGGCCACCGCGGCCGCGATTGACGCCGACGGCTGGTTTGCCACCGGCGACCTGGTGCGCACCGACGACGAAGGCTACTTCTACGTAGTGGGCCGAAAGAAGGAGATGTACATCAGCGGCGGCGAGAACGTGTACCCGGCCCAAATCGAGGCGGTGCTGCACGAACATCCGGCCGTAGCCGAGGCCGCGGTGGTGGGGGTGCCCGATGATCGCTGGGGCGAGGTGGGGGCGGCGTTCGTTGCGCTGCACGCCGATGCCAACGCCAACGCCGATGCCGACGCGGTGCGCGCCCATTGCGCCGCCCGCCTGGCCCGCTACAAGGTGCCCAAGCACATCCGCATCCTGCCCATGCTGCCCAAGGGCCACAGCGGCAAGATCCAGAAAAGCGCGCTGCGCGACCGCTTCCGCGACGAGGCCGCTCCCCCCTGATCGGTGCCGCCGGTTACCGATCGCCCACTGCTCCCAACGTCAATACCCCCAAACGCCCATGATTGCTCTTCTTATAGGTCTCGCGCTTATGACGCCTGCCCCCGATTCGCTTCCGCACTACCCGGCCGACGTGCAGCACGTGCAGGTGGGCGACTATCGCACGGCCTACGTGGACCGCGGCGACGGGCCGGTGCTGTTGTTTGTGCACGGGCTGGGCTCCAACCTGTCGCTTTGGCGGACGGCACTGGACACGTTTGCCGAAACGCATCGGGTGGTAGCGCTCGATCTGCCCGGCTTTGGACTCTCGGAGAAGGCCGACGTGCCGGCGACCATGCCGTTCTTTGCGCAGCACGTGGCGGCGTTTATGGACACGCTGGGGATTGCGCGGGCGACGTACGTGGGCGTTTCGATGGGCGGGCAGGTGGGGCTTACGCTGGCGCTCTCTGCGGAGGCGCGCGTGGCGCGGATGGTGCTGGTGTCGCCGGCGGGCATCGAGCAATTTACCGCGGAGGAAGCCGCCACGCTCAAGCAGCTCACCACCCCGCAGGCCATCGCGCAGTCTACCGATGCGCAGGTGGCGCAAAGCGTGCGGGCCAACTTCGACACGTGGTCGCCCAAGCACCAGTGGCTGATCGAACAGCGGCATGCCCTTGCGCAGCGCGACGACTTTTCGGCGTATGCCGCGGCCAATGCGCGGGCGGTGGCGGGTATGCTCGACGGCGCGGTGTACGACCGCCTCGATACGCTCTCGATGCCCATGCTGGTGCTCTTTGGCGCCGGCGACCGGCTCATCCCGAATCCGTATTTGCATCCCGAGCAGACCATCGACGACGTGGCGGATGGTGCGCGCGCGGCGCTGCCGTCGGCTACCGTAACGGTGGTGGAGGACGCCGGGCACCTGCTCATGCTGGAGCGTCCCGCGGCCTTCCGTACCCACGTGCGCCCCTTCCTGCAACAGACGCGCACGCCCTAAGGCGCGCGCCGGGCGCTGACACGAGGCGCGCCCCACATCCAAACACTGACGCGCGTCGCGGGTCTATGGGAGAACACCCATCTGCTGCAGACCCCGGCTTGCCTATGCCCCTCATTCGGCCCGCGCAGTCCGACGACCTCCCCACCGTGCGCGCCCTCTTCACGGCGTATGCCGAGGCCCTGGATTTTACGCTCGACTTTCAGGGCTTCCAGGAAGAGCTAGACGCCCTCCCGGCGCCCTACAGCGCCCCGGCGGGCACCATTCTTTTGGGCGAACTGGACGGAACCATTGCGGGCGTCGTTGCGCTCAAACCGCTGACGGTCGACGGCGCGGCAGACGCGGCGTGCGAGATGAAGCGGCTGTACGTGCGTCCGGCCTACCGGGGCTACGGCCTGGGCCGCACCCTGGGCGCAGCCATCGTGACGGCGGCCTGCGAGCGGGGCTATGCCGCCATGTACCTCGACACCGTCGCCTCGATGCACGCGGCCCGCGCGGTGTACCGGTCGCTGGGCTTCTCGCGCACGGAGGCTTACTACCATAACCCGCTGCCCGATGTGGTGTACATGAAGCGTTCCCTCACCTAATCTCCCGTGTCTATGGTTCGTTTGATGCTTGCGGCGTTCTTCTCCGGCGTGCTCTTTGCGCTGAGCGGCTGCACCCCCGATGCGGAGCCAACCGGCGACGCCGCCACCGGCTTCACCGCCGAAGGGCGGCTTGCATTTCTGGCGCCACAGGGCGATACGCTGACGACCATCGCCATCGAAATTGCTGACACGCCCGACACGCGGGCCCGCGGACTCATGCGCCGCCGCTCGCTGGGCTACAACCGGGGCATGCTGTTCATCTACGACGTGCCCGACACCAACGGCATGTGGATGAAAAACACCCCGCTGCCGCTCGACATCATCTTTGTGAATGAGCAGAAAGAGGTGATTAACATCGCGCGCCGCACCACGCCCTTCTCCGAGACGCCCATTCGTCCGGACCAGCCGGCGCTGTACGTGGTTGAGGTGCGCGCCGGGTTTGCGAAACGATTCGGCATCACGTCCGATACGCGCCTGCAGTGGACCCGCACGTCGTAGTTCCCCCGCACCGTTTGCCGCCTCGCATGCTTGTACGCTCTCTTCTTCTCGCGCTCCTCGCTGGGTTGCTCCTTGGGGGATGCGCCAACGACGGGCAGCAGACGCCGCCCGCTTCGTCCTCGTCGGACGACACGGCCCGCACGATTCCCTTCGACCCCGAAGGCACGCTGGCCGTGCTGCAGGGCCGCGATACCACGGTCACGCTCACCATTGAAATTGCCGAGACCGATTCGGCGCGCACGCGCGGGCTGATGGAGCGTACGTCGCTGCCGGAGCGCTCGGGGATGCTGTTTCCGTTTCCAGAGGAGCGCACGCAGAGCTTCTGGATGGCCAATACCCCGTTGCCGCTCGACATCATCTACATCAACAGCGACTCGCAGATCGTAGACATCGCCAAGTACACGCAGCCCTTCTCCTCGAAGAACATCACCTCGGATGCCCCCGCGCAGTATGTGCTGGAGGTATCCGCCGGGGTGGCCGATAGCTACGGCATTTTGGTGGGCGACGCGGTGCGGTGGACGCGCACCGAGCCGACCCAAACGCCCTAACGCTTTGCGCTAGCCTTCACACAAAAGCCATCGCAGCCCATTGGCTTTTGCACAACGCGCAGATCGAGTACACGTTGGCGCTCGTGTTCTATCGATGCATTCCACAGCTTCCGCGTCCATGACGCGATGTTGACGCATTCATCCAGAAGGGCGGAGGGATCAGGCCCCGCGATGCCCTGGCAACCGCTGGCGCTCATGCGCCGGAACGGTGCCACATCCTGCCTTGCCGTGGCAAGGAAAGATGACCACCAGCGCGCTCCGCGTACGTATGCGGCGCATGGCTTCTGCACTTCTGGGTGAGCCCCTTACCGTCCTTTTGCTCTCACCCGCTCCCTGCAATGACGTCTACCGATTCGCCGCGCGCCTCGGCTACGGCGCTGCTCCCGCTCGTTCTGTTTCTGGGCCTCTTCTTTGGCGTTGGGCTGTACCATCAGCTCAATGGCACCGACTACGCATTCTACCAGCTGAAATCGCCCGTGGCCATCCTGCCGGCGCTGGCCCTGTCGGTATGGCTGGGGCGCGAGCGCCTGGAGGAAACCTTCGACACGTTGCTGCGCGGCATCGGCGACAAAAGCATCATCCTGATGTGCCTGATCTACCTGCTGGCCGGGGCGTTCTCGACGGTGATGGAAGCCATTGGCGGCGTTGCGGCGACGGTGAACCTTGGGCTGGCGTACGTGCCCTCGGCGCTGTTGCTGCCGGGCCTGTTCGTGATTAGCGCGTTTGTGGCTACAGCCATGGGTACGTCGATGGGCACGGTGGCCGCGGTGGCCCCCATCGCCGTGGGCCTCAGCACGTCCACCGACCTCTCGACGCCCCTTACGGTGGGCACGGTCATTGGCGGGGCGATGTTTGGCGACAACCTGTCGGTCATTTCCGATACCACAATCGCTGCCACCCGCACGCAGGGCTGCTCGATGCGCGACAAGTTTCGGGCCAATGTTGCCATCGCGGTGCCGGCGGCGCTGGTTACGGTGGTGGGCCTGGGCATTTGGGCCGATGCCCCGGCGCAGCCCACCGGCGGGGCCTACACGCTGGTGCAGGTGCTGCCGTACCTGGCGGTGCTGGGCCTGGCCGTCGCGGGCCTCAACGTGCTCATCGTGCTCAGCACCGGCCTCGTGCTGGCGGGCGGCGTCGGGCTGTGGGCGGCGGGCTACGGGTTGGGGACGTACGCCAAAGACATCTACGCGGGCTTCGAGAGCATGATCGAAATCATGCTGCTGTCGATGCTGATTGGCGGCCTCGGCGCGCTCATGAAACAGCAAGGCGGCCTGCAGTGGATCACGAACCAGATCGTGGGCTTCACGCGTCGCGTGGCCGGAAAAGATCCGCGGGCGGGTGAGCTGGGCATCGGCGCGCTGGGCGCGTTGGGCGATGCGCTAACGGCCAACAATACCGTCTCGATCTTGCTGGCGGGCGACGTGGCCCGCTCCATTGCCGAGCGCCACAACATTTCCCCGGCACGCAGCGCCAGTATGCTCGACATCTTTGCCTGCGTGATGCAAGGGTCGCTGCCCTACGGCGCGCAGTTTCTGCTGGCGGGCTCCATCGCCGGGCTCTCGCCCCTGGCGCTGGTGGGCACCGTGCACTACACCTGGATCTTGGGCCTCTTTACGCTGGGCGCGATCTTTTGGGGCTTCCCCAAGCGCTACGCGGCGGTGCCTGCATCGACCGTGCCGGCGGCTGCGGAGGCCTCTTGACCGGCGCTGCGCTGCCGTCTATTGCAAAAGACGTGCAACGCACAACAGAGCGCGGGGGCCGGGGCTGCAAATGAAGGACGCAGCGCTTATGTTAATCATCCACCCGGATCTACTCTTCACGGATGCCTCGCTTCGTATGCTGTTTGCCCGTCGCCTCTTTGCTGTGGCCTGTGCGCTACTTCTGGTGGGCGGAAGCCCGCTCAGCGCCCGCGCCCAAGACGACCCGTTGCCCGCGGTTACGCGCACGTTTGCCATCACCAATGCCCGCGTCGTGCAGGCGCCCGGCCAGGTGCTAGAGCGGGCCACGGTGGTGGTGCGCGACGGCCTCATCGAAGCGGTGGGCCCGTCGGTCGACATTCCCTTCGACGCGCAGCGCATCGCGGGCGACTCGCTCACCGTGTACGCCGGATTCATCGACGGATTCGGCCACATTGGCATCGACATGCCCAAGCCTAAGGAATACGACGTTGAGCGGCCGGGGAGTCCGCCGCCGGGACGCGCGGGCATCCAGCCGGAACGGCGGGCCGCTACGTTTTTGGATCCGTCGGATGCTTCGGTAGGGGCATGGCGCAAGATCGGCTTCACGACGGCGCACATTGCGCCCGAGGGGCAGATGCTCCCGGGGCAAGGGGCCGTGGCGCTGCTGGCTGGTGCACAGCCCAGCGCCATGATTTTGGAAGCGCCCACGAGCCTGTACGCGCAGCTGGAAGGGTCGCGGGGCGACTGGAACTCGTCGGTCTACCCCAGCACCCCGATGGGCGTGCTGGCCCAATTCCGCCAGCTGTACCGCGAGACGGCGCGCCGCCGCACCCTCCTGCAGCAGTACGAAACGTCGCCGCGCGGCATGGAGCGCCCGCCGCACGATCCGCAGCACGACGCCTTGCTGCCGGTGGTGGCCGGCGAGCGTCCGGTGGCCTTCTTTAGCGAGGACGTTCTGGACATCCACCGCATCCTGGCCCTGAAGAACGAACTGGGCTTTCCGCTGATGCTCACCGGCCTCAACGAGTCGTTTCGGGCGGTGGAGGCGCTGCGGGATGCCGACGTTCCGCTCTTTTTGACCCTGGCGCTGCCCGATGCTCCCGATGCCGTGGTGGAGGACTCGGTGGCGGCCGCACCGGTCACGCCGGCGCCGCAGGGCAGCTTCTTTGAAACCGACCTTCGCACGCGCTCGCATGAAGACGTGGGGGCCGAGGCCGACGCGTTGCAGCGCCGCCTGAAGGCCGAGGTGCAGCGCTACTACGCAACGCCCGCTACGCTGCGCGGCGCCGGCCTGCGCTTCGGGTTTAGCTCCAAGAACGCAACGGCTACCGACGTGCGGGCCAACCTACGGCTGATGCTGCAGCATGGCCTCTCGGAAGACGCGGCCCTCGCGGCGCTCACCACCGATGCGGCCGCCCTGCTGGGCCTTAGCGACCGTCTGGGCACCGTCGAAGCGGGTAAAATCGCCAACCTGGTCGTTACCGATGGCAGCTACTTTGCGAAAGACACCAACGTAACCCACGTATTCGTCGAGGGCCGCGTGTTCGACTATAGCGCCGAGGAGGCGTCGGGCGGCGTCACGGCCTCGGTGGAGGCGTTGGTGGGTGCGTGGTCGTACAGCGTCGACACGCCGCAGCAAACGTTTACGGGCACCGTCACGCTGTCGGGCACGCAAGAGACGCTCAGCGGCACGATTACCTCGCCGGCGTCGGGCGAAGCAACCCCGCTGGAAGACCTCTCCTTTGACGGGACAACGCTCTCGTTTGCGTTTGATGCCGGCGAGATTGGCACGGTCAGCTTCAGCGGAACCGTGCAGGGCGACACCGTCGATGGCTCGGCGTCGTCGTCGTACGGCACCTTCCCCATGATGCTCGAACGCACCGACGCGCCGCAGTAGCCACCGCCTGCTCCCGCTCGCTTCTTTTGGTACTTCTTTAAGCCCATGACCCGACTGCTTCTCCTGCTCCTTTTCGTGCTTGCCGCTGCGCCTGCGCAGGCGCAAGACCTCCTGCGGGCCAATGCGCCCAACGATTGGCTGATCACCAACGCGACGGTGCTCACCGTCACCAACGGCGTCCAAGAATCGGCGGACATCCTGGTGCAAGATGGAAAAATTGCCGCGGTGGGCTCCAATCTCTCGGCGCCCGAGGGCATTGCGACGTACGACGCCAGCGGGCAATACGTGATGCCGGGCATTGTGGATGCGCATTCGCACATCGCCATCAGCAGCGTGAACGAAGCGACCGCGCCGGTGACGGCCCAGGTGGGCGTGGGCGACGTGCTCGATCCGTTCGACGTTGCGCTGTACCGCGCCCTGGCGGGCGGCGTTACTACCTCGCACGTGATGCACGGCTCGGCGAACGTGATTGGCGGGCAGAATGAGACGATCAAGCATCGCTACGGGGTGATCACGCCGGATGCGCTGCGATTGGAGGGCGCGCCGCGGACGATCAAGTTTGCGCTGGGCGAGAACCCGACGCGCGTGCATGGCGAGGGCAACGAGGTGGTGCCGCAGACGCGGATGGGCGTCGAGCAGGTGATCCGCACCACGTTCCATAAGGCGCAGCGATACATGGCAGCGCAGGCGGCCTACCGGAACGGCGAGCGCGACGCGCCGCCGCCCCACAGCGAGCGAATGGACGTTATCGCGGACATCTTGCGGGGCGAGGTACTGGTGCAATGCCACTCCTACCGCGCCGACGAAATCTACATGCTGATGGAGGTGTTTGAGGATTTTGGCGTGACGAACTACACGTTCCACCACGTCAACGAAGGATTTAAAGTGGCCCCCGAGCTCGCGGCGCACAACGCCGGGGCCTCCATCTTTTCCGACTGGTGGGCCTACAAGTTCGAAGTGTACTACTCGACGGCCTACAACGCCGCGATCCTGACGAAGAATGGCGTTACGACCTCCATCAACTCCGACTCGCCCGAGCTCAACCGGCACCTGTACCATGAGGCGGCCAAGGCGCAGCACTACGGCGGCCTCTCGGACACGCAGGCGCTGTCGCTCATCACGATTAACCCGGCGCGCCAGCTTGGCATTGCCGATCGGGTCGGCTCCATTGAAGTGGGCAAAGACGCGGATCTGGCCATCTTTAACCGCCACCCGCTATCCATTTATGCCATTGCGCAGCGCACGTATGTAGACGGCGTGGTGCGCTTTGATCGGCAGAATGACCCGGACGATATGCGGCTGCGCGTGAACCCGGAGCGTCCCGTGGAAACGGCGTACGACTGGTCGGACACGGGCAAGCGCCACGGTAGCTGCATGCAGGGCACGGGCCTTCATGCCACGCAGCGCGGCCTGTACTTGAAGTAACGCCTCCCTCGCCGCTCGCTCTTTTACGGACCTCTTTTGCTATGCGCCTCCTTCTTACGTTTTGCCTCACGCTCCTCCTCACCGCGCCGCTCGACGCGTCTGCACAAAAGACGCCCGGCCGGCAGGGCACCTTTGCGCTTACCAACGCGCGCCTCGTGACCGTTACGAGCGATACGATTTCCGGCGGTACCCTGGTCATCCGGGCCGATACCATCGCGGCCCTCGGGACGAACGTGGCGGTGCCCGACGATGCCGAAGTGATCGACTGCACCGGCCTCACCGTGTATCCGGGCCTGATTGACAGCGGCACGCGGCTGGGCCTGGTGGAGGTGGGCTCGCTCTCCGAGACGCGCGATTACAACGAAATCGGCGATCTCACCGCGCACATGGACGCCCTTACGGCGGTAAATCCGAACTCGGTCAACATCCCGGTTACGCGGGTCAACGGCATCACCACGGTGCTCGCGGAGCCGTCGAACGGCTTGCTGCCGGGCGCGGCCTCCATGATTGACCTGCACGGCTACACGCCCGATCAGATGCACCGGAGCTTTACCGGGCAGGTGCTCAACTTCCCGTCGACCGGCCGGCGCGGCTGGTGGGACGACCGCAGCCCGGAGGAAATTGAGAAGCAGGCCAAGAAGGCCATCAAGAAGCTCAGCGACGTGTGGGACCGGGCCGAGCTGTATGCGCGCATCGACTCGGCCGCTGCCGCGGGCGACCGGCGCGCGCCCACCTACGTGCCCAGCATGGAGGCGCTCCTCCCGGTGGTGCGGGGCGAGCAGGCGCTCATCATCAAGGCAAGCAAGGCCTCCGACATCACCAAGGCGCTGGAATGGGCCGCGGCGCGCGGCCTTACCGATCAGGTTATTTTGAGCGGTGCGCAGGAGGGCTGGCGCGTGGCCGATGCCATTGCAGCCGCCGGCGTGCCGGTGCTCGTGGGGCCGGTGCTGTCTGTACCCACGCGGCCGTCGGACCGGTACGACAAGGCATACGCCAATCCGGGCTTGTTGGCCGAAGCCGGCGTGCAGCTTGCGATTCGCACCGGCGGCGCCGAGAACGTCCGTAATTTGCCGTACAACGCCGGGTTTGCCGCGGCCTACGGGTTGGGCAAAGCCGCGGCGCTCAAAGCCGTGACCATCGCGCCGGCGCGCATCTTTGGCATTGCGGACGCCGTCGGATCGCTGGAGGTGGGCAAGGTGGCGAACCTGTTTGTGACCAACGGCGACCCGTTTGAGACCACGACGCAGGTGCAGCACCTCTTTATTGAGGGCTACAAGCTGCCGCTGGAAAGCCGCCATACGAAGCTCTACGACGAGTTTCTGAACCGGAATCCGGGCGTCACCGAATAAGAGACGTAACGCTCGCGAATCGCGATAGCGTCCATGGCCATGACCAGAAGTTGGGTGAAGCGTATGCGTTGGTGCGGGGTGCTCCTCCTGTTGCTTTTGCACGGTACGTCGCTGGCGTATGCCCAACCAGACGTGGCAGCGCTCGCAGCGGAGCGCGTGGCCGCCGAGCGGGCCCATCTGTGGCGGGTGGGCGCGTGGGGCGCGCTCAACGCAGCAGGGGGCCTTGCGCTGGTCGCGGGCCTGCGGCGGTCGGAGCGGCCGGCGGGCTGGGGCTTTGGCGCGCAGTCGGCGGCGTGGGGCGTGGTGAACATGGGCATTGCCGCGGCCGGTGTGCTCGCGGGCGACGCGACGCCGCCCCCATCCTACGCCAGGGCGCTGGCGGCCGAGCGCACCTTTCACGACATTCTGCTCCTCAACATGGGCCTCAACGTGGCCTACAGCGCTGTCGGAACGACGATGCTGATTGCCGGGTCGCGGGGTGTGCGGAATGCCGCGGCGTGGCGGGGGCACGGCACCGCGCTCATTGTGCAGGGCGCGGGGTTGTTCGTGCTCGACGGGCTCGCGCTGTGGGCGTCGCGGGGCCGCCTGGATCGCCTCCTCGCGCATTCTGCTGAGGCTATGAGCGGCCTCTCGATGCACGTGGCCCCCGGGGCGGTGCTGCTCACGTATCAGTTTTAGCGGCACGCCGGTTGTACAGGAGCGGGCGCCGCTGCGTGCGGGACAGCGCTTGGCCCCGGTGTCATTGCGAGAGTCCGCGGAGGGCTTCGACGGCTTGGTGCTGAGCGGCGGAGTCGGGCGCATGCTGCTGGGCGGTTTGCAGCGCCTGTTGTGCAGCCGCGCGAATGCGTTCGGGCGACCAGGTGCCCTGGAGCTGACCCAAGGCGTTGGCCACCACGGCGGCCTCTGCGCTGTTCTGTTCGATCAGCATCTCGGTGTAGCGGCTCAAGGCGTCACGCTGCGCGGGCGTCAGCTCGCCCTGTAGCAACCACTGCTCGATCATGCGCGAGGCCACCAGCTGCTCCGCAATAGCAGGGGGCAGGTCGCGGTTTTCGGCAAGGAACTGCTGGGCGTTCTGCTGCGCCTCTTCCCACGACGGCGCGCGGGCGATGGCATCGCTGAGGCGCGCCTGGGCCTGATTGAGCGCATCGGTGAGGGCCTGCTCCTGCGCAGGGGTTAGGTTCAGCTCGGACCGCAATCGGACCTCGGCGCTGTCCAGGAGGGCATTGACCTGCGCCTGTGCGGCGTCCTTCAGCTGGTTCTTCAGCCGATCGGTGCGTTCCGACTGGCAGCCGGCAACAAGCAAGAGGGCGAGGCAGCAGAGAAGGCGAACCATGGGACCAGCGGGGTTGGGAGCGCGGAGGGCGTGTACGGTAGATACGGCTTGCACGCCGCAGGTGCAACCGCGTGCCCGAGCAGCTGCGCCCCCAACGCGCATCGCCTGTAGTGTGATCGTCCTGTATGCAGCGTTGCGCCGCACTGCGGAGACTGCCCGATTGTGGAGATTGCCGCGTCGCTTCGCTCCTCGCAATGACACCAGAGGTGTAGTAGAAAAACAGGGCCAGAATGGTTCAGATGACCGATCAGCTCGTTTCGCCCAACTGCACGTCCAACGTGCCAAAACAGTAAGCCCTTCCATGTCATCGCGAGGACCGAACGTATGTGAGGGACGCGGGGGCCGGAGGCCATGCCCCTGGTGGGGCCGAAGGTCATATCTATGATGCGATCTCCATGTACGAAATAACACGTACAATTGCGGCGGTTGCCCCTCCGGGATGACCTAAAGGCCCCCTCTCAGGAAAACCTTCGGCCTCGCCGGCGGGATTACCTAAAGGCCCCCGCGTACCACGGGAATGACCTACGGCGCTTGCCTTTGGCTCCTCGCAATAGCAACATTCGTTAATGATGGAAGTGCGGCGTCGATGGTTCAAATGGTCTTTCGGGGCGGTTCACTCCACAGCGCGCGCAGCGCGTGAGAAAGCAAAGACCATTGGGGGCTCGCGAAGCGTGCGGTCGTCCAACTTTCGGTGAATTGAATGGCGTGGCGTATCTTCTTCATCCGTCATCCATTGACAACCGCGCCGTTTCGTCCTACGTTATGCAATCCGCCTACGGGTCCATAGCTCAGTTGGTTAGAGCGCTACGTTGACATCGTAGAGGTCAGTGGTTCGAATCCACTTGGACCCACCGCTTGCGTCCCGCCCGCTGCCCCTATGTTTCGATTGCCGGTGTACATCCAACGATTTACGCGAACGCCGAACGGGGCGGGCGACGCGTGTGCGTAGGGGGTGCACCTGTTCGTTTTGCGAGCGCCTACACCCGGCGCCTCGCCCGCTGTTGTTGACGGCGCTCTGCCCCCTGGCGGAGCGCTTTTTGTTTGCCTCGTCCTCCGATCATCGACCCTTTGCTTGCCCATGGCTGCCGACGCTTCGTCCATCACCCTCACCCTTCCCGACGGCTCTACGCGCACCTACCCGGCGGGCACGACGGGCTACGAGGTTGCGGAAAGCATTGGCGCCGGCCTGGCGCGCGCGGCCCTCGCCATTGAAGTGGACGGCACGGTGCGCGATCTCGACCGCCCGATCCTGAAGGACGCGTCCATCGCCATTCTGACGTGGGACGACCCGAAGGGCAAGGAGACGTTCTGGCATTCCTCGGCGCACCTGATGGCGGAGGCGCTGCAAGCCCTCTACCCCGACGTGAAGTTTACCATCGGGCCGCCCATCGCGCAGGGGTTCTACTACGACGTCGACCTGGGCGACCGCTCGCTGTCCAGCGACGACTTCGAGCAGATCGAGGCCAAGATGCAGGAGCTTGCGCGCCGCGATGTGCCCTACGAGCGCCGCGAGGTCTCCAAGGACGAGGCCGTGGCGTACTACGAGCGCGCAGACAACCCGTACAAGCTGGAGCTCATTGAGGGGCTGGCCGACGGCGAGATCACGTTTTACGAGCAGGGCGACTTCACCGACCTGTGCCGCGGGCCGCATATTCCCTCCACGGGGCGCATCAAATATCCGAAGCTGCTGTCGGTGGCCGGGGCCTACTGGCGCGGCGACGAGACCAACCCGCAGCTGACGCGCCTCTACGGCATCAGCTTTCCGAAGAAGAAGCTCCTCGACGCGTTTCTGGAGCGCCAGCGCCTTGCGAAAGAACGCGACCACCGGAAGCTGGGCCGCGAGCTGAAGCTCTTTACGTTCAATGCCGAAAAGGTGGGGCCGGGCCTGCCCATGTGGCTGCCCAAAGGCGCTACGCTGCGCGAAACGCTCCAGGATTTTCTGAAAGACGAGCAGCTCAAACGGGGCTACGAGCCGGTGGTTACGCCGCACATTGGCCGCCTCGACCTCTACCGCACCAGCGGCCACTACCCGTACTACAAGGAAAGCCAGTTTCCGCCCATCCTGTTTGAGCAGGACGGCGACGCGGAGGATGGCTACCTGCTCAAGCCCATGAACTGCCCGCACCACACGCAAATCTATGATCACGAGATGCACTCGTATCGTGATTTGCCGGTGCGCCTGGCCGAGTTTGGCACCGTGTACCGGTACGAGCAAACCGGCGAGCTGGGCGGGCTGACGCGCGTACGCGGCTTCACACAAGACGACGCCCACATTTTTTGCACGCCGGATCAGCTCAAGGCAGAGTTTAAGGACGTCATCGACCTGACGCTGAAGGTGCTGGGCGCGCTCGACTTCACGGAGTTTGAGGCCCAAATCTCGGTGCGCGATCCGGACGACACCGAAAAATACGTGGGCGACGACGCGTTGTGGACGCAGGCCGAGCAGGCCATCCGCGAGGCGGCGGCCGAGATGGGCCTCGACGCCCGCGAGGAAACGGGCGAGGCGGCGTTCTACGGCCCCAAACTCGACTTCATGGTCGAGGATGCGCTGGGCCGGGCCTGGCAGCTGGGCACCATTCAGGTGGACTACAACCTGCCGGAGCGCTTCGACCTCACGTACGTCGATGCCAACGACGAACGGCAGCGCCCCGTCATGATTCACCGGGCACCGTTTGGCTCGCTGGAGCGCTTCATTGGCGTGCTGATTGAGCACTGCGGCGGCGACTTCCCCACGTGGCTCGCGCCGGTCCAAGCCGCTGTCTTGCCCGTGAGCGACGCCTTCAACGACTACGCGCACCAGGTGGCGCAGCAGCTGCGTGCCGCCGATCACCGCGTCACCGTCGATGACAGCGACGAGACGGTGGGCTACAAGATTCGCGAGGCCGAGACCCAAAAGATTCCGTACATGCTCGTTGTGGGCGGCCGCGAAGAAGAGGCCGGCACGGTGGCCGTGCGCGCCCACGGCGAAGGGCAGCAAGACGTGGTGCCCGTAGACGCGTTCGTGCAGCAGCTCACCGATGAGGTGGAAGCGGCCAAGGCGTAGGCTGACGGCTGTACAGCGCCGGCCCGAGGCTAAGCCGTCTCGGGCTGCGGCTCGTTTAGGTCGTCGTGCGGGAGGCTGCCGCGGTGCGAGCGGAGGTAAATGAACGGCGTGTGCTCCAGGAAATTGGACACCCGCCCCGTGTACACGTCGGCATAGCGCTCCACCTGCCGGGCAAAGAGGCTCTTGTCCTTGCCCGTACGCATCAGCGGGCCCCAGTTTTCGTTGACCAGCGAGCTTGCGGCTTTCGCATACGGCGCGATGCGCTCGTCGAGCGCCACGATGCGTTCCTTGAGTGCGGCCATGTCGTTGGCCAGCGCCTCGGTGGATTCACCGTTCTGCGGCCCGTACGAATCAATGAGGCGTTGGCGCTGCAGGCGCATCGCCGAGTATTCGGCCTCCATCTCCTCTTTTTTCTGCATCATGGCCGTGAGCGTGCGCTCGTCGTCGGCAAACGACTGGAACGCGGCAATCTCCTCTTCCAGCTCGCGCACCACGAGGGCCGTGCGCCAACGCAGCACCTTCTTGGAGATGTTGACGTCAACGAACAGGTGATCGCCCACGTACAGAATTTCTTCGCCGCGAAGATCGAGCGTCTCCTCCACCAGCGCCGCGTTGCCGCCCACGTACACCGCGCCCTGCGTCAGCGGGCCGCCGCCGTGCTCGCGCAAGAGGCCGTCCTCGTCCACAACCTTGAAGGCCGGAATGCGCACCGAGAAGAAGTCGGGTTTGCGGGCGCCTACAATGGCAATGTCGAACAGATCGCGCCACGTCATGCCGTCGGGCAGAAAGCGGTTGAAGGCATACGCGAGCATCGGGCGGGCGTAGCTCCACTCCGAGTTGGTGATGAGCAGCAGCTTCTTGCCGGCTGCTTTTTGGTCGAGCAGCGTGAGGGGCATCTCGGCATCCAGGTCGACAAAGCGCCCGGGATCGTCAATGATTTCCTCCTTCAGGCGCCCCTCCATGTGGGCCTCATCCAGCGTTTGCTGTACGGCATCGTACAGGTCGTCGTAGCCCATGGCGTGCGACAGCTGTCCGGCATCCAGCAAATCCACGAGCTGCATGTACATGCAGGCCGCCGAGATGGTGAACAGCGTGTTGAGGAAGTGCCACCGCGCATCGCCGAGGTCGACCAGGGTGCGCTGGTAGACGCGCCGTTGCTCCTCGAAGCCCAGCGGCTCGGTGCCGTGAAACGCCCGCTTCACATACCCAAAGCGGTTGGCCTTCACCACGTTGCCCATCTCCGTATCGATGATGAGGCCGCGGATGGCCAGGTCCGGATCGAACGACAGCTGGCTCACGGGCCACCCGCGTGCTTGCAAACCCTCCTTAATGAACCGGTAGGCCTGCTGCTCCCATGCGCGCATGTGGTAATGGATCAGCGTGTAATCCATGTCGTACCCGATGGCGTGGATGCCGCGCAGGTTAAGCGTTCGGTTGCAAAAGAGTCCGCGGGTGGACGATTGGTCGGCCATAGCACAGGGGATTTGGAAAAAAGCGGGCTTCGCTATACGAGGAGGACGGGGTAGTGCTTCGTCGTTGCCATATGTTAACAGCAAATCGTTTAGAGATCACATCTACAGGTCTATGATTCGTTTTTGGGGAATGTGGGCGCTCGTGTTTGTCTTGTCATCCACCGCGGCGCGCGCCCAAACAGACGGCTTGCAGCAACTGGACGATGCGGTGCAGGTCTTTTTGCAGCAGCAGCACACGCTCGGCCACCTGCCGGATGCGTTTTTGCGCCAGCAGCCGCTCTCGGTGGAAGCCGCGCAGGCGTATCTTGACTCGCTCGCGGCGCTAGATTCCGCCCAGACGGTGCTCGCCCCTGCTTCGCGGCGGCGCCTGCAGTGCTTGCGGGGTTTGTGCAGCAACCCGCGGGCCCGCTGGCTCAACAACCGGGTGGGGTGGCTCTACGAAAACGGCCGCGACCTGGTGTCGGCGTCGGGCGATGGCTACGCGCTGCAGCTCAATCCGCTAATGTACGCCACCTACCAACCGGCGCAGGTGAGCGGGGCCGCGGGCGCGCCATCGGCCATTTGGCGCAACACGCGGGGCGTGCGGGTGTCGGGGCACATCGGCGAGCACTTGTTCTTTGAGTCGCGCCTCACCGAAAATCAGGAGCAGCGGGTGCGGCCCAACTTTAGCAGCACCGGGCGCGAAGGCACGGCGCCGCGGCAGGGCTTTGTCCTGCGCCCGGCGCCCAACACGCTGGATTACACCGGGGCAACGGGCGTCGTAGGATTCCGCTCGCGCTTCTTCGAGGTGCGCTTCGGGCAGTCGCGCAACCGGTGGAGCACGGGGCCGGGGAGTTTATTTCTGTCGGACTACGCGACCAACTACACGCACCTCCAGCTTCGCACCACCGTGGGGCCGGTGCAGTACACCAACCTCTTTGCGCGGTTCGTTGATGGCGACCGGCTGGCGCCGCAGGGCAACCGCGTGGATGCGATCCAGCCCCGCCGCTACGGTGCGTTCCACCGCCTGTCCATCAACATTACCGATCGGCTGAACGTGGGGCTCTTCGAGTCGGTGATTTTTGCGCCCGAGCAAGACTCAACGGTGAGCCGCACCGGCTTCGACCTGGCCTATCTGAACCCCATCATCTTTTACCGCGCCGTGGAGCGCGACCTGGGCAGCCCCGACAATGCCATGATTGGCGTGGATGCGTCGTGGATCGTAACGCCGGGCGTGCAGGTGTACGGCCAAATGCTGCTGGATGAGCTGTTGGCCAAGTACATTGGCGACGGCTGGTGGTCGAACAAGTGGGGCTTTATGGCCGGGGTGCACTACGTGCCGCCGCAATGGCCGGCCTTCTCGGCGCGCATCGAGTGGGCGCGGCAGCGTCCGTACCTGGGCGCGCACCGGTTTGCGGGGAACGGTTTTGCGCACTGGAGCGACTACCTGGGCCACCCGGCCGGACCCAACAGCATCGACTACGCGGTTTTTCTGAAGTATCGGCCGGCGGGGCCGTGGCAGGCGGGCCTCAACCTTTCGTACACGCGGCGCGGGCGCAACACCGCCACCCAAAACTTCGGGTCGGATCCCACCGTGCCGAGCACCACGCGCGCCCGTGACTTTGGCGTCGACATCTTGCAGGGCGTGCGCCAGGCGCGGTGGATTGTGGAGGGCCATGTGGGCTACGAGGTGCTGCCGGGCTTTTTTGCCGAGGCGACGCTGCAGGCGCAGGGCATTGACGACGCGGCGGAGGGCGTTACGCGGTGGGTGGCGCCGGGCCTCGCGCTGCGATGGGGCCTGCCGTTTGGTAGCATCCGCTACTGAGAACCGGGCGGGGATTGGCGTTGCATCTCGCGGCGGCGCATGGGCATGGCGTCGATCCGCTCGAAGAGGGTGCGGGCGTTGACCGGCGCGTCGTATCGGGCCTTTACGGTGCCGTCTTTGCCGATGAGCAGCACCGCGAAGCGGTCGCCCGGAATGGCAAAGCGGGTGCGCAAGGCGCGGGCGACGGCGGGGCCGCTGCGCGCTGAGGGGCGTTCGCCCAGCATGGGGGCAAGCACGGCGTTGGTAGCCCCTTGCACGTGGATGACGCGCAGGTCGCGTTCTGCAAATCCGGCGCGGTGCGGGGCCCAGCGGGCGCGTTGGGCGTGGCGCGCGGTCGTATCACCGGGCGGCGAAAACACGAGCAGGAGCCGGTAGCGCCACCGGTAATCGGAGAGGTCTCTGTCGAGCGTGTCGGCGGGCATCGCAAGGGCCAGGCCCAGGAGCAAAACAATCATAGCGGGTTCAAAACTGGAGGGCGATCCCAATCATGGGAGTGATGAGGCTGGTGGTGGACCGGCGAATGTCGAGCTCCGACGCATCCAGCTGCCCGTTTTGGTTGGTGTCGTTGAGCGCGCCCTCGTCAAGGTACTCCGCTTCCTGGCCCCACAGGTACTGCACACCGAGCTTCAGGTACAGCCCGCGCACGCTGCCCTGGGCTTGAAGGGGGCGTGTGCTTGCGTCGTACAGGCGGATGTGCACCCCGGCGCCCGCGCCAGTACTCAGCGCTATATCATCGAAGTTGGTGGTGCTGGCAATCGGCTCGTCGTTGGTGTTGTCGTCTTCCACGCGCGTTTGCGTAAACAGGTACTTGAAGCCGAAGTAGCCGTCGAGGTAGGGACGCACCAGCCCGCGCTCGGGTTGGAAGCGCAGCACGAGGTGCGGCTGCACGATGCTGTTGGTCGTAACCACGTCCACCGTCACGGCGGGGCCCACCGTTCGGCTGAAGGGGACGCGCTCGGTGTTGCGTCCATAGATGACAAACCCCAGGTCGAGGCCCACGCTAACCGGCACGTTGGCAATGTTAACTCCGGCGTAGATGTTGCCGCCGTACCCCAGGCCGTCGATGTTGTCGGCAAACGGCCCGGCGGGCAGCCCCGTCATGAAGCTGATGCTGCCCTCGCCCGACACCGTTGGGGCGGGTTGTGCGACGGCAGAAGAGAAGCAAACGAGTGAGCAAAGCAGCAGAAGAAACGTACGCATCGGGACGCGCGGCCATCGGTGAAAGAGAACGGTACACCTACATGTGCGATACAGACGCACGCAGGCGGACAAACGTTACGCGCGCCGGCTCTTTCAGGCGTGTACATCGACGACGATGCGCCCGCGCACGCTGTCGTGCACGATGTCGCGGGCTGCGTCGGGCAAATCGTGGAGTCCGATGACGCGGTTGGTGAGGCGCGCTAGCGTCTCGGCGTCCAGCAACGTGGCCAGCTGGTCCCAGGCCGTGGCGCGCGTGGTATTGGGGCAGGTGTTGGAGTCGATGCCGAGCAGGTTGACGCCCCGCAGAATGAACGGAAAGACGGTGGTGTGGAGTGACGCGCCGCCCGCGTTGCCAAACGCGGCAATGCTGCCGTGCCGCGCCATCTGGGCAATGAGCGTAGCCAGCGTATCGCCGCCCACGGCATCCACAGCACCCATCCAGCGGGCCGACTCCATGGGGCGGCTGGGGCCCTCGCTAAGGTCGTGGCGGTCGATGATTCGCGCTGCGCCGAGCTGCCGCAGGTAATCGTAAGCGTCGGCGCTGCCGGTGGAGGCCACCACGCGGTACCCGCGGGCCGCGAGCAGGGCCGTGGCGATGCTGCCGGCACCGCCCGAGGCGCCGGTCACCACCACCTCACCGTCAGCCGTGGGCGTGCAGCCATGATCTTCCAGCGCGAGCACCGAGAGCATGGCCGTGAGCCCCGCCGTGCCAATCACCATGGCATCGTGCGGCGCGAGGCCCTCCGGCAGCGCCACCAACTTCTCGGAGGCCACGCGCGCTTCTTGCGTGTAGCCGCCCCACACCGCTTCCCCTAGCTGCCACCCGGTGCCAATGACGCGGTCACCCGGTGCGAAGCGATCGGCGGCGCTCTCTATCACGCGGCCCACGAGGTCGATGCCGGGCACCATGGGGAAGTCGCCCCGAATGATTTTGCCCGCGCCGGTGATGGCAAGGCCGTCCTTGTAGTTGACGCTGGAATACAGCACATCCAGCAGCGTGTCGGCGGGCGGAAGGTCGTCGCGCGTGAGCGATTGCACCGCGCCGGTGTAGCCGTCGTCGGTCGCTTCCAGGACAAACGCGTCAAACATAGATCGGGAATGGGTGAATGAGCAAAGCGTGGGCGCAGCAGAATCAGTCGCAGGTTTCGTTGGCGATGGCGCCGTTTACGATGACCGTGCAGGCATGGCTGGTGTAGCTCAGCGGGTCGCCGTCAAAGAGCACAAGGTCGGCGTCTAGCCCCGGGGCAATGCGCCCCACCCGGTCGCCCATGCCAATGATGTTGGCGGCGCTTCGGGTGATGCTGGCCAGGGCAGCCTGGCGCGGGAGCCCGTAGGCGGCAGCCATGGCGGCTTCGTAGAGCACCACACGCGTCTTGGGGACGTAGGCTTCGTACCCGCTCTGAATGGCAAACGGAATGCCGGCCTCGTACAGCGTGGCGGCGGTGGTGACGGCAGCGTTCTTGGCCGATCCAAACGGACGAATCATGGTGGGGTGCAAGATGACCGGCGCCCCGGCGGCCTTGATCTCGTCGGTAAGCAGGTACGCTTCGGCGGCGCCATCGAGGATAAGGTTGAAGTCAAACGCCTCAGCTAGCCGTAGCGCCGCCTGAATGTCGTGCGCCCGGTGGGCGGTAATCAGGGCGGGCACCTCGCCGCGCAGCACCTTCGCCAGGGCTTCCATCTCCAGCGTGGGCGTGGCGTCGTCGTTGGCCATGTACTGCTGCGCCTCCAGAAACTTGGCGCGCAGCATGGCCATGCCTTTGGCCCGGGTGCCGGGGCTCTTGAAGTGCTCGCTTACGGCAGGGCCGAGGGTCATGGCGACGGTGGTCATCGAGTCGACCAGCACGTCGCCGATGGTTTCGCCGTGCGTCTTGAACGTGGCCGTTTGGCCGCTGATGAGCGCGCCGGGTGCGTGGCCGCTGTTAACCGTGGTGACGCCGAGGTTGCGCACAAAGTGCACGAGCTGTTCGCGCGGGTTGTAGGCATCGAAGGCGCGCAGGTGCGGCTGGATGGGGGCCGAAGTGTCGAGCTGGTCCTGGTCGGCCGGTACGTTGTAGAGGCCCGAGAGGCCCACGGTGGCATGGGCATCCACGAAGCCGGGCGTGAGCACCGACGTTTCGAGAACGCGCGCGCCGGCCGGGATGGAAACCTCCCCGGCGGGGCCGACGGCGGCAATGGTTGTTCCGTCAACCACCACGACGCCGTTTACGATGGGCGGGCCGGTCATGGTGTAGAGCGTATCGGCACGGATGGCCAGTTGGGCATGGGTTGCAGCCGGAAGGCACACCCCGAGGCCAAGGAGGAGTGCAACAAATGAAAGAAGGCGACGCATAAGCAGACAACGGTTGGTAGTGAGAGGGGCGACGGGCGGGGCGCGCTATTCGGTGAGGCCGTGAATGTGGTGCATGGTGCCCTCAAACACACGATAGCCGCCCGTGGCGTACTTCCGGTGGGCAGGGTTGCTGAGGTCAAACACCTTCTGCCCTTCCACCCATGTCTGCTCCACGTTGGTGTACACGCTGAGCGGATCGCCGGAGAGCACGATGAAGTCGGCATCCTTGCCCTGCTCCAGCGTGCCCACGTTGTCGGCCATGTTGAGCATCTTGGCGCCGTTGATGGTGAGGGAGCGGAGGGCCGTGGCCCGCGACATGCCGGCGCGCACGCCGAAAGCGGCCGACCGTAGGAACCAGCGCGAATCGGTGATGGGGTCGTCGGTGTGGTACGCCACAAGCGCTCCGGCGTCTTCCAACACGGCCCCCGTCCGGTACACCAGCTCGTCGGCTTCGTGCTTGCCGCCCGGCGCGTCGATCACGATGATGGATGCCGGCACGTTGGCGGCGGCAATCTCGTCGGCCACCTTCCACCCTTCGCTCACGTGGTGCAGCACCAGCTCGAAGTCAAACTCCTGACTGAGCCGAATGGCCGTCATGATGTCGTCATGGCGGTGGGTGTGGAAGTGGACCGTGCGTTTGCCTTCCAGCACCTCTACGAGGGCTTCCATTTGCAAGTCGCGCTTCGGCGGGTCGTCCGATTGCAGCTTGGCGCGGTACTGCTGCGCCTTCAAGAAGAGCGCGCGCGCCTTGGCGGCGGCCTTCGCGCGCGTTCCCGGAAACGGCGGGTCGCCCTGCGGATTGGTGCCGTTGGCCATTTTCATACCGCCGCAGATGTCGGTTTGCGGGTTGTCGCACACCATCAGGTCGTCGATGGTGCCGCCGCTTCGGAGCTTCAGGTAGGTCGTTTGCCCGCTCATGAGGTGGCCGGAGCCGCTCATCACGTTCACCGTGGTGATGCCGCCGGCTCGCGCGCGCATCATCGACGGGTCGCGCACATTAATCGCGTCGAGCGTGCGCACGGCGGGGTGCAAGGCGGCCGACCGGTCGCCGCCGCTTACGCTGCCCACGTGCGAGTGCGTATCCACAAGCCCCGGCATGATGACCTTGCCGCGCACGTCGTGGCGTACGGCGTCGTCGGGAATGGCCACCGCGTCGGCGGTGCCCACGGCCTGGATCAGCCCGTTCTGAACGATGAGCACGCCCTCGGGGATGGGCGCGCTGGCGATGGGGACGATCCGGGCGCCCACAAACGCATGCGGGGCCTCTTGGGCATGCGCGGCGGGCGCGATCCACACAAGGGCGAGAAGGACAGCGAGGAGACGACGGCGCATAAGCGGTGCGGGATTGGACGAACAGGCGTGGGAGCGCTCAAACTACGAAAGCGCTTCTACAGACGCAACGCCTGCCGCGGGGTGCGCAGCAGGCGTTGCCCTTGATGATGTAAGTGGACGTGTTGGCGCGATCAGCGGACAATCATCACCTTTTGCGTGGCCTGGAAGCGCTCGCCGCGCACGCGGAGGAAGTACATGCCACTCGCCAGCTGGTCGGCCGCAATGGGCAGGTGAAGCGCCTGTTTCGGCGGCACGGCCCCGTCGTGCAGCACCCGAACGCGTTGGCCCAGCACGTTGTACAGCGCAGCCGTTACCTTCTGGCGTTGTTGCACGTACAGCGTAGCCCGGCCGCTGCGCGTCAGCGGGTTGGGGGCCACCTTGGAGAGGCGAAAGGCGTCGCGCAGATCAATCGTGACGGTGGTTGTCCACTGGTCGGTGGAGGTGCCGTCCACATCTTTCTGGCGGAGGCGGAAGGTGTGCGTGCCCGGCGCGAGGTCGGCCACGGCAAACTGGTACGTCTGCGGAGCAGAGGCCGTCCCGGCGCCCGCGACAAACGACAGGTTGGTGAAGGCCTCGGCCGTGGGGGCCTTGTGGTCGACGTAAAAGCCCGCGTTGTTGGTCTCGCTGGCCGTGCGCCACGACAGGCGGGCGCCGTTGGCCGTCGAAACGGCGTTAAAGGCCACAAGCTCGACCGGCAGGGCCGAGGCGATGCCGCTGGTGGCAGCAATCTGCGGACGCAGGATCAGGTCGGCAGCCAGCGGTGACCATGACGTACCATCGAACGAGCCGCTGCGCCCGCTGGTGCTTCCGGCGGCTTCGCCTTGCATGGTGAGCGAGCCCGGTCCGCTCGGCGTTAACACCACGAAATAATCGGTGTTGGCTTGCACCTGTACGCCGGTGGGCACGAGATCTACGCTGTTGGGGCCAAAGGCCGTAAGCTGCTCGGGCGGCACCGTGGTTGCGCCCAGCTTCGTGTCGGGCAGGCCCGCGCTGGAGCTCGACCAGACCTCCACGTTGAGCGGCTGCGTAAGTTGAATGGAGCCCGCCGGGCCAGGCGTGAGCAGCGCACCCGTCACGACCCCGCTGATGGAGGGCGTAAACCGAAGGGCGAGACGTTCGGCGCCGGTGCCACCCAGCGTGTGACCCGTAAGCTCACTAAGGGTGTACGGATCGTGATAGATCAGGTATTCGCGCTGTGCGGAGCCGCCTAAGAAATTGGTAACGGCTTCCAGGATGTCCAACTTCCCATGCCCAAACACCGGATTCGGCATCGCGCCATATTGCGTGGTGTAGGTGTCCGTATCGGCGGCATCCGTCAAATACGTGCGCACCTCGTTGGCCGTAAGCGACTGGCCGGCTTGCATGGCTGCTTCCAAGAGCAGCGCCACCGATCCTGCCACCGCTGGCGCCGACATGCTCGTGCCCTGGCTTAGACGGTGCAAGCCGTCCTGATCAATGATTCGGAGAGATGATACGTTGCTCATGTCTTGCGAATAGGCCGATACCGTACCCATGCCGGGCGCGGTAAGGTCGGGCTTTAGCGCGCCATCGCGCAGCGGTCCGATACTGCTGAATGGCGCAATGTCGTCGCGGAGGTCGAACGACTGATCATAGCCAAGGGAGGAGCCGTCGGTGGACGTCCACCGCCAGCGGTGGACGTGCGCCCCTACCGTAATGGCGCCGGCTGCGCTGCCGGGCGTACCAATGGTGTACTGCCCGTTGCCGTTATCGAAGCTCCCCGTCAGCGTCTGCGTTGCGGTGGTCCAGCCGTGGTAGCCCGTGGAGGCAGTGCCGTTGTTGGTAAGCTGGATGCTCCATTGCCCTTCCGCGGGGGCCACTTGGTTTGCGC
This sequence comes from Salisaeta longa DSM 21114, assembly GCF_000419585.1. Taxonomy (NCBI): domain Bacteria; kingdom Pseudomonadati; phylum Rhodothermota; class Rhodothermia; order Rhodothermales; family Salisaetaceae; genus Salisaeta; species Salisaeta longa. The sequence goes on from NZ_ATTH01000001.1 coordinate 398,852, forward strand.
CTTGTACCTCGTCATAGACTATGTCATAGACTATCACCGACACGTACCGATCGTTGTTATCGCCATCAACACCGCTTTCGATGTAAATGATGCCGGATCCGGTGGAGTCACCCACCGCCTGGGGGCCCGTGCCGCTTGCTGAAAGGGCCAGTTGATCGGTGCCGTTGGGCGCGGTGACCGTGATGGTGAGCGGGCCGTTGCCGTCGAGCCAGTATTCGGTGAGAAAATAATCGTTCGGTGCGCCGCTTTTGGGCGTGTATTCGCCAACCGTCCAGGGTTCGTTGGCGGTAGCGCCGGCCCCAAGGGAGCCCGACACGTGGATGCTGCTCCCGCCATCGTTCCCGGCCGACACGACGGCCACACGATTCGGAGCCGTGCCGGGATCAGGCGATCCGTCGTTGGGCGTTCCGTCGGTGAAGGCATCAACGGCCAGGTCGAGCGCGCTCGTGCCGTCGTGCGGGCCGCCCTGCGACCCGAGGCTCATGTTTACCACGACGGGCTTGTTCTGATTGGCTGCGACCTGCCCGCAGTAGGTCATGCCGTCAATGATATTAGTGTTGGGAAAGGAGCCGTTGCCCGCTTTGACCACGACAATGTCGGCCTTTGGGGCCATGCCGCGATGCTCGGGCGTCGCCTGCGCGCCGCTGTTTACAAGCGCGTATCCGCTGCTGGCCGCGGTGCCGGCTACATGCGTGCCGTGGCCATCGGTATCCGTCGCACTGACGGTGCCCGCGTTGATGTCTGCCGCGGTATACTCCGCGCCGTAATCCAGCCCGCTGAAGCTTGCATCCCGATCGGCCGGAGTGGTTGTGGTACTCGCGGTCTGATCCCACAGGAAGAGAATGCGCGTATCGCCGTTGGCATCCACGAAGTCGCCGTGGTCATAGTCAATGCCCGAGTCGATAACGCAGGTGATGACGCCTGCGCCCTGGTAGGCCGTGTTGTTCACCGCGCCGTTGTTGAGCGTGCGTGCTCCCACCTCGCGAGCGGTTTCGTCGTTGTGCGAGTGGGCCATGGTTGCCGTTTCGATGCGGCGCACCGCCGAAAGGCCGGCGAGCGTGCGCAGCTCACGGCGCGTGGCCCGCACCGTAGCCCGGCCCGCAAAGACGCTTCCCACCGAAATCCCGGCCTGTCGCAGCGCAGTGACGTTGGTGGTATGGACGATGGCGGGAAAGCGCACCGTGCCGCCGTGGGTGACGGCGGTTGCCTCAAGCACGGGCAACGGAAGGGCGCGGGCGCTGCGTTTGGCCATCGGAGCCGGCGCGGGCGTCGACAGGAGCATCTGGAAGGCACCGTCGAGCTTTTGGCGCTCGGCGGCGGTCAACGGCCGATCTTGGGCATGAACGGGCGTCACGGCGAGGCCCGCGAGAAGGAACGCACAACAAAGAGAAAACAGACGATTCACGGTACGTACGTGTTTAGTTGGAGGCTGGGGATGCGGTACCGCTCAGTTCGATCGACTCGACGGCCGGCAGGCGCACGGCTTGCCGGATCTCATCGGGCGTAAAACGAGCCGTCGCAATGCGCCCGCGCACCGTATTCCACGCCAGATCGCTGTTGCGCAGGGCCACCGGATCGGTGGTGCGCACGATGACGGCGTACACCGGCGTGCCATCCGGTCGCGTTGCCACCGGCGCTACGCCCGGTCGTTGCGGGACCTGGCCCTGAACGATGGCCTGCAGCGCCGGACTCAACTTGGCGCGCTCGGCGGCCGTCAGCGAGGAGGAGTTGGCGCACCCGCCCACCGCAAGGGCCACGACCAGCAGCCCGCTAAAAAATAAGATGTAGCTGTGTGCGGTCATGTGCGTCTGGCGGTGGATGGGGCATGGGATGAGCGTCGGGTTCATCTAACTACTGAAATCGTCACGCAAATGCAACGTGCAGGTTCTGTAGGCAGGGCAATCGCACCAATGTGCGGCAGGTTTTTGCTCGCTTGGGGAGATTGCCACGTACCAAAGCCATGACCTACGGCTTCCCCTCCGGAATGACCTAAAGGCCCCAACCTCGTTTTCATCGCATGGTGCGTTCCTGCTCGTTTGCGGAGATTGCCACGCTCACTTCGTTCGCTCGCAATGACATGAATAGTTAGGTGAGGGCTCAAACGTCGATGGTTCAATTGGACATTCGGGTGGGTTTGGTCAACTGCACGCCCAACGCACAAAAAAGCAGTACGCTCCTTGTCATCGCGAGGAATGAACGCATGTGAATGACGTGGGGCCTTGGTCATGCCACTGGTACGCATGCGAGCGACGCGGAGGGCGAAGGTACAGAAAGAAACGCGTAGGCCCTGCCGGGCATCCCACAAGCATTGCGGTACAATCGGTCCATTTTCCAGCGTTTGCAACACCGTCCGCGCCGGTCGATAAGGAGACACGCATCTGTGCCGTTTCGGATGTACGCGCACCGCTCACCAACCGTCTGTTCCTCATGCCCATCCACGAATTGGCCGGCCAGCCGGCGCCCGACGAGGTTTTGCTCGACGTTCCAAAGCTCTTGGCGGCGTATCAGGAGCTTGCGCCCGATCCTACGGTGCCGGCCGAGCGCGTGTCGTTTGGCACCTCGGGGCATCGGGGCAGCGCCTTCAACGCCACGTTCAACGAAGCGCACATCCTGGCCATCGCGCAAGCCATTGCCGAGTACCGCGCGCAGGCCAACATCGACGGCCCGCTCTTTTTGGGGATGGATACGCACGCCCTCTCGCCGCTCGCGCATGCCACATGCCTGGAGGTGTTCGCGGCCCACGGCCTCGACGTGATGGTGGCGGCCGATGACGGCGTTACGCCCACCCCGGCGGTCTCGCACGCCATCCTCAGCCACAACCGCTCAGCGCAGGGCGGCACGGCCGATGGTGTCATCATCACGCCGTCGCACAACCCGCCGGCCGACGGTGGCATCAAGTACAACCCGCCCACCGGCGGCCCGGCCGGTCCCGAGGTGACGTCCTGGATCGAAGCCCGCGCCAACGATTTGTTGGAGCAGGACCTTGCGGGCGTGCAGCGGCACGGCCAAGAGGCCGCCCGCCGCGCCGACACCACGCACACGTTTGACTACATGGGCCGTTACGTGCGCGACCTCGACGCCATCATCGACATGGAGGCGATCCGCACCTCGGGGCTGTCGCTGGCGGTCGATCCGCTGGGCGGTGCCGGGGTCGACTACTGGGGCGCCATCGCCGAGCACTACAACCTGCCGTTGGAGGTGCTGCGCACCGACGTCGATCCGACCTTTCGGTTCATGACGCTCGACTGGGACGGCTCCATCCGCATGGATCCGTCGTCGCCCTACGCCATGCAGTCGCTCATTGCGCTCAAGGACCGCTACGACGTGGCCTTTGCTTGCGATACCGACCACGACCGCCACGGCATCGTGACGGGCAGCGATGGCCTCATGCAGCCGAATGCGTATCTCGCGGTCATGCTCGATGCGCTCCTGGCCGATCGCTCCCACTGGGGCCCGCGCGTGGGCGTGGGCAAAACGGTCGTGACCACCCGCCTGCTCGACCGCATCGCCGCCGCCCACGACCGCTCCATCACCGAGGTGCCGGTCGGCTTTAAGTGGTTCGTGGAGGGCCTCGCCGACGAAACGCTGGGCTTCGTGGGGGAAGAGAGCGCCGGGGCGTCGTTCCTGCGCACCGATGGCACGGTGTGGAGCACCGACAAGGATGGCATCATCGCATGCCTGCTGGCCGCAGAAATTACGGCCAAACAGGGGCAAGATCCGGCCGAACGCTACGACGCGCTGACAGCCATCTATGGTGCGCCGTCGTACGAGCGGGTCGAGGCGCCGGCTACGCGCACGCAAAAGCGCGTCCTCAAGCAGCTCTCCACCGATCAGGTGACGCAGGACGAGCTGGCGGGCGAACCCATCACGGCGGTACGCACCCGCGCGCCGGGCAACGATGCGCCCATTGGCGGACTCAAGGTGGAAACGGGCAGCGGGTGGTTCCTGGCGCGGCCGTCGGGGACGGAAGACGTCTACAAGTTGTATGCGGAGAGCTTTCAGGGGGAGGAGCACCTGCAGGCGCTTCTCGACGGCGCCCGCGCCCTGGTGCAGCGGGCCTTCGATGACGCGTCTGCTGCGGCATAGCCCCGCGGCCCGCTCGTTCTCCAACGGCTGATTTGTTCAATGCGCACGCGTCGGTACTGGTGGCTGGGATGGGTGGTGTGGGCGGTGCTTGCGCCGCGCGTGTGGGCGCAGGTGCCCGACACCACACAGCAGAGGGATTCGCTACGGGTGGTGGCTGATTCGCTACGGTCCGATGCACCGGTCACCGACTCGCTACAGGCCGATAGCGTGCAGCGTGCGGCCCGCCGCCCCGATTCGTTGCAGGTGCCGCTGTCGTTTCCGGGGCCTCCGCCGGGGCGTCCGGTCATCGATTCGCTGCCGGCGCGTTTGCCCATCACCGACGTCTCGCACGTGCTCGCGCGGCGGGCGGGGTCGTTCCTGTACGATTTGGGGAACGAAGGCTGGCCACACGGGTGGAGCCCCAACGGCCTGAGTCCCAACCGGCCGCAGCTTTGGCTCAACGGGGTGCCCTACGTCAGCCCGATCACCGGGCGCCCGCGCTACGACCTGTTGCCGCCGTCGTTTCTGCGGCGCCCCCGCACCACCGCCGCGGGCTTTGGGGCGTGGCTGGGCGTGGAGACGGCCTGGCGGCCTTATTCCGAAAAGCGGCCCCTCACCGAAATCCGCTACTGGCGCGATAGCAACGGCCTGCAGGCGGTGGAGGTGCTGCACAGCCAACAACACCGGCTCAACTGGTGGGGGCGCGGCGGCGTGCTTCAGGTTACGGGCGGCTTTGGCGGGCGCGGGGCCAACGGCCCCTATTCGAGCAGCGCACAAGAGCGCACGCGTCGCCTGTTTGGGCGCATCCGCTACCGGATGCCGCGGCTGAGCGTCTCCCTCACGGACTACGCGACGCGCCTGCGGGTGGAGATGCACGACGGGGTGGTGCCGCCGGTGCCGTCGTTCTTTCCGTCCATCTACCAGCCGCTCATTGCAAACGTCCTCAACAGCGGCCAGCAGCAGCAAACGCTGCGCAACGACCTGGTGGGCGCGGTGCGCTGGTGGTGGCGTGCGGATCAGGCGCCGTTGACGGCGCGCGTGGGGTGGACGAGCCACACGTACACGTATTACCCCGACCGGCAGTCGCCGGCGTGGCGCGTCAAAACGAAAGGCTACCACGCGGCGCTGGCCCAGCCCTGGCACCTGGGGCGGCACCACCTGGCGCTGCAGGTGCGCAGCACGGTGCGGCCGCAGGTGCGCGGCGATACGGTGATGGCGCCAACGACCGATTCTTTTGTAAGCGCTCGGCTGTCCGATTCGCTCCGCGTCGGGGCGTATGCGCTGTCGGGGCACGTGGGCGGACGCTGGGCGCCGGGGCGGTGGATGCCTACGGGCCACGTGCGCATCGCGCGCGCCGACGGGTGGGTGCGGCCGTGGGCGCAGGTGCGCCTGAGCGGGCAGCCGCTGGGGCGTACGGCGCAGGAGGCGTTTGGGCCGTTCACGCAGCCGCTTGCTGGACCCCTCGGCACGCCACGAAGTGTGGGCGCCACGCTCGGGGCCCGCGCGCGCTTCGGACCGTTCTCGCTACGCCTGCAGGGCTTTGCGCAGCTCCACACCCGCCTGGTCGACTACTTTGCCACGGGCGATACCACCACCATCGCGGCGCGTCAGCTCGCTGCGCCGCTGCAGCGCGTGGGGGCGACCGGACGCCTCACGTGGCGCTCGGAGGCCCGGCGCGGCCTCTACGCCATCGCCGAGGGCACGGCCGTGCAGGTGCTGAATGCAACCGAGACGCCGCTCCACGCCCGCATCGCCAACACGGTGCCGACGCTGTTTGGCCGTGGCCGGCTGGGGGCGCGCTTCATTGCGTTTGATGACCTCTACGTGGATCTGTATGTGGCGGGCCGCGGGTGGACGGCGTTCCAAAGCCGCGACTTTCATCCGCCGACGGGCCTGCTGGCCGTGCCGCAACCGCAAACGCCGGTGCCGCCCTCGCCGTTGCTGTCGTACGGCCCCTTGGGGGTGGTAGATGTGCAGGCCGAAATCATTCTGCGTGGCGCCAAGCTGTTCTTCTCGTACGAGCACGCCGCCGGCGGCACGCCCGTGCAACCCGGCGCGCTCATCGCACCCGTGTATCCGCTGCCGCCGCAGCTCTTTCGGTTTGGCGTGCACTGGCCCATCCTCAACTGACGCCCACGCCGGCCGCGGCCCGCGTGGCAAGCGTCCACCGAAACGCCCAGTGCCAGCGCACATGGGCCGGTCCGAGGCCGGCCGCACGGGCCCACTGCTGCAGCTCGGCGCGCGTAAAGCCGCGGGCCACCGAGGCGGGCGCGTCGTGCCGGTACATGGACGAGACGGGCAGCACGGCCGCCAGCAGGCGGATGCCCCAGTAGGCTATCGGATGCCGGTGCAGGTCGTTGACGATCAGGCCGAGGCGGGCCGTGCGATCCATTTCCGCAAGCACCTCCCGCAGCTCGTCTCCGTAAAAATGATGCAGAAAGAGACTGGCATGCGCCACGTCGCACGCGCCGTCGTCGAGGGGAAGGGCCCGCGCGTCGCCCACATGCATCGTGACGCGGCCGCGGTGGGCGGCGGAAAGGTGCGCATCGAGCCAGCGGCGGGCGTAGGCCACCGTGGCGGGGTTGGCATCGACGCCCGCGGCCGTCACCGTGCACCCGAAGCGCGCGCCGCGGGCTACGAGGTGGGCGAGGTAGTCGGCGCCGCCGGTGCCCACATCCAGCACGTGCAGGGTGCGCCGCTGCTTGAGGAGCGGATCGAAGCGGGCGTCGGAGGCGCGGTAGCCGCCCAGGAGCCGGTTGGTCCACCGCAGGTTGGCCAGCGCGCCCGTCAGCCGCTCGTCGGTGATCGAAAAGTCGTCCATCTGTTCGTCGACGTGTAGGCGGCGCGAGCGGTCCATGTGGCAGAAAACCCTGGGGCGGTGTCAGCGATTGCATACAGCCAACGCCCATGCGAACCAACCGTGCCCCTATGCTTCCTGACGCGCTGCGCGCTACGCTCGAACAGACCCTTGGCACCCCGCTCCAGTCGGCTACGGCCGTGGGGGGCGGCTGCATTGCCCATGCCACGCGGCTTGACACCGCCGCGGGCCGCTTCTTTCTGAAGTACGGCGAGGCAGAGGTGGCCCGCACGTTTCCCGCCGAGGCGCGCGGCCTTCGGGCCCTGGCTGCGGCCGATGCCCTCGTCATTCCAGAGGTGATCGCGCAGGATGCGGCGACGCCCGAGCGGCCCGGCTACCTGGTGCTTTCGTGGATCGAGCCCGGCCCTAAAACGGAGGCCTTTTGGACGGCCCTTGGCGAAGGACTTGCGCAACTGCACCGCGTCACGGGCGCGGCTTACGGCGACCATCCCGACAACGTCATCGGACGGCTGCCGCAGGCCAATCCGTCAAAGGACGACTGGCCCGCGTTTTTCCGCACGGCCCGCCTGGCCCCGCAGGTGCAGCGCGCCCGCGCCAACGGACGATGGCAGGCCGCCTGGGACGCTCCGCTCGATGCGCTCTACCGGCGCTTGCCGGAGCTGCTGCCGTTCGACCCGCCGCCGTCGCGGTTGCATGGCGACTTGTGGAGCGGCAACGTGCTGGCTACGGCCGACGGCCGGGCGGCCCTCATCGACCCGGCGGTCTATCACGGCCACCGGGCGGCGGATGTGGCCATGACGGAGCTCTTTGGCGGGTTCGAGGCGCGTTTCTACGAGGCGTACAACGCGGCGTGGCCGCTGCGCGATGCGTATGCCCAGCAGCGACCCATCTACAACCTGTATCACCTCATCAACCACTTAAACCACTTTGGCACGTCGTACGCGGCCCGCGTGGCTCGCATCCTTCAACGGTTTGAGTGAGCGCAGCGGCGCTGCGCACTTACATACGAAAGGCCGCCCGGCGCCAATGCCGGACGGCCCGCGCCGTAGCAAAACAACGCCCGATCATCAGTTCGTGCACGTAGCCCGCAAGAGATCGCGGCGGTCCGAGAGCTCCTCGCGCCAGTCGCTTTCGTCCACCCGCTCCTCGTCCACGTAATACTCCCATTCGTCGACGTTGTCGGTCTCAACCACGATGGCGTTGTCCATGTGCGCGATGCGCTTCAGGACGGGCGCGGTGCCCATCTGGTGCACAAACGTGATGGTGCATGCGCCGTCGGTCGTCTTCTCCTTCACCGACAGCCAGTTGTCGCCGCATACCTGGCAGCTGTAAAACCGAGATTCCTGCTCACCGCCAAGCAGCGACAGGTCGTCGTCTTCATCATCGAGCACCACTTGCATGGGTTGCAAGCTTTGGCACCCGCAGGTCTTGCACGTCAGCTTTTCCATAGCAGCAGGTTGGGGATCCGCAAGAATATGTGCGGTGCCTTAACCCACCAGACCGCCGGTAGATTCCCCACACGTGGTGCAGCAGCTACAGATGAAAGGGGATATGCCAATATGCGCACAATTTCCATCTGCCCTATCGGCCGACGAACGAATAGTCCTGGTCGGTGGAGCGGTACGCGACGCCCAGGCGCAAGTCGATGTTAAAGACGTAGAAGAACCGGAACTCCAGCCCCAGGCCACCGCCCACCGAATGGGCCTGCGCGATGGGCTGCGGGAGGGCTTGTGCGAAAAACGACGCGTCGCCCACGCCGCGCAAGGTTTGCCCAAAGGCGTAGCCGTAGAGCGCTTCGAAGTAGAGCGGAAAGAGCGAGAAGCCGTCGTCGATAAACGCGAAGGGCTGAACGTACTCGGCCCCGAGGCGCACAAAGGTTCCGCTGCCCAGGAACAGACGCTCGCTGAAGGCGCGCGGCACAAACGTGTCGAGGTCGTAGATGCCGCCGCGGTTTTGGGTGAGCAGCCCGCCCTCAAGCGCCAGTCCGCCGTTGATGGCGCGCAGCCACGGCAGGTACACGCGCGCTTCGGTGATAAGCGCGTGCCGGGCGGCGGTCTCGGACCAGGCTTCGAGGGTGGCGCTGCTGCTAAGCACCACGCCGGTGTTCGGAATCAGGTCGCGCGGGTTTTGCTGCAGGCGCAGGCCCAGCGTGGCGCGCGGCTCCACCATCAGGCGGGTGGTGAACGGCGTCGTCTCGTCGCGCAGCTGCACGAACGGCGGCTCGTCGACATCCCGGAGGCGCACGCCACTGTACTCGGCGTCGACCCCCAGGTTGAGCACCGATTGGTACACGTTGGATTGCAGCGTGATGGGCAGCCGCAGGCCGGCGCCAACGCCAAACTCCTCGGCCACCGCGGGCACCGTTAGGAGCGCGCTGCTGGATTGGAGTTGCACGGGCGTTGCGAACGGCCGGTTGTAGGCAAACAGGCGCGGCCGCAGCGCCCAGGCTCCGGTTTCTACGCGGGCTTCGCCCCAGAGGCGGCCGTTCTGGACATAGCTTTCAGCGCTGTAGGCCACCTGCTGCAGGGGATCGGCCCCCGCAATGCCAACGCCAACGCCCAAGCCCAGCGCGCTGTCGAAGCTATCCTCGTTCAGGGCTTCCTCGACAACGCTGTCCTCGCCAAACCGCACGATGGGTTCAATGAGACGCGGGGCCAGGTGCTGAAGCGGTTGGTAGTCGGTGGCCGATCCGACCGTTGCTTGGGGCGGCGGGTCATCGAGCGGGGTGCGCCGCAGGCGCGGAAGGCCCGCGGCTTTGCCCACCTGCACCGATGGCACGGGCGTGGCCTCCTCGATGTTGAACGGCTGCCGCACCAGCACGCGGCGCTCGTTGCGGTACTCCACATACGCCAACGTCTGGCCGTCGGGCGAGAGCGCGGGCTCGCGGGCAACGTACGGCACGTTGGTAAGCCGGTAGCAGGTCTCCGTTTGGGTGTCGAAGGCGTACGCGTTCACGACGTCGCGTTGCGCATCGGACGAGAAGAGCAGGTAGCGGCCTGCGGGGCCCCAGGCCACATCGTAGATCACCGCGTCGGCAAAGCCGATCCAGGGCCGCAGGGTGGCGCGGTCGCCGGTGACGCGCCCGTGGTAGATGCGCTGATCGCCCTTCACGTTGAGCAGCACGGCCACGCGGTCGCTGTGCGGGGCGGGGGCGATCTGCTGAAAGCGGCTGTTGACAAAATCGGTGAGCGGCGTCACGCCGCCCGCGGTGATGCGCACCCACTGCGTGTACGAACCGTCCGTTTGGATGGCCCAGCGGGCGCCGTTGGGGGCATCGACGGGCGCAAAGACGCGGGCGCCGTTGGTGAGGCGCTGCGCGCGGCCCGTGGACACATCGAGGCGGTAGGCGTCTGCAATCGCTTGCGTGGGCACAATCGGGTCGGGCACGTAGCGGCTGGCGAGCAGCGCCGAGGAGTCGGCCGACAGGCGGTAGGCGTAGTCGCCGGTGATGGCTTCGGCGTTGATGCGCGAGCGGGCGCCGGTGCGGGCGTCGATGCGGTAAAACCCGGGGCGCACATCGTACCCGCGGGCGTAAGCCACCAGCGTGCGGTTGTCCAGCCAGTACGGCCGCCGGTAGTTCAGCCCTCGCTTGCCGTCGATGACGGTGCGCGCGGTAAACGGGCCGAGGCGTTCCAGCCGCTCGGCCGCCGCCTGCGTGTACACCGTCTGCAGCGAATCCTCCAGCACGTAGGGCCGGTCGCCGGTGGCGTGCCACAGCGTCACGCCGGTTCCCAGAAATGGCATGCGGTTTTGGAAGGCGGCCGCGTCCCAAAAGACCTCGGGCCACGCCGTATCGTTACGCCGGGCCAGGTGGCGCATCATGAAGCTGCCGGCCAGGTAATGGCGGTCGAACGGTTGGGTGTAAGTCGGCGATTCCAGAAATTGGGTGACGCTCCACGGATCCTCCGAGGCCATCTTTGCCCAAAAGCGGGCGGTAAAGAGCGGCTCGTTGAGGCGTCCGGCGCCCGCCTCAAACATGCTTTCGCGGTACACCGCCAGGCCCTCGGTCCATCCGTTGGGCACCGAGAGGTTGTACGCCCGCGCCCAGTCGGGGCCCAGCCAGCGCACCACCGAGCCCACGCCCACGGGCGCGTTGATCTCGGCATGAGCGGCGTGCACCTGCTCGTGGGGCGCGACCGCCGCGGGCCACGACGAATAGCGCAGCGGGATGGGGCTGCCCTGAATGCTGGGAATTTCAATCTCCTGCTTAAATGGAAGCGGCGTCACGTAGCCGTTTGAGCGGTCGTTGTAGCCATTGAGCACCACCGGCATCCGCACGCGCGGGGCCAGGTGCGGGCCCACGATGGAGTCGGTGACGGCGGCGCTTTTCGTGAGGATGCGCCCAAACCGGTACGCGGCCGCTTCGTAGCCGCGCTGGTAGATGATGTTGTACGCGCCGTACGGCAATACCCGGTAGTGGACGGCGGAGGGGCGGTAGATGGTGCCGTAGGTTGCAGACGCCAGCGAGGTGGCTGACTGCGCGTGGACCGGCGCGGCCGACGCGCAGAGGAGGAGCAGCAGAAAAACCCAGCGCATGAAAGGGGCAACGTCAGGGAAAAGGTGAGCCGAAGGACTTCCAAGATGCCCGACAGCCCACAGAAAAGCAACGACCGGCGCCTCCTGTCACCGAAGGCCCGGCCGTCAACGTGATTGATACCTCAAAGGTGCGATTAAAAGACGATCATTCTAGTCATACAGATGTCATGAGTCGCTAATTTCAATACCTCAAAGGTGCGATTAAAAGCACGCCTCCAGCGTGATGACATCGAGCTCACGTCTGGATTTCAATACCTCAAAGGTGCGATTAAAAGCACGCGCTCCGTGACCTGCGTGCTGCTACTCATGCCATTTCAATACCTCAAAGGTGCGATTAAAAGTGGATCGCTACCGCGTAGAGGGGCAGCCCACCGAGAATTTCAATACCTCAAAGGTGCGATTAAAAGGTCGTCGTCGAAGGTCGTGCGATGCGCACAACGATTATTTCAATACCTCAAAGGTGCGATTAAAAGCCTACCGTATGCTGCAAAAGATCCCGGCCAAATGCAAATGAACGCGGGGTGCGCGTCGAATTTTTCGGGCGCAATGTCGTCGCCCGGCGGTCGCGCATAAACCCCCCGGGGACGACGACATTGTCGCAAGCTCTTGCATGTCAACCATTTAACATCCGTCTTTTTGCGTAAAGCCCGCGGCCCGCGATGAATCCACCGCCACCCATCCGCCGGCCGACGACAATCCCCGCCCCGCGGCGTCCCCATAACCTACAGCGTCTCGGGGTCCACATCCACCACCTGGCCGTTCATGATGGCCAGCGTACGTGCCGGAAACTGCTTCACGAGCCGGTAGTCGTGCGTGGCCATCAGCAGGGTCATGCCCTGGCGGTGCAGGCCCAGCAGCAGCTTGTGGATCTCGTTGGCCACCACGGGGTCGAGGTTGCCGGTCGGCTCATCCGCGAGCAGCACCCACGGGTCGTTGGCAATGGCGCGGGCAATGGCCACGCGCTGCTGCTCGCCGCCCGACAACTCATGCGGAAAGTGGTTGCGCTTGTGGCTGAGGCCCACCTCGCCCAGCGCCTTCATGGTGCGCTCCTTCACGTCACGGCGCGACGCGCCCGTCACCTGCAGCGCAAACGCCACGTTGTCGTAGGCGCTGCGGTCGGGCAGCAGCTGAAAGTCCTGAAACACGACGCCAATCTCGCGGCGCAGCATCGGTACGTCGCCCGGGTCGATCATGTCGGAGCGATAGTCCCCGATTTTGGCCGTGCCGGTTTCCGGAAACACGTCCATGTACAGCATGCGCAGGATGGTGCTCTTGCCGCTGCCGGTGGGGCCAATCAGGTATGCCATCGAGGCCCGGTCGAGGTGCAGCGACACGTCGTTCAAGACGCGCTTTGGGGTGCCGTTGGGCAGGGTGTACGTGAGCGTAACGTGGTTGAGGTCGATCACAGCGGAAGGCGGCAAACGTTACGAGCGGGAATGGAGGGCGCGCGCCATGCGTGAGGCGATGGCCTCCGGGTCGGGCGCATCCGTTGGCGAGGCCTCCAGGTCGAGCAGGGGCGGCGACGGCGCATCGAGCGCGTTGGCATCTGCCGCGCGGCTGCGGTCCCAGGCCTCGCTCGTCACAATCGTTTCGAGGTGCTCCACGCGGGTGGTGAGGCGCTGCTGTTCGTCGGCGATGCCGTCGAGCGTTTCGCGCAGCGCGGCCAGTTCTTCTTCGAGCGCGGTCGTCGACGAGCCGAGGCGGCGTTGCTTTTCCCGAAAGGACAGCCACTCCTTAAACCCGCCGACGAGGATTGCAGCCAGCGGAATGAGGACCCAGATCCATGCAGCCATAGCAGTACAGGAAGCAGTGAGAAGGGTGTTGGATATACAACGCGGCGCCCCCGCCAATCGTTACGGCGACGGGCGGAGGGTAGCGCGCTGCCGCACGAGCGAATCGGGCAGGCCCGCCGGAGTTGCGGCCAGGTCAAGGCGCACGTAGTCAAAGTTGACGTATGGCGTGAGCGACGTGCCGTAGTGCGCACTCAGCGGATGGCCGCTCTGCCCGCCCGGCACCAGGCCGTGGGCGGTGGGCGGCGTGGTACTAAAGTCGACCACGAGGCGCTGGCTCGCGCTGTGCGTGGTGAGCGTGTCGCGGGCGGGCGAGACGGTCGACGCAAATCCGGGATACGAAAACGGACCGCGCCACAGGGCCTGCAGGGCGTCGGTTTGGGACAGGTGCTTGAAGACGACGGCGTGATGGTCGCCCCAGCGCCAGCGGCGGGGCGTCCAGCCATAGCGCGCGGCCAGCGTATCGGCCGTAGCCTCCAGCGCGGCGCGTAGCAGGTCGGGCGCCGTTTCGGGCGCGGGTGTCGACTGGATGTCGAACCAGCGCGACGACGGTTGTTGCCGGATCAGGTCGACGAACGGCGCCACCTCCGGATCGGGCGCCAGCGCGAACACCGGCTCGTCCCAGGCCAGCGCATGCAGCTGACGGGTAAACACATAAAACGCCAGCGGCTCGGGCCGGTCGCGGGCCGCGGTGCCATCCCACCGGGCAAACAATTGGCGGAGCGTATCGGCGCGGGCGGAAAGGCCCGTCAGCGGCCGAAGCAACGGCACCCACACATCGCGCTGCTGCACGTCGACGTCGGCCTGAAAGCGCATCAGGTCGGCCGGGCTGTGGGGCGTGCGGTGCAGCAGCGTGTCGAGGCGGAGCGAGCGCCAGCCGTCGCGCCAGTCGTGGTTGAGGTAGTGCGGATAGTTGGGGCCGGTGGGCTTCTGGTTGGAGGAGGTGAGAAAGCCCTGCGCCGGGTCGCGCGCATACGGAAGGTCGTCAAACGGAATGCGGCCCGTCCAGGCGAAGCGATCGGTGGAGCCGTCGAGGAGGCCGCGCCCGTGGCCCGCGCGGCGTGTGGGCACGTAGCCGGTGGATCGGATGGCGATGTGGCCGTCGCGCCCGGCATACAAAATGTTTTGCATCGGCGTGTCCCAAAAGCGCAGCGCCTCCTGAAACGCCGCGAGGCTATCGGCGTGCAGCATGCCCCACAGCGCCTGGAGGGTGCGGCTGCGCTTGTGCGCCGTCCACTGAAGGGCCACCGCGCCGGCTTGCATGCTATCGGGCGGTTCAATGACGGGCCCCCAGTGGGCGTAGCGCAGCGTATCGGGCACCGGCGCGCCGCCATTCACCCGAATCGTGTCGTAGACGGTGCGCAGGGGGCGCCAGGTGCCGTTGTAGCGATAGCGCGTGCCGGTCGAATCGAGGGTGAGCGCGTAGTGGTCGATCACGTCGGCGCCGGTGTTGGTAAAGCCCCAGGCCGTGGTGGGCGTGATGCCTTGAATGGGCAGGGGCGCGCCCGGCACCGTGAGGCCGTACACGTTCATCGTGGGCGTCACCAGGTGCGCCTCGTACCAGATGGGCGGCAGCGTGAGCTGCAGGTGCATGTCGTTGGCAAGGAGCGGGGCGCCGGTGGTGGAGCGGGCCGCGGACACGGCCCAGTTGTTGGAGCCCTTGCCGGGCACAAACCCTTCGGCCACGCCTCCCCGCAGCCCGCGCTGGGTGCGCACGTGACGCGCCAACGCCGCCCGGGCCGCTGCAACCGCTGCCGTGGGCGCAGCGCCTGTGGCGGCCGGACCAGCAAGCTGCTGCGCCGGCGGAATGATGGGCACGTACAGCCCGGCCGGTTCGTGGGGATACAGCCGCGCGCGGCTCGTCGAATCCATGCGCCTCTGCAGCACACCGTAGGCGGCATCGTCGGTGCCGTACGTCAGGTTGAATGCCATGTACTGCAACAGCCGCATCGACTGGAGCGGCCGGAACGGCGCCGGGCGGTAGCCAAAGAGCCGAAACATAAACGGCAGGTCGTCTGGCGGCAGCGCCTTGAGGTGTGCGTTCACGCCCGCGCTGTACCACTGCAGCACATCCCAGGCGCGGCCGCCGTTGGCCTTGATGCGTTGGAGGTTGCGGCGCGCGCCCCAGTCCATACCGGTGCTGCGCAAGAAGCGGTCGGTGCGCACCGCCGAGGGGCCCAGTGCCGCCGCGAGGCGACCGGCCGCGACGCGCGGGATGAAGTCGAGCTGGAAGAGGCGGTCGCGGGCGATGAGGTAGCCCAGCGTGATGATGGCGTCGCGGTCGGAGGCCGCGTAGATGTGCGGCACCCAGCGGGCATCGCGCACCACCGTTACCGGTTGTTGGAGCGCGGGCAGGCGCAGTGTGGTGCGGGCCGGCGCGCGCGCTTCGGTGCGGGCGGTGCGCCACAGCCCATCGGCCGGGTCTAGAAGCGAAGCAAGCGGTGCGAGCCCGGCCCACCGCATCGACAGCAATCCAACAAGCACAAGGCCCAGCGCGGTGGCGCCCCACCCCGCCGCGCGGTAGGAGGAAGTCAAAGCGGCCTTAGGAGGATTTTACAGAGAGCGTAGACGGGTCGTTGCTGGCGCCATCGGACGACGCAGGCGGCGGGGCGTTGCTAGACGTCGAGGCATCGTTTGAGGTCTCGTCATCGGACGACGCCTCGGCGCCGCCGGTCACGTGGCGCAACAGTTCGTCGGCCGCGTTGGCATAGTCGCGGGCGCCGCGGGCGGTGGCGTCGTGGTTGAAGACGGTTTTCCCTTCCTCGTGCGCCACGGCAAGCGACGTGCTGGTGCGAATGACCTGCTCCAGCACCTGGTCGCCGTACTTCCGGCGGACGTACTGCTGGTAGGTGTGGTGGATGCGCTTGCGGGCATCCACCTGCGTAAACAGAAACAGCGGCGGCGCGAGCGACGGGTTGAGGCGCTTGCGGACCAGGTTCACCGTCTGGTAGGTCTGCTCGGCCCCAATGATGCCCTGATACTCCGGCAGGACCGGAATCACCGCGTAATCGCTAGCCACGAGGGCGTTGAGGCTGTACACGGTCACCGCGGCTGCGGTATCAAACACAACCATGTCGTAGTTGAGGGTGAGCTGATCGAGCGTTTCACGCACCCAAAAGACATCGGTGGGTTTGTTGAGGCTGCGCATCTGTTTGGTGAGGCGCCCCGAGGAGGGAATCAGGTCGAACCCGCTGAGGGAGCGCGCCTGAATGCGCCGGATGTCCAGGTCCGTATCGAACAGCGCGAGCACCGATTCTTCGGGCGGCGGCTCGCCCACATGCAGCGCGCGCGACAGAAAGCCCTGCGGATCGAGGTCGAGCACGAGCGTGCGCCGACCGGACAGTCCGAAGGCTGCGGACAAGTGAATGGCCGTGGTCGTTTTACCCGTACCGCCTTTATGGTTACAAATGGTAAGGACCTTCATGAACCAGGCCGTCCAATTCCATTTAGCGTATTTGTAAGATAGAAGCAACGGCCCGGTCTGTCAAGGACACCTGCATGCCGTTGCTGAGACGCACGGTGAGCAGCGGCAAACGCACGGCCACGCACCGCACGGTTGGGCGGGGGAGGACACTTTATCCTACACCTCTACAACGAACCGATTGGCGCACTCATTTGCAACCGATGCGTTACAGAAAATCGCCGAAACATGTGATCTTTCCGGCAACCAACGGGTTCACGCATTCCCTTTCGTGAATGGCTTGCTGGATGGCTATGGCTCGGTTCGATCCGACGGTGGACTATTACGCGCTGCTCGATGTGGCTCCTGACGCCGACCGCGCCACCATACGCCGCGCGTTTCGGCAGCGGGCCAAGCGCGTGCATCCGGACGTGAACCCCGACGACCCCGAGGCGGCCCGGCGCTTTCGGCAGTTGCGCACCGCACAGCGCGTGTTGAGCACGCCCGAGCTGCGCCGGCAGTACGATGCCGCCCGCCGCGCGCCCCCCGACGCCGCCATGTTGCCCGTTCTCACGCTGGCGAGCGACGACAACCTGGGCTGTGTGGCATACTACCTGCCACGGGTCGCCATTGGATTAATGGCGTGTGTGCTTTTTCTTGTGCTGGAGGCGCTGGGCATGTGGCACGTGGATGCCCCGTGGGTGCTGCTGGGCGCGCTTACCGGCGCGTCGGGGCTCACCGGCGTCTTTGCCGTCGTCGTGTTTCGCTGGTTTCCGGATACGTCCGATCGCGTGTCGGTGCGCATGGACCGCCGCGGGCTGAAGGTGTGGGTGGCGCAGCACTGCGTGGCCCGCGTGGCGTGGACGGCCGTTGAGCGGCTCACGCTGCGCCCGGAGGGCCCGCGCCTCGAACTGACGCTCACCGCCGCCGACGTGCTCGAAGCGGCCGATCCGGTGCTGCCGCAGGTGCACACCAACGCCACGCGCCGCACCGCGGTGCTCGACCTCTCGTGCACGCAGGTCCGCACGACCACCCTCCGCCAATGGCTACAGGCTACCGACGCCGTGCCGCCGCTTCAGCCTGCTGCCGCGTAACCGGCGCGCGGCGTACAATCGTTACACGGCGCTCGGAACGGCAGCACCTGCGGGCATTCGGTATCCTCCTGTCGTTCACAACTGCTTCCCCTTATGTTGACGCTCTCAGACGGCGGCCGCTTGTTGGATGATGCGTGGATTTGGCGCGGGCTGTCGCTGACGGTTGACGCCGGCACGCGCTGGGCCGTGGTGGGGCCCTCGGGCGCTGGAAAGACGGTGTTGCTTCGTGCCCTCGCGGGCCTCGATCGGTTGGATGAGGGCGCCATCACCTTTCAGGCGCGGGCCTTGTCCGATTGGTCGCTGCCCGCCTACCGTGCGGCGGTCACGTATGTGCCGCAGGCCCCGGCGTTCGTGGAGGGCACCGTGGCGGATAACCTGCGCGTGCCGTTTTCCTTTGCCGTGCACCGCGACCGGTCGTACGATCCCGCCCGCGTGATGGCGTACCTGGAGCAGCTGGATCAGGCGGAGGACTTTCTGGAGCGGCCGG
This sequence comes from Salisaeta longa DSM 21114, assembly GCF_000419585.1. Taxonomy (NCBI): domain Bacteria; kingdom Pseudomonadati; phylum Rhodothermota; class Rhodothermia; order Rhodothermales; family Salisaetaceae; genus Salisaeta; species Salisaeta longa. The sequence goes on from NZ_ATTH01000001.1 coordinate 417,042, forward strand.
TGGATGCCCTCTCGGGCGGCGAACGACAGATTGCAGCGTTGCTGCGCGCCCTTCAGCTCGCACCGACCATCTTGTTGCTCGACGAGCCCACCGCCAATGTTGACGCCGCGCGCACGCAGCAGATTGAGGCGCTCGTCAACCGGTGGATGGACAGCGCCGACGAGGCCGCGTTCGTGTGGACGAGCCACGACGCCGATCAGGTCGAGCGCATGACCGACCGGGCGCTTACGCTCCCCGACGGCACCATCCAAGATCCGTCTGCAACCGCCACCGTCCATGACTGACGCCTACATCTCCATCGGCTACGCGCAGCTGGCCCTCTCGGCCGTGCTCATGCTCGTCAACATCGGGCTGTCGGTGTGGCTGCGGTTGGGCCTTGGGCGGAAGTTGCTTGTGGCGTCGCTGCGCATGACGGTGCAACTGCTCCTTGTGGGCCTCGTGCTGGAGTGGCTCTTCGAGACGCGCTCGCCGGCGCTGCTTCTGGGCATTGCCCTGCTCATGGCCGGATTGGCGAGCGTCGCCGCGGTCAACCGCACCGAACGGCGCTTTCCGGGCATCTACTGGAACAGCCTGGTATCCATCGTGGGGGCGTCGTTTGTGGTGACGGGCGTGGGGCTGTTGGGCGTCGTGCAGGCGCAGCCGTGGTTCGACCCGCAGTATGCCATCCCGCTCCTGGGCATGGTGCTGGGCAACGCGCTCACGGGCATCTCGCTGGGGCTCGACCGCCTCATGGAGGGGTGTGTGCAGCAGCGCGGCGTGCTCGAAACGCTCCTGGGCCTGGGAGCCACGCGCTGGGAGGCCGGGCATCGCATCGTGAAAGACGCCATGCGCACGGCGCTCATCCCCGTGGTGAACTCCATGATGGTGATGGGCATCGTCAGCCTGCCGGGCATGATGACCGGACAGATTCTCGCGGGCGCCGCGCCGGCCGATGCGGTGCGCTACCAGGTCGTCATCATGTTCATGATTGCCGCCTGCACGGCACTCGCGTCCCTCGGGGCGGTGCTGCTGGGCTTCCGCGTGCTGTTCTCGCGTCGGCACGCCTTGCGCCTCGATCGCCTCCGCGAAGCCGAAGACAACAACTGGCTGGCCGGGTGAACCGGGGCAAGGCGCTTGTTGTAACGTTCTGGCAGCTTGCTACGTATGATGCAACTGCTACTTGAAAGCGCTTTTTCTCACGTTCCCCAACTGCCCCACACGCGGAGCGACGGCAGCAATAACAGGTCGCCTACGAGGCGGGCCGCGAGCGCTGCGTGCAAGAGCGCCGCGTGGACGTAGAAGAACGATCGATACGGGATCGGGCGGCCGAGCACCGACGGGAAGATGATGGGGGCGTGGCCGAAGATCATGCTAAAGACAAAGCCCACGAAGACGGCATGCAGCACGGCGTCGTAGAGCGGACCGGCGGCGGGATTGCCGTAAACCACCATGAGAGCCCCGCCCACGGCCAGCCATCCGTAGCCCGCGAGGAGACACACGGCGATGAAGCGCGTGAGCCCTCCGCTGTGTACCGTGCGCCGCGCAATGTCGTAAAGGGTGAGCCATGCGGCAATGGCAACAAGCGCAGCGGGGTGTGCCAGGGAGCGTCATTCATGCGACGCGCATTCGCTGATTCGAGAAGTTGCGACCGGTGTCGTCTGACACGTCAGGATGCTAGCGCCTACAAACCACCGCGTGCGAGGATGACGGCCAGGATCACGATGATGATGGACGCAACGGCCGTAAGGCGGCCCAGGTAGCTTGCGGCGCGGCGGGTCGGTGCTGCCGTGGCCTCGTCGGCTTCGATCTGCTTCATCGCGCGCGGGCCGAGATAAAAGTCGTGCACGGCGTTGGCGACGAGCACTAGCCCGACGAAGCCAAGCTTCCAGGCCAGCGCGTGGCCCCACGGCCCCTGCCATAGCGTGCCGTTCCACAGGTGCGCCCAGGTGTAGCCGTGCGCGTGCAGCAGCAGAAGGCCCGTACCCACCAGCACCCCAAGGAGCGCCCACCCCACCCACCGGAACCGCAGGCCGAGCCGGTGCAGCAGCGTGGTGCGGACGGGCGCGAGGTCGGGCGCGCGCAGCACCGGAACGACCGCCACGCCCAAAAAGACCATCCCGCCCACCCAAACGGTGGCCGCGAGAACGTGCAGGCTTACGATGACAAGGTACCAGCCGTAGGTCATGGGCCCCTAGGATGTTTGTGCGCGCTGGGTCTCAAGCCGGCGGCGCGCCCGCGGAAACAGGATGCTGTTCTCCTTATGCACGTGCCGGTGCATGTCCGATGCCAGCGTGTCCAATCCACTCAGCAAGCGCCGAAAACTGCCGCAGGCATCGGGCGGCGGCGTGAAGTCATCGGACAAGGTGCGCAGCGTGCGAAGGGCCGCGCCGGCTTCGTCGTGTTCGTCCTCGGCCGATGCAATCAGGGCCTCGGCCTCATCCTCGGTCGGCCGCGCATCCCCGGCAGCCAGCGACCGGATCATGGGGAAGATGGCGGTCTCCTCTTTCTGCATGTGCGCATTGAGTTCCAGCCGCAGCCGCCCAAACACATCCGCGGCGTCGGTGAGCCAGGGGTGGTCGTGACTGTGCACCTTGCTGACGCGGGCAAAGAGGGCGTCGAGCTCGGGGAGCGTGCGGCGCAGATAGGCGTGGTGCGTATCGACGATGTGGTCGATGAGTGCGGGAAGGGGACGCGAGGTCCAATCGGTGGCGGGCGCCGTGGCATCGGGCGCGGGCGGGGCAGCGTCGAGCGCTTCAAGCGCCGCCGCCACGGTGCTGGGGGCAAGCCCGCGCGCCTGGCAGGCCGCTTCAAGGGTTTGGTCGCCGCCGCAGCAGTAATCCAGGTCGAGGCGGTCAAAGAGCACAGCGCGGCGGTCGTTCTGGGCAACGAGGTCGCCAAGGGATGTTTGGAGGAGGGACGTCATGGGATGGTATAGCAGTTAGGAGACAAAAGAGGGATGCCGGAGGCTGTGGGCCGAGCGCGCGCTGGCTATGGCGAGGGCGCCGCATTCGGGTTGAAGCGTGCCGTACCATCACCGGCCTCTAAAACGCCGAGCTTCGACTGAAAGACGGTGGCGATTTGGCGGGCGCGCTGCTTCATACGCGCGGCCCGCGGCCCGGCGAAGCGCGCATCGACGGTCGCCTCAAACCGCTGAAGCCACCGGCGAAAGTGGCGCGCCTGCAGCCCCTCAAGCTGGGCGTGGGCGTCGAATGGGCGGCCGCGGTAGGTCCCAGACTGAAAGACGATGGACGTCCAAAAGGCCACCAGGCGGGGCACGTGCGCATCGAGGTCGACCGATGCAAAATACGGCCCGAGGAGCGGGTCTTCGGCAATGCCGCGGTAAAACGCGCTGACCACGGCGTGCACATCATCACGCGATTGTATATCGGCGGGCGGCGGGGGCTCGGGCATCACAATCGAAGCATTCGAGGAAAGAGGGCGGGCGTCCAGGCGCACCGCGGCGCGCGATGCATCGCAGCGGCAGCGATGTTACAGTCGGTTGCATGCGATCAGCCGCCACGGCATCGACCTCTACTGCGGACGGCATCAAAGTTTTCCGCCTTTCGTTGTTTAATTAGCCAATTAACGTTTTATTTAAATAGAAAAGTTTCGGATCGGGAGCTGCTTCCCCACCAGGACAATCGAATGCGCCATTGTGAATCCGTCCTGAGCGCTTCAAAGATGGCTTCTGCTGCCGGGACATGTCGTCGTCATTTTGCAAATCACCACTTAACGGCGTCAGCACGCATAAGCAAGATTGATACAACGGCCCTGGACATCTTGGAAGGGGGCTTCAAGTCATGCCGCAGGTGAGGCCGAAGGCCATCCCGCAGGGCAATCTCCGCAATGGGGCGTTTCTGCCCGTACATGGAGATCGCCGCGTCATTCACGTGCGTTCATTCCTCGCGGTGACAAGTAGAGGGCTGCTGTTTTAGCGCGTTGGGCGTGCAGATGCCCAATTCTGTCCGAACAGCCACCTGAACCACCAACGCTTCGTTTTCTCAATTTCCCTCTGTTGTCATTGCGAGCGACCAACGGGAGCGTGGGGGCCTTTAGGTCGTGCCGTAGGTGAGGCCGAAGGTCATCGTGAAAAGGCAATCCCCACAAGGGAGCAAAAACCTGCCGCACAATGCAATCAGCAGGATATGCGGGAAAAGCAACGGCATGAGGAATCGTGAACCCGCGCTGAGCGCTTTAAAGCCAGCTCACACTTCCGGGGCACATCATGGTCATTTTGCAAATCACTTTTGATCGGCCTCAGCACGAACCTAAAATTGATGCGATTGCCCTGGCTTCCCCTCACGGCGCCTGTTCGTCTGCTGTGGGCACCGGAGGTTCGTCGGTCGAAGGACTGGGTACGGGAAGCGCGTATGAGCAGGAAGCCGCACCATCGGGCATGTAGCGCGTCCGCTCCACATCGGTGTCGAAAAGCGCCTCATAGAACGCAGCCTCTAGGCGGCACGGTAGGTGGGTGCGCTTCACGGTCTCGGGAAACGGGCAGTTGCACTCGCGGATGGTAAGTTGGCCCCCGTCGTGTTCAACCTTCGGCATAAAGCCCTCCGCCTCAAGAATGCGCAGAAGCACGCGCAGCCGCGCCTCAAGGTCGTCGGAAGCTTCGGCGTCGAGTTGCTGCTGCACGCGCTGGGTGCGCTCGGCCCAGTAGTGTTCAAAAAACGAAGCGACAAGGTCCTCGGCTGCGTGATCCTCCAGAAACGTAATCAGTTCGCCCAGCAGCTCGCCATCGCGGGACGGAAAGAGGATTTGCGCCCGCGGGGTCATCTTGTAATACAAACGCGGCCGCCCGCGCCCTTCCGACCGCGTAAAGCGCTCCACAAGGTCTTTTTCTTCCAGCCGCAGCAAGTGCTCGCGCACGGTGGTGCGCGCCATGTCCAGTGCCTGCATGGCGTCATCGAGCGATAGGCTGCCGCGTCGTTTAATAAGCTGGAGCAGCCGGCGGCGCGTGTCGGATCCTACAAGGTCGAGGGCACGCATGAAAGAATACTCGTCTGTGGAGGAGCGGGCGACGGGGGCGCTAGCGGATGCAAGTACGCGCAAGATTGGACGCAAGATAACGTACGGAGAATCGCGCGCGCCGGTTCAATGCCGGCATGAACCCCCTTCCATGAAGAGAAGATCAACACCAGACGAAGGAGGTGCCAACGAATCACCGAGATTGTGTGAGTCCGCCATTTGGCCCGAACTTTCTTAGCGTTCGTATTTAGTAGCTACCAGTATTTAATACAACGTACTATTAAATACAGAAAGACGGGCACGGGCTGACGTCTTTCCACTGATTTTGCCAACTAACCCGCTCGGTACGATGCTACAGACCAACCGCAGGACCGCATCCGATCGTTCAAATGTTTCGCGCCGCTCGTTCATGAAGGGCCTGGGCACCGCGGCTGCCGCCGGAGGCTTCATGGCCTCGGGGCTGGAGGCCTTTGGTGCCGACTACGCCATGGAGCGGCCCGATATTCCGCTTGGGCCGGTTGGCCGCAAGGTCAACCGCGTGGCAGCCGACCCGACCGACATTCCGCCGCCCATCCGCCGGCACACCTCCAAGACGCACGACATTACCCTCACTTCAGAAGAGGTGGTGGCTGAGATTGAGCCCGGCGTCACGTTCAACTTCATGACGTTTGGCGGTCAGGTGCCGGGTCCTATGATTCGGGTGCGACAGGGCGATACCGTCAACCTAACCCTGACTAACGACGCCTCCAACCGCATGCCGCACAACGTGGACTTCCACGCGGTGTACGGGCCGGGCGGCGGCGCCGAGGCCACGCTTGTAGCGCCGGGGCAGTCGCGCTCGTTTAGCTTTCAGGCCATGTACCCCGGCGCCTTCATCTACCACTGTGCGGTGCCCAACCTGGATTATCACATCGCCAGCGGCATGTTTGGGATGATCGTGGTAGAACCGCCCGAGGGCTTACCCCCGGTCGACCACGAGTTTTACATCGGGCAGCACGAGGTGTACACGAACAAAAAGACGGGCGAAGCAGGGCATCACGCGTTCGACTTTGACGCTATGATGGACGAAAAGCCGTCCTATGTGCTTCTAAACGGCGCAAAATACGGCTTAACACCCGATCGGTTGGGCGCGATGGAGGCCAACGTGGGCGAGACGGCGCGCGTGTTTATGGTAACCGGCGGCCCAAACCTCACCAGCAGCTTCCACCCCATTGGCAACGTGTGGACCGACGTGTGGCGCGAAGGCGCCATTCAAAGTGCACCGGAGAAGAACGTGCAAACCACGCCGGTGGCGCCCGGAAGCTGCGGCATCTTCCACATGAAGTTTCCCGTGCCGGGGCCCGTCTTTTTGGTCGACCACGCGCTGTCGCGCGTTGCGCGGAAAGGCGCAAAGGCCACCATCAACGTGACCGGCCCCGAGCAGCCCGACATCTTTGCGGCGCGCTAGGCGCCCGGTCCGCGCGGAGGGGGCTTGCAAGCACGCAGGGGCCTTCCGCGCTCCTTTTAGTCCTTCCTTGATGAGGTTCGTTATGACGACTCGTGTATTTGCCTCCCTCCTTTTGTTGCTCTTGGCCCTCGGGGTCGTAGGCCCAACCACCGGCCTGGCCACCGATGCGCCCCCGCGCACCATCACCATTGAGCCCCAGGGCAACCAGCTGGCGTTTGCCACCAAAGCGTTCACCGTACAAGCCGGCGAGACGGTGCGGCTGGTATTCAAGAACACGGCCACCAGTCCGGCCATGCAGCACAACGTGGTGCTCCTGAACACGATGGACGACGCCGCAGCCACCCGCGTGGGGCAGGCCGCGCTCTCGGCAGCAGACTTCGTGCCCGACGACCCGGCAGTGATGGCCGCTACGCCGGTGGCCAAGCCCGGCGAAACGGTGTCCGTCACGTTCACGGCCCCCGAAGCGCCCGGCAAGTACCGGTTCCTGTGCACGTTCCCGGGCCACTATGTGTCGATGCAAGGCACCATGACAGTCAAGTAGGGGAATGCCCCGCGAGGGATGCTTCAAAGCTTCTTTAGAATAAATCTAATGACGTGATTGCAGCCTGCAGGCAGGCAAGACACGCTCCGTTGTACGACCGCTAAGTACCGCTGTATACTTTTTACCAACCCAACCCATCCCATGCAAACGTTTTTCTCGCTTCGCCGCTTGTCTTTGCTGGCGCTTTCGGTGCTGTTTCTTACCGCCTGCGGCGGTTCTAGCGGCGACGCCTCATCCGCTTCTGCAGAGCAGCAGGCCACCGCTTCGACGTCGCAAGCCACACCGGCCGGCGTTGACAAGCTGGTGACCATCGAGCCGAAAGGCAACCAGATGAAGTACAAGCAAACGGAGTTTACGGTAGCGCCCGGGGCCAAGGTGAAGCTCGTGTTTGACAACACCGCAACCAGCCCGTCCATGCAGCACAACGTGGTGGTGCTTACCAAAGGCCCCACGGATGAGCACTTTCAGGAGGTGGGTACCACCGGGATGCAGGCCGGCATGAGCAACGACTACGTCCCCGACCTGCCGCTTGTGTTGGCTGCCACCCCAATTGCCAAGCCCGGCGAAACCGTTTCGGTAACCTTCACGGCGCCGTCAGAGACGGGCGACTACGGCTACGTGTGCACCTTCCCCGGCCACTGGGCCACCATGCAAGGCGTTATGCACGTCCGCTCGTAGGACGGCGCGCCGCGTTTACTTTACCCATACCCCTTCAATCCCATGCGTTCTCGAATATCGCAGTCCCTTTCGTTTGTGCTTCTTCTCGCGTTCGGCCTTGGTCTGGCCGGGTGCGGCACGGAATCGTCCTCTACAGGTGCAGACGGCGGGGCACCGGCCTCGTACGTGCCGCCCGGCGAGAAAGACAACTACTACCTGTTCTACTCCGGCGGCCACTCGGGCAACGTGTGGGTGGCGGGCCTCCCCTCGCTCCGCATGATCCAAAAGATTCCGGTGTTTACGCCGGCGCCGGGGATGGGCTACGGCTACACGAAGGAGACGAAAGAAATGATGGGCGAGTACACCTGGGGCGATGTGCACCACCCGGGCCTCTCCAAAACCAACGGGCGGTACGACGGCCGCTGGCTCTTCGTGAACGATAACGCCAACAACCGGATTGCCCGCATCAGCCTGCGCGACTTCAAAACGAAGCAAATCCTGGGCCCCATCCCCAACTCGATGGGCAACCACGGATCGTCGTTCGTAACGCCGAACACCACGTACGTCCTCGTCGCAACGCGCTTTTCGGTGCCACTGCCCAAGGGGACGTATGCGCCCGTGGAGACGTACGAGGAAAACTTTAACGGCATCGTCAGCGGCGTCAAGGTCGACTCCACCACGGGCGAGATGTCCGTCGGCTGGCAGATCAAAACGCCGCCCTTTAACTGGGACCTTGGCTCTACCGGAAAGGGCCCGAGCCATGGCTGGGCGTTCTGGACGTCCTACAACACCGAGATGGCGCACGACTCGCTGGAGATCAACGCGAGCCAGCGCGATCGGGACTACGCGGCCTTCGTGAACTGGAAGCGCGCCGCCGAGATTGTGGCGAACGGCAACGCCGGAACCCGCAACGGCGTGCCCTTCATCGACCCGGCGGAGCACGAGGGCGTGATGTACTACGTGCCGGTTAGCAAGTCGCCGCACGGCATCGACGCGTCGCCCTCGGGCCGTTGGATCGTGGCCTCCGGAAAACTACAGCCAACAGCCACCGTGTTTGACTTCAAGCAGGTGCTTACGGCCATCGAAAACAAGGACTTTCAGGGCGAATTCCGCGGCGTACCTGTCATCAATTACGAGAGCATCGTGGAGGGCGAAGTCCCGGTGGGGCAAGGTCCGCTGCACACGCAGTTCGATGGCGAAGGCAACGCCTACACGTCGCTGTACATCGAGTCGTCGGTGGCCAAGTGGAAGCTCCCGCCGTGGGACGAAGCCACCGCGCAGGACATGAGCAAAGCCGTGGTCGACAAGATCAGCGTGCACTACAACGTGGGCCACATCGTCATTGGCGGCAGCGACACCAAAGACCCGTATGGGGAGTGGCTCGTGGCCATGAACAAGCTGTCGAAGGGACGCCACATCAGCGTGGGCCCATCGCAGCCCGAAACGAGCCAGCTCATCGACATCTCGGGGAAAGAGATGAAGATGGTGGCCGAGGCCTACACGCCGCCCGAGCCGCACTTTGCGCAGGTGGTGCACAAAGACGTCATCAACCCGGTTGAGGTCTACGAGCAGGAAAATAACACGCACCCCGAGGCCGTGTGGGAGCAGCAAAACACCGGCGTTAAGCGCACCGGCCCCAACGAGGTGACGGCGCATGTCATCGCCAAACGCAGCCAATACTATCCGGACGAGATTGAGGCGCAGGTGGGCGACACGGTGATCATTCACCTGACGAACATCGAGCAGGTATCGGACATGATCCACGGCTTTGGCATTGCCGAACACAACGTCAATGCGATTGTGGATCCGGGCGAGACCAAAACCATGGAGTTTACGGTGCAGAAGGCGGGCGTCTTCCCGTTCTATTGCACGAACTTCTGCTCGGCGCTCCACCAGGAGATGCAGGGCTACCTGGCCGTGCGCCCGCAATAACCGACTAGACTACGTCGCTGCCAGCACCAGGGCGTCACCAAACGCCCTGGTGCTTGGTTGTCGCTGTGCTTACCTCCTGATGACGTGTGTGCTATGCGCCTTTTCCCGCAGTCTCTTCCCGACGTTCTCGATCGCCGCGTAACCGGCACGGGGCGCCTCCTCCTGATGGCGGGGGCGCTTCTCATCGCGGGCGCTATCGTGCTTCCGCTCTGGCAGATTCACCTCGTGGCCCCGCAGTACCAAGAGGGCCTCGACATGTACATCTACAGCCACAAGCTGGTGGGCGGCAACGAGGGGCAAGACATCACCGAGATCAACGGCCTGAACCACTACATTGGGATGCAGGCCATCCAGGAATCTGACTTTACCGAGATGCAGTGGATTCCGTTTGCGCTGGGGGTGTTTGTCTTGCTGGCCCTACGGGCGGCGGTATTTGCCAAAGTGAGCGCCGTGGTGGATTTGACTGTGCTGTTTGTGTACTTTGGCGCATTTTCCATGTACCGGTTCTACTACCGGCTGTACACGTATTCGCACACCCTCGATCCGAGGGCACCAGTCGACATTGACCCGTTTATGCCGGCGCTCATCGGCAAAAACCAGATTGCCAACTTCACGCAGTACAGCTTTCCGCGCGAGGGCTCGGCGTTGCTGTTGCTGGCGATTGTTTGCTTTGTAGGCGCCATGTGGCTGTCGCGGCCCGCGCATACATCCGAGGCTTAAGCCCCCTTCGCACGATGGTCACACGACTACGCTTTCAGAGGCTTTGGCAGGCGGCGCGCTGCGTTGTTCTGGGGCTGGCGGTCGCCGGTCTGGCCGCGCCGGCCGCGGGGCAGACGCTAGCGCAACGCCTGGCCGCTGCTGCGCCCGGCGATACGGTGGTGGTGCGCGGCGGCATCCATCCCGGGCCGTTTTCGATTGACACGCCGCTCGTTCTCATCGGGCGGGGCCGGCCGGTGCTCAGCGGCAACGGAGCGACGCACGTCGTCACGATCAACGCGCCGCATGTGACGGTGCAAGGGTTTGTCATTCGCCGGTCGGGGAAGCAACTCAACCAAGATCATGCCGGCGTCATGGTTCGCGCGCCGCGCGCTACCGTGCGCGACAACGTGCTGCGCGATGTGCTGCACGGCATCTACGTGAAGGGCGTCGGGCATGCGTACATCCAAAACAACCGCATTACCGGCCAAAAAACGCGCGCGCTGGCGCAGCGGGGCAACGGCATCCACCTGTGGAAGTCGACCCACAACCGCATCGCCGGCAACCGGATTCGGCATACCCGCGACGGCATCTACTTCTCGTTTGCCGACCGCTCGCAGGTGCTGCGCAACACCGTGCATCACGTGCGCTACGGCCTGCACTACATGTACTCCGACCACAACACGTTTGCGCACAACGTTTTTTATGGCAACGTGTCGGGGTCGGCATTGATGTACTCATCGGAGGTGACGGCGCGCCACAACACCTTCCGTAACAACCGGTCGCAGGGCGGCTACGGACTCCTCGTGCAGTCGCTGGAGGCGTCCACGTTTACCGACAATCGCCTGATCGGCAACACGTTTGGGGTATATCTGGAAAACACGAGCAACAGCCGCTTTGAAGGGAACGTAGTGGCGCGCAACTACACGGGCGTGCGGCTTACGGGCAGCTCGATGGGCAATCGTTTCAGCGGAAATGTGGTGGAGGGCAACCTGCACACCGCGGCGCTCGCGGGCACCCAGGGGGCCAACACGTGGCACATTGGCGGCCGTGGCAACTACTGGGGCCCTACGGGATTGCTGGACCTCACCGGCGACGGCGTGAGCGAGTGGCCGCACCGCACCGTCGATCTGATGGCGGTGGCCCGGGCCGATTTTCCGCTCGTTGGCGTGCTGGCCGGGAGTCCGGGCCTTGCGCTTGCGGAGCGCGTCGTTCAGCGTGTGCCGCTGGCGTCGGTGCCCACAATCGTCGATCCGCACCCGCTGATGTACGCGCCGGGCGCCCAGGCGGGCGGCGGCTGGCCGGGCTGGGCCGTGGGCCTGCTGGGCGCTGGGGTGCTGGTTGGGTGGGGCGGCTACCGATGGATTCTTTCGCTACGCAACGGGGCATGATGCTTGAAGTGACGGGACTGACAAAGGCGTTTGGGGCGACCCCGGTGCTCGATGGGGCGTCGCTCACCGTGGCGCCTGGCACGCTGGTGGCGCTGGAAGGCGCCAACGGCACGGGTAAGACGACGACCCTGCGCTGCTGCGCGGGCCTCGTGCGGCCCGATGCGGGCACGGTGCACGTTGAGGGCCTCGATGTGCAGGCGCGCCGTGCCGAGGCCCTGCAGCGGCTCGGCTATTTGCCGCAAAACGTGCAGTTTCACGAGGCCCTGACGCCCCGCCGCGTGCTCCGGTTTTATGCGGCCCTCCGCGGCGTATCCGTAGAGCGTGCGCACGAGGCGCTGGCACGTGTCGAACTCCAATCTGCGGCCGACCGCCCCTGCGGCGCCCTCTCGGGCGGCATGCGGCAACGCTTGGGACTGGCGGTGCTGGGCTTGGCGGCGGTGCCGGTGCTCCTCCTCGACGAACCCGGGTTGAGCCTCGACCCCACGTGGCGCGCCTGGCTGATGGAGTGGCTGCGGGCACGCACCGATGCCGGCGCGGCTGTGCTCCTCAGCACGCACCTGACGGAGGTGTGGGCGCCGGTGGTGGATCGTCGCCTCCGGTGCGCCAACGGACACATCGCGCCGGTGGAAGCGTCCGCGTCGGCCGCCCGCTCGTAATCATTTGCTCTGGCTCTCACGATCGTATGCCTACGCTTTCTCATCCGCCGACCCATCGAGCGGCCCTACGCGCCGTGGTGCGCCGCGAGGTGTTTACCGCGCGCCACAACCGGTACCTGCACGCGGTGGCGCTTGTGCTGCTAGCGGGCGGCCTGGGCGTAGCTGCAACCGCCGGGCGTCCCGCGGCCGTCGCGTATGGCTTGTTCACGCTGCTTCTGTATGCCGTGCCGCTGTTTGGCGTGCTGGCGGGTGTAAGTAGCGCCCAGGACACGGCGGCCGAGCGCCCCCTACTGCACACGCAACCGGTCCCGCCGCGGTGGTTTGTGCTGGGCAAGGCCGCCGTGCTGAGTCTGCTGCTCGTGGCGAGCATTGGGCTGGTGGTAGGTGTGGGCTGGGGGCGTGGGGTATCGCTCGCTGCAGGAGCCATGCTGTGGGGGCTGGGGTCAGCGCTCGCCCTGGTGAGCGTGAGCGCGGGCCTCGCGGTGGGCTATGCGGCGCAGTCGCGGGCGCGTGGTTTGATGGGCGCGCTCTTGTGTTGGTTTGCGGCGTTTGGCCTCTACGACGGGGCGGCACTGCTCCTGGCGGGCACCGAGGCGGCGCAGCAGTGGCCGGCCCTGTGGATGGCGGTGCTGCTCATCAATCCGATCGATGCGGTGCGCCTGACCGGGTTGTTTGGGCTAGAGGGCGTGCCGTTCTCGGTTGCGGGGGCACCAAGCTGGATGCCGGCGGTCATCGCAGGCCTGCCGGCGTGGGTGGTGCTCCTCACGCTGCTGTGGGCCGGCGGGCTGTTGGCCTACGCGGTGCGCACAAGCACCCAACCGTAACTAGGCTATGTCTGACGCCCCATGCGGCACGTCGACGGCCGCCGGCAGGAGCCGCGGGCGACGATCGACAACAAAAACGCCGATGCCCACAAGGAGCACCGGCGTTTGCGAATCAGCGGAGCTGACGAGCGGACTTGAACCGCTAACCTGCTCATTACAAGTGAGCTGCTCTACCAGTTGAGCTACGTCAGCGTGTGGATGGCAGCATACAGCATGTGCTGGCTCTGCCTGTAGGTCGTGGTGCTGTCGACCGAAGGGCGCCGGGGAGGTTCCGCATTCACAGGGGCTTCAGGCGGTATCGTCCGATGCCCGGAGGTATTTCTGCCCGAGCCATGCCAGGCCCACCAGAAAGAGCACCACCAGCACGACGCGTCCATACGCCCGGAGGTATTCGCCAATGATGCGCCAGTTTTCCCCTACCGCGTAGCCGGCATACGTGATGATGCTTATCCACACCGCGGCGCTGATCGTGCAGTAAATGGCCGTGCGCGTGGCGTCCATCTGCGCGGCGCCCACCGTAAGCGAAATCACGGAGCGCGCACCGGAGAGAAACCGGTTGGCCAGCACCACGCCAAAGCCGTAGCGGTCCATCCACTGCTGGGCGCGTTCGAGCCCCTCCGACGGGAGCCAGCGCATCCGGTCGGGGTCTAGGGCCGCGGCCCCAAAGCGCCGGCCGATGGCGTACATCGTCATGAAGCCGGCCGCGCCGCCCGCCGTAGCCAAAACGATAACAACCAAGAGATTGAGGCGTCCGATGCCCGCGAGATAGCCCCCAAACACGACCACGAGGTCGCCGGGAATGGGCGGCACAACGTTTTCGCCGTAGGCCACAAGGAGCAGCACCGCGTACGCCCATGCAGGCGCCAGCAGCTCCATCCACTCGAAAAAGTTGCCAACCCATTCAATCATGCGGCCTCGGGCGTTTCGGTTGGATGGAGCGCGCACGTCGCGTAGGCCGCGGCGCCTTCGCCGGTGCCCACGAAGCCCATGCCTTCACTTGTGGTGGCCTTAACGGACACCTGCGTGACGTTCAGGGCTAGCGTGCGTGCAATGATTTGCCGCATGGCATAGATGTACGGGCGCAGCTTGGGACGCTCTAGCACCACGGTTGCGTCGATATTTCCAATCGCGTAGCCCTGCGCGTGTACAGACGTACCCACGCGGGCCAGGAGGACGGTGCTGTCGGCCCCTTTCCAGGCTGCGTCGGTGTCGGGGAAGTGCGCGCCGATGTCGCCCAACGCGGCCGCGCCCAACAGGGCATCGGCGATGGCATGCAGCAGCACGTCGGCATCCGAGTGGCCGTCGAGGCCCTTCTCGAAGGGGATGGTGACGCCGCCCAGAATGAGCCGGCGGCCTTCCACGAGGCGGTGGACGTCGTATCCAAACCCTACCCGCATGCGCTCAAGAGGTCTGTGATGCACAAACGGCGGGCCGCCCCTCGGCCGCCCGCCTGCGAATGACTCCACGCTGCCGTTACGCAGTCAGTGCCGCTTCCACCTTGTCGGCGGCTTCCTTCAGCAGCACCGCCGATTCAATTTCGACGTCGCTGGCCTCCAGCAGCTCCTTGGCCTCCTCGGCATTGGTGCCTTGCAAGCGCACGATGAGCGGCACGTGAATGTCGATGTTCTTCGCGGCCTCAATGACGCCCTTCGCCACGCGGTCGCAGCGCACAATGCCGCCGAAGATGTTGACGAGGATTGCCTCCACGTTCTCATCTTTCAGGATGATGCGGAAGGCTTCCTCGACGGTTTCGGCGTTGGCCGTGCCGCCCACATCCAGAAAGTTGGCCGGCTCGCCGCCCGAGAGCTTGATAATGTCCATCGTGGCCATGGCCAGGCCGGCGCCGTTCACCATGCAGCCCACATTGCCGTCGAGCTTGATGTAGCTGAGGCCGTGCTCGCTGGCCTCTACCTCGGTGGGGTCTTCCTCGTGGATGTCGCGCAGGTCGGCGAGGTCTTTGTGACGGAAGAGCGCGTTGTCGTCGAGATTGACCTTCGCATCGACGGCCACAATGTCGCCGTCGGGCGTGCGCACCATCGGGTTGATCTCGGCAATGGTGCTGTCGGTCTCTTCAAAGGCCTCGTACAGGGCCATGATAAAGCGCACGCACTGCTTGAAGGCATCGCCCTCCAAACCCAGCCCGAAGGCCAG
Source organism: Salisaeta longa DSM 21114 (assembly GCF_000419585.1). Taxonomy (NCBI): domain Bacteria; kingdom Pseudomonadati; phylum Rhodothermota; class Rhodothermia; order Rhodothermales; family Salisaetaceae; genus Salisaeta; species Salisaeta longa. The sequence goes on from NZ_ATTH01000001.1 coordinate 432,287, forward strand.
CTTGCGTGCCTGAAACGGCCGCAGCCCTAGCGTCGGGTCTATCCACGCTTTGTGGATGGCGTCCGGGTTCTCCTCGGCAACGGTTTCAATTTCTACGCCGCCTTCGCTAGAGACCATGATCACGTTCATGCTCTTGGCGCGGTCGAGCGTCACGCCCACATAGTACTCCTGCGCGATGTCAACGCCATCGGTCACAAGGATCTTGCGCACCTTCTGGCCTTCGGGGCCGGTTTGGTGCGTGACGAGCTGCATGCCTAGGATGTCGCTGGCATGCGTGCGCACCTCATCCACCGACTCGGCAAGCTTTACGCCGCCGCCCTTTCCGCGGCCGCCCGCGTGAATTTGCGCCTTTACGACAAAGAGCGAGGCGCCGTCTTCCTTAAGCTCCTCGGCAGCAGCAACGGCTTCGTCAACCGTCTCGGCGACCACGCCGCCGGGAATGGGTACGCCGTACGAACGGAGAATGTCTTTCGCTTGGTACTCGTGGACTTTCATGAACGTCGGGCCTTGGATGAACAGTTGTTTGACCTCAAAGTACAGAGGCACGGGAAGAGTATCTACCCCGCAGCAAAAGTCATTACATATTTTGCAAAGCCCGGTCTGTGACTACCTTTGATCGCCATACTGCAGCGCGCCTCATCAAAACCTTCCTGCTATTTGTAGGCGCGCTGGTGCTGTTTTTTATTGTCCTGCACTGGGTGGAGTACAGCGACGATTTCTTGGATGGCGGGGCCACGGTCGGCGAGGTGTTTGGGGTGTTCTACCCGAGCTACATTCCGGAGATCGTGCGGCTCATCTCGCCGCTCGCCATCTTTCTGGCCACCATCTACGTTACGAGCACCCTGGCGCAGGAGCTGCAACTGATTGCGCTGCAAACCACCGGCGTGTCGCTGTATCGCCTCATGATGCCGTACGCGGCGGTGGGCCTCGTCCTGTCGGTGGGCATGTTTGCGTTTAACGGCTGGGTGGTGCCACGCGCCAACGAGACGGTGGTGCGCTACGAAGATGAGTACCTGCACCCCGAGCGGGCCGGGAGCGGAAGCAGCGAGGTGCACCGGCAGAACGGTCCGCACAGCATCTTGAGCGTGGGATACTACAACACCAGCGACTCGGTGGGCTACGAGGTGTCGCTGCAGCGCTTTGCCGACAGCACGCGCATGGTGGCGCGCCTCGATGCATCGCGCATGGTGTGGGTCGACTCGACCCGTCGCTGGCGGTTTGAGCGCACCGTACGGCGCACGTTTGCCGGGGGCGCCATCACGCGCACCGAGCTGGGGTCGGTGGATACGACGCTCACCATTTACCCGCGGGATCTGGCGCGCTCGGCGAACAAAGTGGAGGCCATGACCCTCCCCGCGGCCCGCGATTACCTGGCCGCCATGCGCCGGGCGGGCGTCAGCAACCTGGGGCGCTCGCTGGTCGCCTACTACACCAAGTTTGCCTATCCGTGGGCCAACCTCATTCTGGTGCTTTTGGGCGTGCCGCTCGCCTCGGTCCGCCGCCGCGGCGGGCAGGCGGTGCAGTTTGGCATCGGACTCCTGGTTGCGTTTGTGTACCTGGCGGTGCAGAAGCTCTCGGCCCCGCTGGGCTACACCGGGGCCGCGCCGCCGGTGCTGGTGGCCTGGCTGCCGCACGTCGTCTTTGCCGTGGTGGCGGTTGTGGTTATCGCCCGCACCCGAACGTAGCCCGCGCCGGTTAGCGCTGTGCCGCAGGGCCTACGCTCCGGCGGATGAGCTCCAGAATGCGCCGGTACTCGTCTGTCCAGGCATCCGGATCCTCGAAGCCGTGCGCCTCCTCCGGGTAGATGGCCAGCTCCCAGTCGCGTTTCTGCAGCTCGATCAGGCGCTGGCTCAGCCGAAAGATGTCTTGCGGCTGCACGTTGGTATCCACGAGGCCGTGCGCCATGAGCAGCGGGTCGCTGAGCCCGTCCGCAAAGTAGATGGGCGACGAGCGCGCGTAGGCCAGCGAGTCAGTTTGGGGCGTGTTCAGAATGTTGGCCGTGTACGGGTGGTTGTAGTGTGCCCAGTCGGTCACGGAGCGTAGGGCCGCGCCGCCGCCAAAGTGATCGGCCTCGGTAAACAGGGCCATCAGCGTCAGGAAGCCGCCATACGAGCCGCCGTAGATGAAGGTGCGCTCCGGCCCGATGCCCGCGGTCTCTTGAAGGTAGCGCTGCGCATCCACGTAGTCCTGCAGGTCGCGGCCGCCCATGTGCCGGTAGATGGCCGTGCGCCAGTCGCGCCCGTAGCCCGCCGATCCGCGGTAATCGACGTTCATGACGGTGTAGCCCAGGTCCGTGAGCAGGTTGTGAAACATGTACTCACGGAAGTAATGCGTCCAGCCCCGCAGCACGTTCTGCAGGTAGCCGGCGCCGTGCACAAACAGCACAGCCGCGCCGTTCGACGAGTCCGGGCGAAAGATTTGCGCGGGCACTTGCACGCCGTCGGAGGCTTCAAAGCGGATGATCGCGGGCCTGCGCCAGTCGTAGGCGAGCCACTGCTCCGTGGGCGACTGCGTGATGCGCGCGGCCGACGCGCGGGCCGCGTTGTCCTTCAGGTACACCTCGGGCGGACGGTTGGTCACTTCATACAGCAGGCCCCACCGGTCGCCCGTGGGCGAGAGCGCGCCGTAGTACATGCCGGTCTTCTGGGTAAGGCGCGTGCGCGGTCCGCCATCGACGGGCATGCGGTACAGATGGCGCTCGTACGGCGACGCCTCGTTGCTGGCAAAGTACCACGTTTGGCCGTCTTGCGACAGGCGCGGGTCAAACACCTCGAAGGCACCGCTCGTGAGCTGGCGCTTCGTGCCGGTTTCCACGTTTACGGTGTAGAGGTGGCTGTAGCCGCTGGCTTCGCTCTGGAAGAAGATCCGTTCGTTGTCGGGCAACCAGCCCATGGTCGAGGCGCCGCCCCACCACGAGATGCCGGGGCCCGCGATCCATGCCGCGTCGTGCTGCCGGTCCAGCACGGTGAGCTCGCCAGTGGCGGCATCGAGCGCCACAATCCAGCGGTCTTTGTTGTCACGGGCGCGCACTTCCAACACCGCGTGGGCGCCATCGCCGCTCCACAGCGGGCCGAAGGCCACCAACGTGCGCTTCAGGGAATCGGCCGACACGTCGTCTGCGCGATACGGCAGCACATCGTACGCGCCGGGCAGTTGGTGCAGGTTCACCACGTAGGTGGTGTCGCGCTGCAGGTCTTGCACGTACAGCGTAAAGGCATCGGGGCCGTGGCCCACCTTGGGGCGGGCTTCCAGCGGCTCTGCAAAGCCCGTCTCGGTCACGTAGTCAATCATTTGGGTCGTGCCGTCGGGACCGTCTTTTACGGCGGCGAAGGTCACAAACCGGCCGCCGGGGGCCAGCTGCAGCTGCTGGATGGAGCGGCCGCTCGTGTAAAATGTGGGCGGCGGGTCGTCGGCGCGGGCCTCGCGTCGCTCAGCCGCTTTGTTCTGACGCTCGTTTTGTTGTGCCGTGCGGATCGACTCGAACAGCGCGGTTTGTTGTTCTCGCAAGAACTGTTCGCGGGGCGTGGGCGCTGGCTTCTTGGGGGCGTCGCCGTCCCGCAGGTCGGTGCGTTGCACGATGAGGCCCGAGGTGCGCGAGAGGGCAAACAGGTTGTCGCCGCGCCGAAAGAGAACGCGCGTGCCGTCGAGGCTAAACCGGGGCGCGCGCTCTTCCGCCCGCGTCTGCGTCAGGCGCTGCACCGCGTCGCGCTGCCGGTCGTACACGTACAGGTCGCCCGCATCGGCGTACACCTTGTAGCGAAAATCGGCCGTGTAGGTATGCGTGCCATGCTTCCAGCCGTCAAAGAACGGAATCGCGCGGCGCTCGCCTGCGCCCACCCGCACCGGTTCTCCGCCGCCGCGCGGCACCTTGTAGAGCGAGTCGCTCGGAAATTGCCCGTTCGGATTCCAATCGAAGTACAGGGCGGCGCCGCTCTCGTGCCAGCGGATGTTTTCGGGCCAGTCGCCCACCCACGCGGCCGGGCGCTGCATAATCTGTTGGACGGAGAGCGACGACGATTGGGCGTGCGCGGCCCCCGTGAGGCATCCAAGCCACACGGCAAGCAGCAAACAACGGCGAAGCATAAGCAAATAGGGGAAAACGGGAGGAAGGGTTACGCGTCCACGGTGCCCACAATGGCCCGAACCAGGCGCCGCAAGTCGGCACGCACCTGTTGGCCGACCTGTAGCACGTCGTCGTGGTCGAGCGGCTCGGCACCAATGCCGGCGGCGGGGTTGGTGATGGTTGAGACGCCCAGCACGCGCATGCCCAGGCGTTGCGCCTGAATCACCTCGGGCACGGTGCTCATGCCCACCGCGTCGGCCCCCAGCCGTGCAAACGCACGGATCTCAGCGGGCGTCTCGTAGCTCGGACCGGTCGTCCAGATGTAAGTGCCGCGCTTTGTGTCCAGTCCAATCGCGCGCGCCTTCGCCTCGGCGCGGCGGGTCCACGCGGCGTCGTAGTAGGGGCGATGCAGGGCGCCCTCATGCCGCGGCGTGCGCGGCCCCGGCACGCGGCCCGCGAGCGGGTTCGCAAAAGCAAAGTTGATGTGGTCGGTGATGAACATCAGCGTCCCCGGATCGAACTGCCGGTTGATGCCGCCGGCCGAGTTGGTCACCAGCAGCCGCTCGGCCCCCAGCGCGTGCACCAGCCGCACCGGAAAGGTGAGGCGCGTCACCGGATAGCCCTCGTAGAAATGCACCCGCCCCTGAATGAACACCACCGGCACGCCATCCAGCTGCCCCAGCACCAACTGTCCGTGATGTCCGGCAACCGTCGACTCGGGATAGTGCGGAATCGCTGACGCTGGAATGCGCACGGCATCGTCGGCGGCATCGGCCAGGTCGCCCAGCCCAGAGCCCAAGACGAGCGCAAGGGTGGGCGTTTGGTCGGTGCGGGCGCGTACGGCATCAACGGCGTCGGTAAGGGCGGTAGCTTCCATGAACGGAGACGTTGCGTGCGAAACGAGCGAACGATGTGTTCACACCCGTTGCGGCATCGCGTGATCCAGACACCACCCGTACCGATACGGCGCACCGTGCCGACACGGTACGCTGTGTCGGTACAGGACTTGCTTCACAGCGCTCTACGCTTCCTCCGCTTCGGCTTCCGCTTCCTCTTCCGTATCTTCTTCGGGCTCGGCGCCTGCAACGCCAAGCTCCCGGCGAATCGCCGTGCGGATGGCCTCGCGTTCCTCGTCGTGTTCGGCCAGCCACTCCTTCGTGGCTTCGCGGCCCTGCGCGATGGTGTCGTCATCGTACGAGTACCACGAGCCGCGCTTCTCGATGATGTCGAACTCGGTGCCCAGGTCGATGATTTCGCCGAGCGAAGAAATGCCCTCGCCGTAAATGATGTCGAACTCCGCCTCTTTAAACGGCGGCGCAACCTTGTTCTTTTTCACCTTTACGCGGGTGCGGTTGCCCACCACGTCCGAGCCGTCCTTCACCGCGCCGATGCGGCGAATGTCCATGCGCACCGATGAGTAGAATCGCAGCGCGCGTCCGCCCGAGGTCGTTTCGGGGTTTCCAAACATCACGCCGATCTTCATGCGGATCTGGTTGATGAAGATGAGCGCGGTTTTGGTGCGGTTGATGGTGCCGGCCAGCTTGCGCAGCGCCTGGCTCATCAGGCGGGCCTGCAGGCCCACGTGGGTGTCGCCCATGTCGCCTTCGAGCTCGGCCTGTGGGACCAGCGCGGCCACCGAGTCGATCACGATGACGTCCAGCGCGCCGCTGCGCACGAGGGTATCGCAAATGTTGAGGGCCTGCTCGCCGGTGTCGGGCTGCGAGATGAGCAGGTCGTCGATGTTCACGCCCAGCGCTTCGGCATAGTTCGGGTCGAAGGCGTGCTCCGCGTCAATGAACGCCACCGAGCCGCCAGCTTTTTGCGCTTCGGCCATCACATGAATGGCCAGGGTCGTTTTGCCCGAAGACTCCGGCCCGTAAATCTCGATGATGCGCCCGCGCGGGATGCCGCCAATGCCAAGCGCAGCGTCCAGCGTAAGCGAGCCCGATGAAATGGATTTGATGTCACGGTCGGGCTGCTCGCCCATCCGCATGATCGCGCCCTTGCCGTGCTCTCGCTGAATCTGCTTCATCGCCAGATTCAACGCTTTGCCTTTTTCCGATCCGTTGTCGTTTGCCATAACATTCGTTTGTTAGATAAAAGCCCGTTGCCGCGGTGTCCTCCGCTGGTAAATAGACACAGCCCGGCGCAAAACATAAAGTGTGCGGGCGCCTGCTTTGCCTTCGCCGTTGCCCGCTATCAACGCTGCACCGGTGGCGTTGGTTCGAGCATGCACATTGTTTGCACAGTAATTATTCGGCGGCAGATGACGACGCTTCGACGGGGGCTTCGGCGGCGGCTGCCGAGGCGGCCGACGGCGGGCTGAAGCAGCCCCGGCAGCGCGGTTCGTAGGCCTCGGTGGCCCCCAAAAGCACGCGCTCGCCGTCGGTAACCAGGCGCTGCGAGTGGTTGGCGGGGGCACCGCATTGCATGCATACGGCGTGGAGCTTGGTGACGTGCTCGGCGACGGCCATGAGCTGGGGGACGGGCTCGAACGGCTGCCCGCGGTAGTCCATATCCAGGCCCGCCACAATCACGCGGGCGCCGTCTTCGGCGAGCGTCTGGCAGACGGCCAGCAGCGCGTCGTCGAAGAACTGCGCTTCGTCGATGCCCACCACGTCGGCGCCGTCTACGCGGTCGGGAATTTCGGCAGCCGATGCGACGGATACGGCGGCGATTGCGTTTTCGTCGTGCGAGACGGCCGCCTCGTCGCTGTAGCGGGTGTCCATTGCCGGTTTGAAGGCGCAAATTTGCTGACGGGCGAAGCGCGCGCGGCGCAGGCGGCGGATGAGCTCCTCGGTTTTTCCACTAAACATCGAGCCACAGATGACTTCAATCCATCCAGCGGCGCGGGTGCGGTCCACGATATGCGGTTCCATGCGCAAAAAGACTCATGCAGAAGATCACGGCATCATTAACTAAACGCGTGGCGCGGTCGATTGCCAATGGATTTTAGCGAAGATGCAGCGCCGGTGGCTCGCTCGCGGGCGCCGGCCGCGACCATCCATACGCCCGAAAAAGCTACACGCCCCAAGAAAAAGCGGGCGCCGCTCGAAGGCCGCGCCCGCTTCAACCGTTGTGCGATAAAATCCAGCCGGGCGTCTATTGCCCCGACAGGACCGCCGGAATGGCGCCACTCAGGTCCGGAATGCTGCTCTGGTTGGGGTACTGCGCATTGATCGTTTGGATCAACCGCTGCGCGATGAGCTGGTGCGTGGCACCGCTCGGGTGAATGCCGTCGAGGCTAAAGTACGGCCCAAACAGGTTGGCGGGATCCGTGATGTTCGGAAACTTCGGAATCACGTCATCGGTCGGGTCTGTCGGCGTGTTGGTGCCCACAGCGTACAGCGCGCGCAGGTCGGGGTTGGGGCTGAGGTACGCCCATCCGTTCGCCTGCGCTTGCTGCTGAATGAAGCCGTTGAACTGCGCCACGCGGGTACGAAGCGTTTGAATCTCAAGCCCGGTGAGGAGCGAATACGCTGCAAGCGGACCGTCGGCAAAGAGCTGCGGATAGCGCTGGGCGAGCGGCGCATCGTTGGCGCAGTCGAGCGTTACCGATGCCCCCTGAGCCGCCGCCAAAAACAGCCCCTGAAAGCCGTAGCGGAAGGGCACGAGTATCTGGTCGCCCACGCCGCCGGCCGCCTGCGGGGCGCAGCTGTTGGCCACATCGAAGCTGCCCCACGTGGGATAGGTCGCCGCGCCAAACTGATTGATTTGCTGCTCGGCGCCAAAGTACGACACGCCGGGCGACAGGTACGGGATGATGGTTGGGTCGGCCACGCCAAACAGCACCGCCCCGCGCAAACGCTCGGCCTGCTTGAGCGTGTTGATCGCTGCCGTGTAGCGGTCCTGGAACGCATCGAACGACGTCACCACAGGAGCCGCGTCGGTTCCTACGATGGCTCCGTTCAGCACATCATTGTTTCCAATCCATACCGTTGCAAACGTCGGCTCCACATCCAGCGCGGCCTCGGCCTGCGTGCGTCCGCCCAAGACGAACTGCGTGAGCGCGTTGGTTGCTGCGCCCTCATTAGGGCTGTTGGTGGTGAGGCTTGCAACATTGGCGCCCGGCACGGCCACGTTGTTCAGCGTCGTGGGGATCGGGGGGCGGCGCAAGGCGCACTGCACCGTTGGGTCGCCGCCCACTACGGCGCCGGTGAGCGCATTGGTGAGCGGGGGCGGGCAGCCGGGGAGCGCGAGCTCCGGCAGGTTAAATTCTGTGCCCATCTGTTGGGCGACGAGCACCGGGTAGGCCTCCCGCTGCGTGTTGATGTTGATTCCGTTGGACTGAAAGCCCGCGGTGATGGAGTTGCCCAGCGAGACGTAGCGACTGAAGAGGTCGCCGCCGCGCGGATCGGGCGGTAGGAGTTCGCCTCCGTCGCAGCCGCTGAGGGCAACGGTGCCGGCCAGGAGGAGCGCCAAGGCGCCAAGCGAAAGACGTCGAAAGATGGTCATGGGTCGTGCAGCTATAAACAAAGGAGCAGGAGGGTGCAGGGGGCAGCGCGCGGTTAGAAGTGCAGGGTGAACGTCGTGCCAATCAGGTGCGCGCTGAAGTTGTACAGCCCGCTATTGAGCGAGGCGAGGTCTTCAACGGATTCACCCGGCAGCGGGCCGCGGATGCGTCCGCGACGATCCTGCTGGCCCAGGTACTGGTACGACACGCTGACGTCCAGCAGGTCGAGGGGCCGCCAGCCCAAGCCGGCCGTGAGGTGGTGCCGATCGGCCTCGGGCAGCAGCGGCGTCACCTGGCCATCGGGCGCTGCTGCTTCGTTGTAGAGGTAGCCGCCACGGACGGTAAATTGCTCGTTTACGTCGTAGCTCGCGCCAAACCGGAAGGCATTGGTATTGCTGTAGTTCTCATTGCGCACCTCGGTGCCCAGCTTCTCAAAGCGCAGGATCAGCTGGTCGAAGCTCGACCATTCCGTCCAGTGGTAGTCGGCCATTACGGTGAGCTTTTCCGTTACGTCGACGCTGAGGCCGGCCACGACTTGCGCGGGCATCGTGATGGCGGTTTGCACGTTCTGCTTGGTAAGGTCTCCGCTGCCAGAAAACTGACCGGCTACCACGGCGTCCACCGGCGTACCGGCTTGTAACGGTGTACCGGGCACATCGGCCGGAATCACCAATCCTGTTTGAACCTGCGAGAAGTTGGCCGTACCGTCGTAGTCAAGCTCAATTTGCGAGAGGTACCGCGCGCCAATCGTCACCCGGTCGGTAATGTCGTACGTGAGGCCCACGTGGGCACCGTAGCCGGTGGCGCCGGTGGCCTCCAGCTGGGCATCGGCAAAGGCGGTGTGGAACGGGATGCCGAGTTGCCCGAAGGTAACGCCGGGTGCCACGTCCTGCTGGGCAAGATCGAGCCGCTGCTTCAGCTCCACGCTCCCAATCGCTACAATGGGGCCCGCGCCAATCCGGAGCCCGTCAATAAGCTCGTAGGCCGCGGTGGGCTGGATGTAAATGCTCTGAACCGCCGCGTTGTAGCTCTCAAACGCGCCCGGAAAGGTCTGCGGGTCCCACTCGGTTTCCAGGCCGTACGGCACGTACACGCCCAGGCCCACGCCCAATTTCTCATTGATGCCGTAGGTGAGATACAGGTGCGGCGCCGGAATCGGCTGATTCTGCAGCTCGTACGTGTTCTGGGTGTAGTCGCTTGTAAAGTCGCCCTGCGCGGCAATGAGCGTAGCGCCCAGGCTCACGGTCAGGCCCTCCGTACCGGCCAGCCCGGCGGGGTTGTAGAAGATGGCGCTGCCGTCGTTGCAGGTGTTGGCGACACCGGCGCCGGCGCGGGCCATCGTGCAGGTGCCTTGTTCATAGACGGAAAAACCCTGCGCGTGTGCGGCCTGCCAGAGACCACCAGATGCCAGCGTGCTAAGGAGAAAGCCCGCAACAACCAGGCGGGCCACGGCCGAAAGCCGCGAGCGAGTTCGATTGGACATGCGTACCTTGGGGACCAGTGAACGGAAAGCAGTGAAAGGCGCAGCCGCTGCGCCCATGCAGTCCACAGGTTATTAACGGTGTTAACAAATTGCAAATGAAAACGAAGCGCTTCCAATCAGCGCGCTCCAGCGTGTGGCGCTTCTGTTTTGCAAAAAAGAAGGCCCCGAAATAGGGGCCTCCGTTTGGGAGGGATGGCCCTCCGATGCCCGCGTACTGCAGCACGCCTACTGCTGAAACGCGTCGTCTACCGGCGTTTGGGCAATGTGGTTGACGTAGTTGCTGATCGTCTTGATGCCCAGCAGCGTCACGATCTCATAGATCTCCGCCTTGGAAATGTCCTGGGCCGACAGTTCGTCGAGATCGTTCGACGAGAGCCATCCGCGCTTGCCCATAATCCGCCGAGTGGCTTGCACGAGGCGGCGCAGGCGCTCATCTTCGGGCAGCCCGCCTTCGTTAATGGTTGCGATGGTCGCAGCGTCAAGTCCGGCGGCTTTGCCGGCCGCGGCATGCGCTTTCGTGCAGTAGTGGCAGTCGTTGTAGCTGGAAATTGCAAGGATGACGGCCTGTTGCTCGGGGCCCGCGAGCACGCCGTCGTCGATGGCGCCGTTGGCCTGCAAGTAGGTGGCGCCAACGGCCGGGTTGTGCTCCGTCATCTCGGTGATGAGGTTGGGCACGAAGCCCATGGCGTCTTTCGCGGCGCTGCGAACCTCTTGGGCGGCGTTGGATACGGTGGTTGACATAAACGTTGGGGATTGCTAAAAAGTATCGCGCTTGATTACGCCCTGTTTGTAGGCCCACCCCACCGTGCGTTACAACACGCAATGTAACGGTTTTGTCAGCAAAGCCATCAGGCGCGCCTGGAGCCGGGCGGGCCGTGAGATCAAAAGAACGCAAAGGGCTCGCATCCAACGCCCGCGAGACGTACGTTGCAAAAAAAGCAAAGCCCTCCTTCCGATCTGCCTGATTGCCCCATGACGCCCGATTTGCTGATTCAGAATGGCCGCGTGCTCGATCCGGTAGCGGGCACGGTGCGCACGGCCGACATCCTCATTCGTGATGGAAACATTGCGTCTGTGGGTACAGACGTAGCGGCGTCCGATGTGCCGACGTATGACGCCACCGGCCGGCTGGTATCGCCCGGCTGGCTCGACATGCACGTGCACCTGCGCGAGCCGGGGTTCGAGCACAAAGAGACCATCGCCACCGGCGCGCGCGCTGCGGTGAAGGGCGGCTTTACGGCTGTGGCCTGCATGCCCAACACCGAGCCCGCGATTCATACGCGCGATGTGGTCGAGTTCGTGCGCCAGCGCGCCGCCGAAACGCCCATCACGGTGCACCCTATCGGCACCGTATCGAAGGAACGCGCCGGAAGGTCGCTTGCCGAAATGGGCGATTTGGCCGCGGGCGGTGCGGTGGCCTTTAGCGACGACGGCGCGCCCGTCTACGACGCGGGCCTCATGCGCCGCGCGCTCGAATACAGCGCCACGCTCAAGCGCCCCATCATCAACCACATGGAAAACCGGGCGCTCAACCCCGACGGCCACATGCACGAGGGCTCCGTGTCGGCGCGGCTGGGCATTGGCGGCATTCCGGGCCTTTCGGAGGATGTGATGGTGGCGCGCGACATCGAGCTGGCGGCTTACACGGGCGGGCACCTGCACGTGGCCCACATCTCTACGGCGCGTTCGGTAGAACTCGTGCGGCGCGCCAAAGCCGAGGGCGTGCCGGTCACCGCCGAAGTGTGCACCCACCACCTGGCGCTCACCGACGAGGCGGTAGCATCGAGCGACTTCTCCACCCACACCAAGATGCACCCGCCGCTGCGTCCGGCCCGCGACGTGGATGCGCTAAAAGCGGGCCTCGCGGATGGCACCATCGATGCGCTGTGCACCGATCATGCCCCCCACGCGCCCCACGAAAAGGAGGTCGAGTTTACGGCCGCTCCGTTTGGCATCATCGGGCTGGAGACGGCCTGGGGCCTCATCGGCCGCGAGCTCATCGCACCGGGTCACCTGTCGGTTGAGGAAGCGGTGGGGAAGCTCACCGTGGCGCCGCGCCGCATTCTGAACCTGCCCGCCCCCACGCTGGACGAAGGCGCACCGGCCAATCTCACCATTTTCGACACCGATACGTCGTGGACGTTCTCAGGCGATGACATCCGCTCCAAGAGCCGCAACACGCCGTTCGTGGGCGCCGCGATGCAGGGCAAAGCGTGGGCGGTGTATACCAAGGGCACGCTCAACATCTGCGACGAAGCGTAGCCAATTGTTTGGGCCTCGCAACCTTTGCCGTGGGCCGCGCCGATGAGCTCTTGACGCAGCCGCCCCAGATTGCATCGGTCGACCTTCTGGCGGTGAAGTAATCCATCCGGCACCGCAAGAAAGCACCAGGCGGCGTTGTCTGCAACGGGCAACGCCGCTTTTCATGTTGCAACAACCATTTAGCGGCGTTACTGTAGCAGACGTAGGATGTCGGCGAAGACGCCGGCAGCAGTCACGCGGGGCCCGGCGCCGGGGCCCTGCACGATCAGCGGATTGGTTGCGTAGCGATCCGTTTGGAAGCGCACGATGTTGTCGGTGTGGTTGATGCGAGCAAACGGATGCTCGGCGTCGTAGCGGCGCAGGCGCACGGAGGCGTTGCCCTCCGCATCCACGCGGCCCACGAAGCGGAGCACCTTGCCCTCGGCCTGTGCGGTGCGAAGGATGTCCGTCATCTCGTCGTCGTACGCAGGCAGTGCGTCCATAAAGTCCTCCACCGGACCGTCGGTGAGGGCGTCGGGCACGAGGCCGTCGACCGAGACGTCGCCTACTTCCAGCGGTATGCCCATCTCGCGGGCCAAAATCACCACCTTGCGGGCGACATCCATTCCGGAAAGATCGTCGCGCGGATCGGGCTCGGTGAAGCCTTCGTCTTTTGCTTGCTGCAAGATGGCAGAGAACGGACGTTCGCCATCGAACGCGTTGAAGAGGTACGACAGCGTGCCCGAGAGAATCCCCTCGATGTGGTGCACGCGATCGCCGGTTTCGATGAGGTTGTGCAGGGTTTGCAAGATGGGCAGCCCGGCGCCCACGGTGGTTTCGTAGAGATAACGTGCGCGGTGCTCGCGGGCCCGGTGCAGGCGCAGATAGTCCGTCCACGGCGCGGTGCTTGCGCGTTTGTTGGGCGTTACCACGTGGATGCCGCGTTGCAACCAGCCGGCGTACCGATCGGCCACAGCGCCGCTTGCGGTGCAGTCGACGAGGACGGTGTGCGGGTACGCCTCGCTATGGACGTGATCCACGAACGCATCGAGGTCGGTGGCGGGCGCCGCGTTCAGGTCGTGGTGCCAGGTGGAGAGGTCGAGGTGTGTGGCGCCACACAGCATCTGCCGCGACGTGCAAAGCCCCCGCACGCGCAGGTCGATGGTGTGATCGCGCAAGAGCCGCTCGCGCTCGGCGTGTATCTGCTCCACGAGGGCCGCGCCCACGTTGCCCGCGCCAATGATTCCAATAGACACGGTGCGGGGCGACAGGTAGAAGCCCGCATGCGCCGCCCGCAACGCCCGCTGGGCCGCGTCGCGGTCGACCACCGCGCTGATGTTACGCTCGGAGGCGCCCTGTGCGATGGCCCGCACGTTTACGCCGGCGTGGGCGAGGGCGCTAAAGAACGTAGCCGCAACGCCGGGCGTGCCCGACATCTGCTGCCCGACGACGGCAAGGATGCTGCAGTCTGGCGCCACGCGCACCGGCTGCACATGCCCCCGGTCGATGGCCGCGTAAAACGCATCGTTGGCCACCTCCGCAGCGGTGTCGGCTTCGGCGGTGGGCACCGCAAAGCAAATGGAGTGCTCGCTGGAGCCCTGCGAGATCAGAATGACGGAGATGCCAGCCGCCTCCAGCGCGTCGAACAAGCGCCGCGCGGTGCCAGGCACGCCCATCATGCCGGTGCCCTCAAGGGTAAGCAGCGCGACGTCATCAATCGTGGAAAAGCCCTTTACAAGGCGGTCTTCCGTTCCGGTGGCGTCGATGCGGGTGCCGGGCGCCTCGGGGTTGAAGGTGTTGCGGATGATGAGCGGCAGGTTGTGGGCCATCACCGGCGCCAGCGTGCGCGGGTGGATCACGTGGGCGCCAAAGTAGGCCAGTTCCAGCGCCTCGTCGTAGGAGAGCGCATCGAGCGGCTGTGCATCGGGCACGTACCGCGGGTTGGCGCTCATCACGCCGTCCACGTCCGTCCATATTGTCACGCTGTGGGCATCGAACAGCACGCCAAAGAGCGCTGCCGATACGTCGCTGCCGTTGCGCCCCAGGGTGGTGGGCACGCCGGCGGGCGTCGAAGCGATGAAGCCGGTGACGACGGCGTGGTCGATGGATGGGTGCTCAGCGCGCCACGCGTTGAAGCGGCGGCGGGTGGCGTCCCAGTCAACCGAGGGGCCGGTGCGTTCATGCGAGACGATCAGGACATCGCGGGCGTCGAGCAGGCCCACGGTTTTGCCTTGCGCGCGCAGTACGCCGGTGAGCAGCCGGGCGCTCCACTGCTCGCCAAAGCCGCCAATGAGCGCGTGGGCCGCGGGGGGAACGGCCCGCAGGTGCTGCATGGTGCGGAGGACGTCGGCGATGGCGTCGCGGTCGGTGGCCAGCTGCGCATGTACGGCCGCTGGATCGTCCAGGAGGGCGGTGGCGGCAGCCCGCTGGTCGGCGATGAGGGCGTCGAGGGGTTCGAGGGGCGGCGCATCGGCCGTGGGGGCTGCCTGGGCGAGGTCGAGCAGCCGGTCGGTAACGCCGCCCATGGCCGAAACGACCGTGGCTATCGGGCGGCCGGCCTCGTGAACCAGGCGGGCGGCGCGGAGGAGACGATCGGGCGTTGCGAGGCTTGTGCCGCCAAACTTGTAAACAGCCCAGGCAGCGCTAGAGGGTGCAGTCATGGAAAGCGGGGACTGAAAGGTTAGGCCGCGATGCGCGCGAGGGCATCGGTGACGAGACGGGTGAGCTGGGGCTTGGCCGCGTCGGCCGCTGCAAGCACATCGTCAATGTGCACCGGCTCCAGGGCATCGGGGAAGCACTCGTCCGTAATGACGGAAAGCGCGGCTACACGAATGCCCATGTGGCGCGCCACAAGCACCTCGGGCACCGTGCTCATGCCCACCGCATCGGCACCCATCTGCCGCATGAAGCGGTACTCGGCCTTCGTTTCCAGCGACGGGCCGAGGGCGGCCATGTACACGCCCTGTTGCAGCTTGATGCCGTGTTCAAGGGCGACATCCTGCAGGCAGCGCCGCAGCGCAGGATCGTACGGCTCGCTCATGTCCGGAAAGCGCGGCCCCCATCCGTCATGGTTTGGCCCGGTAAGCGGGTTCAGACCCAAGAAGTTGATGTGGTCGGTGATGAGCATGATGTCGGACGCCGAAAAGTGCGGATTGAGGCCGCCAGCGGCGTTCGAGATCAGCAGTGTGTCGATGCCCAGCGTACCGAGCACACGTACCGGAAAGCCCAACTGCCAGGGCCCATAATCCTCGTACGCGTGCATGCGCCCCTGCATGGCCACCACCGGCGTCTCGTCAAGCGTACCGATCAGCAGGCGGCCGGCGTGCGCATCCACCGTAGACACCGGGAAGTGCGGAATTTCGTCGTACGGCAGCGTATGAGTGACGGCCATTCGGTCGGCGAGGCCGCCCAGGCCTGTGCCCAGGATGAGCGCCGTGGAGGGGACCGCATCGGCGCGGGCGGAGATGAACTGAGCCGCCTCGTCCACCTGATGCCGGTAGGTGGTGAGGTCGTCAGCGGTGCGCAAAGAAGCAGTGCTCATGAAACGCGTGTCGTATGCAAAGATGGAGACGTGGTGGTGAAGGGGCCGGTCTTAGTCCATATCCTCCAGGATATTCCAGATCTTCTCGATCTCTTCGGTCGAGGCTTCGTCTTCATCCGACGACCGGCTGCGTTGCTTCTGTGCACTTTTCTCGTCCTCCGACACATCGCGGTTCTGAACATCCTCTTTAATCGCCTCGAACTGTGAGGCCGTCGGCGGATTGGTCTGCGTGGTGTCCATGGCCTGGGTGTCCAGCTCTTGCGTGTCCCGGGAAGCCGGCTCGTCGTCCTCAGTGGGCGCTTGCAGCGTTTGGGTGTCCATCGAAGACGTGTCGAGGGCCTGCGTGTCAGGACCTTCGGATGCGTCCTCGGCTTGCTCAAGCGAAGGGAAGAGGGCCTCCATTGCTGCGCCGAGCTCTTGGTCCTCCGCCGCGGCGGCCGCCATGGTATCCGAGCCAGCGTCGGTGTCTTCAACGGAAAGCTCCTCGGTGGTCGAATCGACGGTTTCAGGTGCTTTCGCTCCGGCATCCTCGTCTGCTTCCGCTTCGTCCAACGACGGACCCATCGCCATCGCTTCGTCGTCGGGGAACAGGTCCTCCATTACGGCGCCCAGTTCGTCGTCTTCGGCAGCGGCATCGCGGAGGGTTTCGGGGCCGCTTGCGCCGGTGTCAGACGCTTCGGCCGGTTGCTCTTCGGCTTCATCTGCGGTCTCCCCGCCAAAAACAGCGCCAAAGTCGATGTCTTCGTCAGCCGCCTCGCTGCCCGCGTCAGCTGCGGGCGCGTTCGCGTCCTCGGGCGCATCGGCCTCATCGGCCGTCTCGGCAGAGGCCCCGGAAAGGTCGTTCAGGATGTCATCAAAGGCGTCGAAGGTTTCCGTGCTAGGCTCCGAAGACGTTGGCGTCTCCTCGCCTGGTTCGCCGATGCTGCTCAGGTCATCAAAGATACCGTCGATGTCATCCGAGGTGTCGGCGGCCTCGCGGGCCGCGTCGGCCTGCGTAGACGGCTCTTCCGGCGGGGCATCCTCCTGTGCCGGGGGCGCCGCATCCGTCGCTGCTGCGTCGTCGGCAGTCTCGGGTGCGGCATCGGCGGCCTCCTCCGGGGAGACCGCGTGCAGCGTGGTGGTGTCGGGGGCCGTGTCTTCGTCCGTGGCGTCCTCAGGCGCGGCGGAGACGACGTGCCCGCCCTCGGCATAGCCGGACAGGATATCCATTTCGGCTGCAAGAAACGATCGCAGGCGCGCGACAATTTCCTGCCGCCGCCCCTGCAGGTGCTGCACCTCTTCGCGCAGTTGGCTGGCCGTCGCCGCGACGTCGTCTTCGGCGGTGCGGCGGATCGCTTCGGCCTCGGATTTGGCCTCTTGCACAATCGATTGGGCCTTCGCTTCGGCGTCTTGGATGCGCCGGTCGGCCTTGTTCTGGGCCTCGTCGACGATATTTTCTGCTTTCTGGTTGGCGTTTTCGAGCTGCTGCTCGGCGCTGCTCCGCGTGGTTTCCAGGACCTCCTGGAGCGTCTCTTCGACTTTCTGATAATCGGCCGTTCGCTGCTCCAGCTCATCGATGCGGTCGTTCAGCCGCCGGCGTTCTTCGGTGAGCTCCTCGACCTGCGAGGCGACCATATCCAAGAAGGTGTCGACCTCCTCGGGCGCATAGCCGCGCAGGTTCTTTTCGAACTCTTGCTTCCGAATGTCGAGGGGCGTCAAATTCATAATGTGCGGGGGTCGGTAATCGTCGGGGCGGCGCAAAGCGCAGACAAGATGGGGCGCAGCGAATATATAGCATAGGCACTAGCAGC
Source organism: Salisaeta longa DSM 21114 (assembly GCF_000419585.1). Taxonomy (NCBI): domain Bacteria; kingdom Pseudomonadati; phylum Rhodothermota; class Rhodothermia; order Rhodothermales; family Salisaetaceae; genus Salisaeta; species Salisaeta longa. The sequence goes on from NZ_ATTH01000001.1 coordinate 449,858, forward strand.
CTTGCAGGCAACCCGCTGGATAACGTAACACGAACCGTACGTTTGGGAGTTTCCACCGCGGGGCGTTTCCGTCGTCGGCGCGTCGTGCATGCTAGTCGTAGGAGCGCGGGCCAAACACGGCTGTGCCCAGGCGCACCATGGTGCTGCCTTCCTCGATGGCCACTTCAAAATCGTTCGACATGCCAGTGGAGAGGGTCTCCATCGTGACGCGTGGGTTGTTGCGGGCGTCGTAGGTGGCAAACAGCTCGTGCATCTGCTTAAACTGGTCGCGTACGTCTTCGGGGTCTTCGGTGAACGAGGCCATGGCCATCAGGCCGCGCACGGCGAGGTGTTCGTGGTCGGCCAGGGCATCGAGGAACGCGTGGGTGTCTTGCGGCGGGAGGCCGTATTTCTGATCGGCGCCGCTGATGTTTACCTGCACGAGGCAGGGCAGCACCCGGTCGTTTTTGGCGGCGCGCTTGTTGAGCTCCTCCGCGAGGCGCGGGCTGTCGAGCGCGTCAAACGCATCGGCATGCCGGGCCACAAACTTGGCCTTGTTGGTTTGCAGGTGTCCAATCATGCGCCAGATGACGTCGCCGCCCGCGTGCTGTCCGGGGCGCGCCTTGGCTTTGTCGCGGAGCTGCCGGGCACGGTTCTCGCCAAAGTGCATCAAGCCGGCGGCCTGTCCGGCGTCGATGGCCTGCATCGGGAAGGTTTTGGAGACCGCTACGAGCGTGATGTCATCGGGCGAGCGATCAGCGCGGTCGCAGGCGGCTTCGATACGGGCGCGTACCTTCGCGACGCGGGCCGCAACCGCGTCGTGCGCAAGCTGAGTATCGGAGGTTGAAGGCATAAGCTACAGAAAATAGGTGCAGGGGGCAGTCCGTTTGTTCAACGGATGAACACGCCCACGTTTCTTGGGACGGGCCCGATTTGCAGGCAGGCGTCGATTTAGTCGCGGATGCCTTGTATGTTGTGCACGCGTCATACTTTTTCACAACGACCTGCATGCCATGGCTATCGATCGCCGGGCTTTTCTTGAAAGCTGTTCAGCCCTGGGCCTCACCGGACTGTTCCCCGGGGCGCTTTATGCGCGCGCCGCGGCCCACACGCCGCCCACCATCACCGCGGCGGACATTGCCCATGCGGCCAACCTCGCCGGCCTTTCGTTTTCGGAAAAAGAGCGCAAGGCCCTGGTGGAGAGCCTGCGGAATAAGCTTGCGCAGTACCAGGCGCTGCGTAAGGAGCCGCTGCCCAACCACCGCCGCCCGTCTACGGTGTTCGATCCGCGCCTGGGCGGGGCCGCCCTCCCGTCCGGCGACGCGTCGTTTACCTGGCAGCCCCCGGCGGATGTTGCGCGGCCGGCGCGGGAGGAGGACCTCGCGTATGCCAGCATCGCTACGCTCTCGGCCCTGTTACGCGCGCGCAAGATCACGGCACAGGAGCTCACCGTGCTGTTTCTGGATCGCCTCAAGCGCCTCGATCCCAAGCTGAAGGCCGTCATCACGTACACCGAGCGCCGCGCGCAGCGTGCAGCCCGACGCGCGGATGCAGAGCTCGACGCGGGTACCTGGCGCGGCCCGCTGCACGGCATCCCCTACGGCGCCAAAGATCTGCTTGCCGTGGAGGGCTACCGCACCACGTGGGGCGCAACGCCTTACAAAGATCAAACGCTCGACACCACGGCCGCGGTCGTGCAGCAGCTAGACGACGCGGGAGCCATTCTCATTGCGAAGCTCTCGCTGGGCGCGCTGGCCTGGGGCGATGTCTGGTTTGGCGGAAAGACGCGCAATCCGTGGAACGTGTCGCAGGGCAGCAGCGGCTCCTCGGCGGGCCCAGGATCGGCGGTGGCCGCCGGGTGTGTTCCGTTTGCTATTGGCTCCGAGACGCTGGGCTCCATCGTGTCGCCGTCGACCCGCAACGGCGTCACGGGCCATCGCCCCACGTTTGGGGCGGTAAGTCGCCACGGTGCCATGGCCCTCTCGTGGACGATGGACAAGCTGGGGCCCATGACGCGCTCTGCCCTCGATGCGGCCCTCGTGTTCGAGGCGATCCGGGGCAAGGATCCGCGCGACCCCACCACCGTGGCGATGCCGTTTGCGTTCGATCCGTCCTCCGACCTGTCGGCGCTTCGGGTGGGTTACCTGGAGGAGGCGTTTGCGGGAGACTACGACAACGCGGCGGCTGATGAGGAGGCGCTCGATGTGCTGCGTGCGGCGGGCGTAACACTCGAACCGCTGTCGCTTCCCACCGATCTTCCCATTGGCGCGTTGCTCAACACGCTGGAGGTGGAGGCTGCAGCCGCCTTCGATGAGCTGCTGCGCTCCGGCCGGGTCGACGAGCTGGTCAGTCAGGGGGAAAACACGTGGCCGCGCGTCTTTAAAGGTGCACGGTTTGTGCCGGCGGTGGAGCATGTGCAGATGAGCCGCGTGCGCACCCACCTCATGGAACAGATGCACGCCGCGATGGGCGACCTCGACGGGTTTGTGTCGCCCACGTTTCAGGGCGGCACGCTCAGCATCACCAATCTTACGGGGCACCCGTGCGTGTGCGTGCCGAACGCGTTTCGGGCGGTAGAGGGCGCCGGGCCGCAGAAGCAGCCGGGCAGCCTCTCGTTCATCGGGGCGCTGTACCGCGACGATGTGCCGCTTCGCCTTGCGCACGCCTTCCAACAAGCCACCGACTTTCACCGTCGGCGCCCGCCGCTTAAGTAGGGTGGCCTCTAGGGCCTTATCTTATACGATTCGTCCGTTCCCCTCAGTACCTACTGCCGGTATGGCTGCTCCCTCCTCCTTTTGTTCGGATCGCGCCCGAGCGGCCGCGGTGCCTGTGGCAGGTACCGCCACCGAAGCGCGTCACTGGCTGCTGATTGAAGACCCAACGCCGTGGGGGGCTGCGGCTGTGCAGGATGCCGCGTGGTACCCGCAGGTGGCCGATGCGGTGGCCCGCTGGCAGGCTGCGCTCCCCGACCTCCGCGTACAGCTGATTCGTCGCGCGCTGAAGACGTGGGACGAGCCGGGGCGCATCCGGTGCTATTTTGTGCGTGCCGGTACGGCGCCGGTGGTGCATCAGCGGTCGGTGCCGGCGTATGCGGCGCTTGGTGCGTTGGAGGGCCTCGCGCTGTGGCGGGCGTCGGGTGTGGACGAGGACGCGCCGCCGCTGGTGCTTACGTGCACGAACGGGCGCCGCGATGCGTGCTGCGCGAAGTGGGGGCGTCCGGTGGCCGCGGCGGTGCAGGCGGCCGCGCCGCAGCATGCCTGGCAGACGAGCCACCTGGGCGGGCATCGCTTTGCGCCCACGGTGCTTGCGCTCCCCTACGGCGCCCACTACGGATGGATCGCGCCGGCAGAGGCCCCGGCGCTCGTGGCTGCGCACCGCGAGGGGCGGCTGTTCGACCTGTCGCGCTACCGCGGGTGCGTGGCCGAGGCACGCCCGGTGCAGGCCGCACGCATCGCCTTGCGCCGTCGCACCGCGAGCGTCGACTATGGGGCGATCGAGACGGTACGCGCGGCCGCCGAAGACGATGCGACGTGGCACATCGAACTGCGCCATCGCGGGCGGCGGTACGGGTCCACCGTGCGCGCCACGGCAGGGCCTGCCATGCGGCTCAGCTGCACGTCGGAGGATGCCAAGCCCACGACGCGCTATGCGGTGGCGTGGGACGATGAGGCGGCGTAGGGCTACGGGCGGGTCGTTTGGCGCCACACGTGGCCCAGCTGCTTGCGAAGCTCGAACGGAGCCGGCGGCATCAGCACAAAGTTGACCGCCCGGCGGGCACTCAGGGGCATGGCACGCGTCCACTGCACGGGCCGCGTACGCGCCAGGCGCGGCAGGTCGTCGTACAGCACCTGGGCCCAACGCTTGGCGATGGCTGCCGGAGTGAACGAGCGCGCGCGGCGGCGGGCGTGCCGCACCATGGCACGGTAGCGCACCGGATCCGACCGCAGCGCGTCAATGGCGTGAAGGGCGTCGCGGGGCGTTTCAATCTCGATGTAGTCGAGGGGCGACTGCCGCAGCTCGCGGTAGGCATACTCGGGCCCTAGCAGCGACGGCACGCCCGCATGCCAGGCGTTGATGAGCTTCGATGCGGGCTTCTCGCACCGCAGGCCGCCGTCGCCCAGGTCGGGGCGCACCGCAAGCGAGAGGTCGGCCGTGCGGTAGTCGTGCCAGCGCGGGATGGTGCCCTGCGTCTCGGCAGACGCAATTTCGAACGTCAGCCCGCGGGCCTCCAGGGCCTCGTACCAGGCATCGGAACGAAAGTCTTTCTGCAAGCTGCCAAACCCGCCCTTGAACACGATGTGCTCGATGCGCACGTCGCGGGTCGCGTCGCGCGGGATGAGCCCGGGCTGCGGCCAGTGCGGGACGAAGAACGTCCGGCGGTCGTCCGCAAATCGACCGTTTTGTACGATGTCGGCGTCGCCCAGCGGCGAGCGAAACCCGATGACGTCGGCCCGGATCGTAGCGACCAGGATGTTGCGGTGGCGTGCCGGTTGAAACTGGGCCTGAAAGGCGGCTTGCTGCTCGGGCTCGGGCATGAGCACCACGATGCCTTCAGCAGGAAGCGTGGCCGCGAGGCGGGCGTCGTAGCCGAAGTGCGTGAGCCAGCAGCACGTTTGCAGCAGCCAGGCGCGGCGGCGTTCCTTTCCCTCGTGGCTCCAAAATGCCGGATCGTGCAGGTCGAGCGTCGGCGCCTGTTCGATCTCCTCGGGGTACGGATAGAAAAAGGTGACGGGGACAGCCATGATGCGGCGGGGGCAGGCGGTATGCAGGGTGAACGCCCCAACGTAGCAGGGTGGGGCCCGCGGTGCATTCGCCGTACGCGGATGCTGCCTGCGCTTTTGGCGCACATCGCCCTGTGCGCGCCCATCAGGGCTCGGGGAGCGCCGCGCACAACCACTCGGCCGGGTGCTGGGCGGTGCGCGGCGTGGTGTCTTTTATTTGCGAGCGGCACGAGAAGCCCGTGGCTGCGATGCCCGTTGCCGTATCGGCGCGTTCGACCGCGGGCACGAGCCGGTCGCGGGCCATCGTTTTGGAGATGTCGACATGCTCCGCCTCGTAGCCGAAGGCACCGGCCATGCCGCAGCAGCCGGCGTCCACCGCCTCCACCGACCAGCCCGGAAGGGCCAGGGCGCGCTCGGTGGCGTCCGTGCCGATGAGCGCTTTCTGATGGCAATGCCCATGCAGCATGAGCGCGTCGGTGGCGCCGCGGCGCCACGCGATGTCGTCAAACGCCCCCTCGGTAGCGCGCTGTGCGACGTATTCTTCGAAGGTGAACGCGTGGTTGGCCACCGCCTCGGCCCGCGGCTCGCCCGGCAGCAGGGCCAAAAACTCGTCGCGGAGCGTGAGCAGGCAACTGGGCTCCAGTCCCACAATGGGCACGCCGGCTTGCGCGTAAGGGTAGAGCGCTTCCACGGTCTGCAGGGCGCGCGCCTGGGCGTGGTCCGTAAGGCCCTTCGAGAGGTAGGTGCGCCCGCAGCACGTGTCGGCCTGCGGCACCTCGACGGCATGACCGGTGCGCGCGAGGAACGCGGCGGCGGCTTTTAAGACGGGCGGCGTGTGCAGGTTGTTGAACGAGTCGGCAAAGAGGACCACGCGCGGACCGTCGGCGGTCCACTGCTGGCGGCGCGCCCATTGCCGGAACGTGCGCGGCGCAAACGGCGGCAGCTCGCGGGCCGCGCTGATGCCCAGCAGGCGCTCGCCCACCTGCCGCAGCAGCCCGCGGCGGCTCGACCAGTTGACGAGCGACGCCAGCGGCGTGCCGCTCACCCAGCGGGCCAGGGTGGGTTGATGCGCAAAGAGCTTCGTGCGCAGCGGCATGTCGTGGGTCTCCCAGTAGTGCCCCAGCCACTCGGTCTTCAGCTTCGCCATGTCCACGTTCGAGGGGCACTCCGTCTTGCAGGCCTTGCACTGAATGCACAGGTCCATCACCTCATACATGCGCTCGCTGGTCAGCGCGTCGTCGTCGAGGCGGCCCGCCAAGGCCATGCGCAGCGCATTGGCGCGGCCGCGGGTGGAGTCCTCCTCGTCGCGGGTGGCCATAAAGCTGGGGCACATCGTCCCCTGCCCGTGCTTGCGGCAGGCGCCGTTGCCGTTGCACTTCTCCACCATCGCCGTAAAGCCGCCCGCCTCCGAAAAATCCATGACCGACCCAAACGGCTCGGTCCGATAGTCGGGCCCCATGCGCAGGTTTTGGTCCATGCGGGGGGCATCCACCACGCGCCCCGGGTTGAGGATGTTTTCCGGGTCGAAGATGGCTTTGGTGCGCTGGCAGAGCCCGTACAATGCGTCCCCCAGCACGGCACGGTTCGTCCAGCCGCGCACAATGCCGTCGCCGTGCTCCGAGGAGGTCACGCCGCCGTACTTGGTGACGAGGTCGAGCGACGCCTCGGCGATGGACGCCATCTTGCGGACGTCGTCGGCGTCTTTCGTGTTTATGAACGGACGCACATGCAGGCAGCCGGCCGAGGCGTGTGCGTAGTACACCGCCCGCGTGCCGGTATCGTCGATGAAAGCGGAGAGCTCGTCGATGTAGTCGGCCAGGTGCTCGACGGGCACCGAGGCATCTTCGATGATCGCCCAGGGCTTGTAGTCGCCCTTTACGCCCATCATGAGGCCCAGCCCTTCCTTGCGGATCGACCATGCGTTGGCGATGGCCGCGGGCTCGGTGAGGCGCACCACGTGCGACCGATGCGCGGAGGCGCGCAGGGTCTGCTCCAGGGCATCCAGCCGGTCGTCGAGCTCCGCAGGCGTCGCGCCGTAGTATTCGGTGATCAGCACGCCGCCGGGGTCGCCGTCGACGAACGTGAGGCGCTCGGCAAAGCCCGGCGTTTGGCGGGTGCGCTCGATGGCGACGCCGTCGAAGAGCTCAACGGCGGCCGGATCGGTGTCGAGCACGGTGGTGACGGCCCGCAGTGCGTCGGCGCGCGTGTCGAAGTGCGCCACGCCCAGGGCCGTGTGGGGGGGCTTTTCGACGAGGTTGACGGTGAGGGCGGTGGTAAAGGCGAGCGTGCCTTCGCTCCCGGCCAACAGCCGGGCCAGGTTGGGCGTATCGTCGAGCAGGGCCTCCAGGCGGTAGCCGTTGTTGCGGCGCCAGTGGGCGGGCGTGTCGCGGGCAATGACGTCGCGGTGCTTCGCGCGCAGCGCGTCGAGGTTGCGGTAGATGCGCCCCTCCAGGCCGTCCGCCCGCAGCCCGCGCTGCCACGCGGCGTGGTCGGTGGGGCCAAACGTGGTGGCCGTGCCGTCGGCCAGCAGCACCTCCGCCGAGCGCACGTGGTCGATCATGTTGCCGTAGCGGATGGAGTGCGTGCCGGTGGAGTTGTTGGCGAGCATGCCGCCCAGGGTGGCGCGGCTGCTGCTTGCGGGATCGGGGCCCACCATCAGGCCGTGCGCTGCGGCCGCTTCGTTGAGGGCGTCGAGCGTAAGGCCGGGCTGCACGCGGGCCCAGCCCTCCGCGGCATTAAGCTCCAGGATCTGATTGAGGTGCTTCGTGCAATCGATGACGAGCGCCGCGTTGACGCCTTGTCCCGCCAGCGACGATCCGCCGCCGCGCGGCAGCACCGGCACATCCATGCGATGGGCGACCTCCAGGGCGGCCTGCACGTCACCCGTGTGTTGGGGGACGAGCACCGCAACGGGGGTAACGGCGTACATACTGGCGTCGGTGGCATACAGCGCCCGCGTCATGGGATCGTCGTGCAGGGTGCCGGCCAGCTGGGGGCGCAGCTCGGCACACAGCGCCTGGTGGTGTTCGGTGAGGGGAGTGGTGGGCATGCGTCAACCAGAAACGGCACGAAAAGAATAGATGGACACTTACCATACGAAGGGCCGCGGTGCGGGTTTGCGTGGCGCGCAGCATGTAGCAGGCGCGTCACTCGTAGCGCAACGATTCGATGGGGTCGAGCCGGGCCGCTTTGTACGCCGGGTAGCCGCCAAAGACAACGGCAATGCCCGTAACGCCCAACACCGCCGCCACGGCCCACAGCCAGGGAAAGGCCGCACTGATGTCAAAATAGAGCGCCACGCCATTGCCAAACAGTCCGCCCAGCACAATGCCTGCGAGGCCGCCGATTTGGCACAGCACAATCGCCTCAATGAGAAATTGCTGGAGGATGTGCCGGCGCTTGGCGCCAATGGCCTTGCGCACGCCAATCTCGCGGGTCCGCTCGGTTACCGACACCAGCATGATGTTCATGATGCCAATGCCAGCAGCGAGCAGCGAGATGAGTCCGATGAGCGCACCGCCAATGGTGAGCTGTGTTGTGAACGATGCGAAGGTGCTGCGCACTTCGTCGTTGGTTTGCACCACGAAGTTGTTCGGCTGGCCAGGCTTTACCCCGCGAATGACGCGCAGGTGGCTGATAATCTCGTCGCGTGCGGCCTGCATCCGTTGCATGGAGGCCGCGCGCACCGTGATGCTGTTCATGCTGCGACCATTTCCGCCATATGCAGTGAGGAGGTACGTGATGGGCGCGTACACGCGGGTGTCGTAGTCCATGCCCAAAAAGCCGCCTTTTTCTTCCAGCACGCCCACCACCTCCAGGCGCACGCTGCCCACTTCAATCATCTTGCCCAGCGGCGTTTCGTTGGGAAACAGCGTTTCGGCCACCGGCGCGCCGATGAGGGCCACCGGGCGACCGTAGCGCACATCCTGGGGCGTGAGGGGGCGGCCCGCGGCGATGGCATAGCCGTAGTTGCCTAGAAAGTGTTGGTCGGTGCCTTCCAGCCGGATGTTGGGCTCCGTCTCGCGGCCCTTGAAGCGCACCCGCGCGATAAACTCGAACGCCTCGGTGACGCTCACCTTCAAGTCGCCGCTTGCTCGGTCTTTGAGGCGAACCACCTGCTGGTACGTGAGCGGCGGATGGTATACCTCGTCGCCGCGGCCCCGCTCGTAGCGGTCGATGGAGACGGTCGTTGGGCTAAAGAATTGCAGCGACTCCTTGAAGTACACGTCGATGACCTCCACGGCGGTGACGGAGGCGATCACAGCAAAGACGCCAATGACCATGCCCACGAGCGTGAGGCCCGAGCGCAGCTTGTTGGCTCCCAGCGTGTTGAGGGCCATGCGAAACGTATCCCAGGTGTTCATGATGCGTATGCGGTTGCGGAGGAAGGGCGAGCGGCGACGCGTGGGCTATTCGTAGCGCAGGGCGTCGATGGGATGGGCGCGCGCGGCTTGCCAGGCCGGGGCAATGCCAAACAGGATGCCGACGCCTACGCAGATGCCAAAGGCGAGGGCAACGGTGCTTGCGGGCAACACCGCCGTAAATCCGGTTTGGTTGATGAGCACGGCGAGCCCGGCCGATACCCCAACGCCGATACCTCCGCCAATGAGACACACAATGACGGCTTCAATGAGAAACTGAATCAGGATGGTGTGCTGCTTGGCACCTACGGCCTTTCGGATGCCAATTTCTTTGGTTCGTTCGCGGACCGACACAAACATGATGTTCATAACGCCAATGCCGCCCACCAACAGCGCGAGCGCCGTGAGGAACAGGCCCACGCCGTAAATGGCGATTTTTACCGGCGTAAACGACGCGCGGATTTGCTCTTGATCATTGATCTCGAAGTTGTTCTCAGCGCCAGGTGCAACGTTACGCTCGGCGCGCAGAATGCCCGTGAGTTCTTCTTTGGCCCGGTTGAGCGTGGTGCCTTGCGCCACCTGCACCATAATGTTGATGTCGCGCCATCGGCTGATGCCAAATGTTTTTTCGAAGGTGCTCACGGGCATCATCACGCGCGTGTTGGGGCCCACATCGTTCCCAAACAATCCGCCGCTCTCGCGCGCATGCACGCCTACCACGCGGCACGGAAAGCTGCCCAGACGAATGGTTTTTCCGAGCGGCGTGGCAATGGGAAAGAGCGCGTCGGCCACGTCGGCCCCGATGACGCAGACATTGTTCGCCGACCGCTGATCGGCGGCCGTGAAGAAGCGGCCCATGGACAGCTCGACGTTGCGGATTTGCCCGTAGGCGGCTGTGGAGGCTTCAATCTCGACGTCGAGATCGTTTTCTTTGTAACGTGCGGTACGGCCGGTGCTCACCAGCGGCGCGACGCGCGCGGCATGTGCGGCACGGGTATCGATGGCGTCCACCAGCTGCATCTGTATCGGCGGCCGGTTGATGTAATTCCACCAGTCGAGGCTCGTGTTCATGCCCCAGGGCCACTTGCTTACGTACACCACGTCGGCCCCCAGCATCGACAGCGACTGCTCGAACTGCTGGTTGATGCCGTTGATGATGGTGGCCATGAGCGTCACCGACGTGATGCCGATGATGATGCCCAGCGTGGTGAGCACCGAGCGCATGCGATTGGCCCAAATAGCCTGAACGGCAATGCGCAGGCCCTCGAAGAGATCAAAGAAAAAACGACGCACGGAGCAGCAGCGAGTTGGTGAGCGGGGGTTCGTGCAAAGGTACGAATCACAGCAGGCGAAGGTTACAGCGCGGGGCGCTGGTGCGAGGCCCGCGCAGGGGCAGGCGCGCTGCCGTTGGTAAACCAGTGCCTGATGACCTGGGCGGCGGGCTTGCCCTTGGGCGTGAAGCGGTGGTCGGTGGGGGCCACGCGGCGCGGCGACCACTTCCACACCATCGCGCCTGCCATCCACGGCACCGGCGCCCACACCTCAAAGAACGCGCGGTAGCAGCGCGCCTGCAGGGCCGGATGTGCGCGGTCGGCGGCGGCATGTTCGGGCCAGCGCCACGGAGTGCGTGCGGCATCGGCTGCGCTGCGGTAGCCCAGCTCTGTAAACAGCACGGGCCGGTTGTACTGCCGATGCGCGGCGTGCAGGGCCGCTTTGTGGCGTTGCCATCCCGAGCGCAGCGCGGGCAGCGCAGGGTCGGTTGTGTCGCTCAGCGGGAAGTACGCCTGCACCCCAATAAAGTCGAGGGCGTCCCAGATGTCGAGCGTGGTGTAGCCGTTGTGCCAGTTGGCGGCGTACGTCAGCTTGCCGGCGTACACACTGCGTACCGTGTCGATGAGCGCGCGCCAGTATGCCGGATGGCGCCGCACGGTGCGGTCAATTTCGGTACCCAGCACCAGCACGTCGGCCTGTACGGCGCGGGCCAGGCGGGCATACGTGAGGATAAATCGGGTGTACGAGCGGCTCCAGCGCCGCCAGTTGTCGCCTTCAAAGAGGACGCGGTGGCGGGCTTGTCCGTCGCTGCTGTAGCCGCCAATCCAGATGTGGGGTTTCAGGATCACGCCCATGCCCAGGCGCCGGGCGCGCCGCGCAAGATCGCGAATGCCCGTGTGACTCTCGCTGTACCATCCGTCGCTGGTGTCGAGCGCTACGTGCGGGGTGGTGGGCGTGCGCTGCCACCCAAACGGGATGAGGGTGAGGTGCGTGGTGCCCAGTGCAGCAATCGCGTGGAGCGTGCTGTCGGGCGGACGGTCGCGGGCGTCGAGCGTTACGGCCTGGATGGGAAAGGGCCGCGGCGCAGGGGCGGTATCAGGCGAGGCGCTGTCCGGTGAGGCGGTGGGGGGCAGCGCGCGGGCCGCGGGGCGGTCGGGCGGGCGGCCGCAGCCGGCCAGGCCCAGGCCCCACAACGCAAATCCAATAACCAGCAGTATGCGGCGCATCATGGAGCAATAACCCTTGGGCATAGGTGCGGAGGAGCCCCAACCCGTGCGACGGTTTCACGATCCCCAACCGGCCGTGCAGCGAATCTTTTTCTTTGGGTCGTCGTGCATGCAAGTCCTTCTAATTTCCTGTTTTTCCTGGATTGTTGGTGCAGGGGCATGACATCATCCGTTTCGCCAGGCACGCTCCGTAAAGCGACGGCCGCGGACGTCGCCGCGCTGGATCGCCTGATTGAGGCCTCGGTGCGCGCGCTGGGGCCGCGGGCCTACACCCCAGCGCAAATCGAGGCATCGCTGAAGCATCTCTTTGGCGTAGATACGCAGCTCATCGCCGATGGCACGTACCTGGTCGTCGAACGCGACGGCGATGTAGTGGGTAGCGGGGGGTGGAGCTGGCGGCAGACGCCGTTTGGGGGCGATCAGGCGGCGGCCCAAAACGCGGCGGCCCGCGATCCGTCCACCGATCCGGCCGTCATCCGCGCGTTCTTCGTGCATCCGGCGCACACACGGTCGGGCATCGCCTCGTGGCTGCTCGACGCCTGCGAGGCCGCGGCCCGCGACGCCGGCTTTACCCGCTTTGCCTTAACGGCCACGCACACCGGGCACGCCTTCTACCGCGCGGCGGGCTACCGCGACGTGGCGCCGCGCGTCATCGATCTGCCGGGCGGTACCTTGCTGGAAGCCATCGACATGGAAAAGCCGTAGGCCGCGACGCCCGCGGTCGTTTGTACGACGTGAATTATTCTACCCTGCGCCATGCACATTTATCTCACCGGATTTATGGGGAGCGGCAAGAGCACGGTGGCGCCGCGGGTGGCCCAGCACGCGGGCCGCGCGGTGGTAGACCTGGATGCTGTGATCGAGGCGCGCGCGGGCCGGCCGGTGCCCGAGATTTTTGCGGCGGGTGGCGAGGCGCACTTTCGTGCGCTCGAAGCCGAAGCCCTGCAGGCGGTGGCCGCGCGACCCGAGGCGGTGGTGGCCCTGGGCGGCGGTACGCTGCACCATGGCGCCAGTGCACAAGTGGCCCGCGCGAGCGGACAGATCGTCTTTCTGGACGTGCCGCCGGACGTGCTCTACGAGCGCTTGCGCGCTACCGCCGCGGCCCGTCCGCTGCTGCACGGCCCCAAGGGCGAGCCGCTGGCCGGCGATGCGCTCAAAGACCGCCTGCGCACCCTGCTGGCCGACCGGCGCGCCGGGTACGAAGCGGCTGCGCACCACATCGTACCGGCCGATGAGGCCCCGGAGGCCGTGGCCCGCCGCATCCTGGCGCGTGTGGATAACCGTTGAACTTGAAGCTCCTGCAAGGCACAACGGAACCGGCGCGCATCGCTCCCTTAAAACCCTCTGCTTTTATCACACGGGGCATGGCGCAGCCCGGTAGCGCGCTTCGTTCGGGACGAAGAGGTCGCCGGTTCAAATCCGGCTGCCCCGACCACCACCACAGGCGGTCTTCGCACATCGCGGAGATCGCCTGTTTGCTTTTGTATTCCCCCCACCTGGCCCCAGCGCACCAATGGCGTCCATTGATCGCGGTGATCTCATCACCCTCGACATCGAAAAGTTCGCCGACAAGGGCAAGTCGCTGGCACGCCGTGATGGCTACGTGGTGTTCGTGGAAGATGCCGTGCCCGGCGACCGCGTAAAAGCATACGTCTACCGCGCCAAAAAGAATTACGCCGAGGCAACCATCGATACGGTCATTGCCCCTAGCGACCTGCGCACCACCCCGCGCTGCCGCTATGCCGACACCTGCGGCGGCTGCCAGTGGCAACACGTGGACTACGCCGCGCAGTGCGAGGCCAAACAACAGAGCGTGGCGGAGGCGTTTCAGTACCAGTCGGATTTTGACGCGGTGGACGTGCGCCCCATCATTGGGGCCGACACCACCTTCCGCTACCGCAACCGCATGGATTTCGACTTCAGCGCCGATCGGTGGCTGACGCGCGACGAAATTGATTCGGGCCAGGACTTCGATACCGATTTTGCATTGGGGCTGCACGTGCCGGGCAATTTCCGCAAGGTGATTGACCTGCAGGAGTGCCATTTGCCAAACGAAGTGACCGAGCGCCTGCTGAATGGCATCCGTGAGGTGGTGAAGGCACGCGGGTGGTCGGTGCGCGATCATGGCGCCAACACCGGATTTTTGCGCCAGCTCATCGTTCGCACCGGCACGCACACCGGCGACGTGATGGTGCATCTGGTAACGGCGGGCGGGGCGCCGGAGCGCATCGCGACGTTGGGCGATATCCTGCAGGACAAATTTCCCGAGGTCACTACGTTCGTGCATACGGTGCACGCGGGCCGCGGCCCAACGCCCCCGCACACGGCCGACGTGGTGTTTGGGCCGGGCGTCATTCGCGAACGGATTGGAGGCCTGGACTGCCGGATTAGCCCGCACGCGTTTTTCCAGCCCAACACGCGCCAGGCCGAGCGGCTCTACGACGTCGTGCGAGAGGCGGCCGCCCTGCAGTCCACCGACGTGCTCTACGATTTGTACTGCGGCGCGGGCACCATTGGGTTGTCGATGGCAGACGCCGTGGAGCAGGTGGTGGGCATCGAGCGCAACACGCCCGCGGTGGAAGATGCGCGGGCCAACGCGGCGGCCAATGCCATCGCCAACGCTACGTTTGTCGCGGGCGACGCGAGGGACCATGTGACCGACGCGCTGGTGGATGCGCAGGGCGCGCCCGATGTGCTGGTGGTGGACCCGCCCCGCCCCGGACTGCACAACGACGTGACAGCGCGCATCGCGGCCCTCGCGCCGGAGCGCTTCGTGTACGTGAGCTGCAATCCGCAAACCCAGGTGCGCGATCTGGACCGGCTCCACGACGCGTACGCAATTGAGTGGGTGCAGCCCGTCGACATGTTTCCGCACACCGTTCACATCGAAACGGTGGCCGCCTTGCGGCGCCGCTAAGCCCGCGCCGACACGTCGGGTTAAACCAGGTTCGCTGCGGGAAACGGCCGCACGCGCCGCCCCACCGTGGCAACCGATGGGAAAAAACGAACGATGGATGCGCTTCCATATGGGTTAAAACGTAAAGATTGTGTGCGCTCACATTTTCGTTTCTTCTGCTGGTGTACTTCTTCTCGGTTTACAGGTATGCTTGCATGTCTTTGGCAACGATAGCCCGCAAAATCTTTCCGGTAGCGCGTATGCTCCAGTCCATCGCAGTCATTAACAACAAAGGCGGCGTAGCAAAAACGACGACAACGTTGAACCTTGCCGCCGGCTTTGTGCAGCGCGGGCAACGCGTTCTGGTGGTCGACATGGACAGTCAGGCGTCGGCGTCGCTGGCGATGGGCCTTGACCGCAGCGCGCTTGCGCCCGGTACGGCGGCGGCGTTGTTCGGGGAGGTAGCTCCGGCGGGCGCCCTTCAATCCACCGCTTTCACAGGTGTTGATGTGCTCCCCGGAGGCATGGCGCTGGCCGATGCGAACGTCCGGTTGCAGCAGCAGTCCGATGGCACGCGGCGGCTGCGTGAGGTCTTGCGCACCGTGTCCGACCGCTACGATCGCGTGCTGATCGACTGCGCGCCGTCGACGTCGATCCTAACCATCAACGCCCTCGTCGCGGCCGAGTCGTTCATCATCCCTACCACGCCGCAGTACCTCTCGCTGGAGGGCATCATCAATCTGCGCGCGGTGGTAAGGCGCGTGCGCAGCGAACTGAACGCCGCGGCGCCGGTGCTGGGCATCGCCTTCACGCGCGTGCCGCGCAGTCCGTCGCAGGGCGTGCGCGCATCCATCGAGAAGGTGCGCGACCACTTTGGCGGTAAGGTCTTTTCTACCGTGATCCGAGAAGATGCCACCATCCGCGATGCGATGGCGGCCCATGCGCCGGTGGCCGCGTTTGCATCGGAAAGCGACGGCGCAGTCGACTACACGGCGCTCACGGCCGAGGTGGCCGACCGCCTGCAGCGCTACGGCGCGGTGTATGCGAACGTCATCAAGCACACGGCACGCGCCACGACCGCTGCGTAGGGCTCGCACGCTTTTTGATGGTTCACGTGCACAGACACGCCTGATGCGTGGACCTTACGGTTTAACCCGTCAGCCGACCTCGTGCATACCCTGTTTCCATCATTTCATGCTGCTATGACCATCATACCCATCATCAACAACAAAGGCGGCGTCGGCAAGACGACGACGACGGTGAACATAGCCGCAGGCCTCGGCCGCCAAGGGCAGCGTGTGCTGCTTGTGGATCTGGACAGCCAGGCCTCTGCTTCGCTTGCGCTGGGCGTATCCCGCGACAACCTGAGGCCGTCTGTTGCGGAGGTGTTGTTTGACGAGACGTCCACCGGCGAGGCCATACGCTCCACGAGCGAGCGGAACGTAGACCTGATTACCGGCGCGCTCCGCCTCGCCGATGCCGACACCCGGCTGTCGCGCGTTCAGAACCGGCAGGCGCGCTTGCTCAACGTGCTCGAGTCGGTCACCGACCGCTACGATTACGTGCTGGTCGATTGCCCGCCGTCCACTTCGCTGCTCACCATCAATGCCCTGGTGGCCGCCGATGCGTTCCTCATTCCCGCCTCGCCGTCGTACCTCTCGCTGGAAGGCGTGGTGAGCCTCGGCAAGGTAGTGAGCACCGTGCGCCGCGAGCTAGGCGAGGCTGCGCCGGTGCTGGGGGTGCTGCTCACGATGGTGCGCGAGGGCGATGCGCAGGCCCAGGAAAACATCGAAGCCGTGCGCGAGCACTACGGCGGAAAAGTCTTTAACACCGAGATTCATCACGATCCCCCATTGGAAGAGGCCCCCGAGGCGGGCCAGTCGATCTTCAGGTTTGCGCCCGACACCCGCGGCGCGCGCGAATACAGCGCCCTAGTTGATGAGGTAATCGACCGCGTAGATCGCTACAGCGAGGTGTACGAAAGTGTGAACGAGCGCAAACGAAAGCGCGCCTCCGCGTAATGCTTCATTCAGTCTGCTGATGCCATGAGCGCTTCCACCGTATTTACCCGCGCCTTCGATACGCCCGCCGACGATCCCTTGCTGCAGCCGCCTTTGGCCCTTGCGCAGGGGGAAGCTTCTGGGCGTATGCGGCGTCTTACGATCCGGTTGCCCCATCCAGAGGCCGAACGCCTGCAGGCCCTAAACGATGCGGTGGCCAACGATTGGCAGATTGACGGCCTGGAGCTGGCTGACGCGAACGCTTCGGATCCCACGCATCAGCATCTGGTTGTCACCTTGAAGCGGCCGGCGCCACGGCCGTTGTTCGATTCCGTCTCCTGATGCCTTCCGTTTTCTCCTATGCCTACTGTAGCCATCACGGGCGCCGCGGGCGCCATCGGCTCGGCCACGGCCCGCGCGTTCGATGACGCCGGCTGGTCGCTTGTCCTCATCGACTACGGCGCGTCAAACGCCGCTTCGCTGCGCGACGCCTATCCGACGGCCGATGTGCACGACGTGGATCTCACCGACCGCTCGGCTACCGAAGCGGCCTTCGAGGCGGCGGGCGCCATCGATGCGGTGCTCGCGATTGCGGGCGGCTTTGCTATGCAGGCAGCGCTCGACGCCACGGCCGATGCGTATGCGCACATGCTGGATCTCAACTTTCAGACCCTCTTCCACACGGCCCAAGCAGCGGGGCCGCACCTTACCGGCCGCTCCGATGCGCCGCTGTTTATGGGCGTCTCGGCCCCAGCCGCGCTCAACGGACAGGCGCAGTCGGCCCTCTACGCGGCGTCCAAGGGCGCCGTGGCGGCGTATCTAAAGTCGCTTGATAAGGAGTGGGACGACGTGCGCGTGAGCACCCTCTACCCGATGGGCGTGGTGGATACGCCGGCCAACCGCGAGGCTATGCCCGATGGCGATCCGGCGTCGTGGATTGCGACCGAGGAGTTGGCGGCGAGCATGGTGCACCTGGCTACGCGGTCGCCACGCGGACACTTGGCGGAGTTGAAGGTTCACGCGGCATAGCGCATGGATTCATTTGATGGCTTTGTAACGGGTTTGCGCGAGCAGCTCGACGGCCCCTTGCCCGGTACGTCGGCCCAACTGACGATGGCGCCGTCCTACCGCATGACGCCCGAGCAAGCGCGCGTGGAGGGCAAGTCGTGCCGCGAAGCCGGCGTGCTGGCGCTCCTGTTCCCCGACGGCTCGCGCGTGCACGTGGTACTTACGGTGCGCCGCGACGAGCTGCCCGATCATCCCGGACAGATTGCGTTTCCGGGCGGGCAGCGCGAGGCGGGTGAGTCGCTGCGCGCTACGGCCCTCCGCGAGGCCCACGAGGAAGTTGGGTTGCAACGCGACCGTGTGCAGGTGCTGGGCGCGCTCACGCCGCTCTACATCCCGCCGTCCAACTTCTGCGTTCATCCATTTGTTGGCGTTACCGCCGCGCCGCCCGCGCTCTGCCCAACCGATGCCGAGGTGGCGCACATCCTGCGGGTGCCGCTCGATCATTTGCTGCGCCCCGAGGCGCGCCGCCGCGAACCCTGGACGCTGCACGGCTCCACTGTGGATGTCCCGTTCTTTGCTGTCGACGATCACACCGTTTGGGGCGCCACCGCCATGATGCTGGCGGAACTGCTCGCCGTGGTGCGCCCGCTCTATCCTTCCCTCACCATCCCCTCTTAGCTCCTGTGCTCTCCGACGACACCCTCGATGCCCTCGAACGCGACGTGACGGCGTGCGACGACGCCCGCGCTGCGCTGGAGGACGCGCTCGACGCCGCTGCGGCCGCCGAGGCCCCCACCGACGCCCACTACACCGCCATCGCCACGGCCCTGCGCAACTGGCAAGCCGCGCAGCAGCGGTACATGGACACCGTGGCGGCCTCCGAGGCCTCCGATGCGCCCACGGCCGGGCTCCTGCTGAAAACCAAGACGGGCACCGATCCGGCCAACGCCCGGCGCGGGCTCCCGGGCGCTTCGGTGGATGGCGCCGATCAGCCGTTCGATATGGATCTTACCGGCACGCGCGGGCAACTGCTCACCACTGCACTCACGGACTACCTCCCCGCGCTTTCCGAGCAACCCCCACAGAAATAAAATAACGCGCAGCTTGTTGCAACTTTTGGAAAGGTTGCGCCAAACCAGGAACGCGCAGGCCCCGTTCAGGGAGTTGTCCGTACGCCCAAGTCTATTTTCTGCCCGCTATGTCCTGGATGCAACGACTCGTCCACCGCGACGACGCTTCGCTCAACACCGCCTCCGCGCCCGTTCCGGTCACCGACGAGAGCCCGCACGCCGTGGTCATTGGTGCGGGACTGGGCGGGCTGGCGGCGGCCATTCGCCTCGGGGCGCGCGGCTACCGTGTAACCTTGCTCGACCGCCTCGATCAGCCCGGCGGCCGCGCACGGGTTTTTAAACAAGATGGCTTTACGTTCGATGCCGGGCCCACGGTGGTCACCGCGCCGTTCTTGTTCGACGAGCTCTGGCGCCTTGCCGGCCGCACCCGCAGCGACGACGTGACGCTCGTGCCGGTCGATCCGTTCTACAACATTCGCTTCAACGACGGCACCTACTTCCACTACACCGGCGACGCGGCCACCATGGAGCGCGAAATCCGGAAGTTCAACCCGGCCGACGTGGAGGGCTACCGGCGCTTCCTGAAAAAGAGCGAGGAGATCTTCGAGATCGGCTTCGAGGAGCTGGGGCACGTACCGTTTGGCTCGCTGAGCGACATGCTCAAAATCATTCCGGCCATGATGAAGCTGGAGAGCCACCGCACGGTCTACAGCCTCGTCGCCAAGTACATTAAGCACCCCAAGGTGCGCAAGGTGCTGTCGTTTCATCCGTTACTGGTGGGCGGCAATCCGTTTACCACCACCTCCATCTACACGCTCATTGCGTTCTTGGAGCGGAAGTGGGGCGTGTGGTACGCCATGGGCGGCACCGGATCGCTCGTGCAGGGCATGGCCGATCTCATCGACGATCTGGGCGGTACGCAGCGCTACAACGCCGAGGTCGAGCAGATATTGGTGGAAGGCACGCGGGCGGCGGGCGTGCGCCTTACCGACGGCACCGTCATCGACGCCGACCTCGTGGTGTCCAACGCCGATGTGGGCTACACCTACCGGCACATGATTCGTCCCGAGGCGCGGCCTTCGTGGTCTGACGAGCGTGTCGAGAACATGAACTACTCGATGAGCTTGTTCGTGTGGTACTTTGGCACCGACCGCACCTACGAGGACGTGGAGCACCACACCATCTTGCTGGGCGATCGTTACCAGCGCTTGCTGGAAGACATCTTTGACCGGAAAGAGCTGGCCGACGACTTTAGCCTCTACCTGCACCGCCCCACCAAAACCGACCCGTCGATGGCGCCCGCGGGGCACGACGCGTTCTATGTGCTCTCGCCGGTGCCGCACCTCGACAGCGGCGTCGACTGGCGGCTGCAGGCCGAGCCGTACCGCCAAGCCGTGGCCCGCTATCTCGAAGACACCATCCTGCCCGGCCTGAGCGACCACCTGGTAACCTCCCGCATGCTCACCCCGCGCGAGTTCCGGCACGAGTACCTTTCGCTGAAGGGCGCGGCATTCAGCGTAGAACCCATCCTGCGGCAAAGCGCCTACTTCCGCCCCCACAACGCGAGCGAAGACATCGACCAGCTCTACTTTGTGGGGGCCGGCACGCACCCCGGCGCTGGCATGCCCGGCGTGCTCTCCTCGGCCCGCGTGCTCGATACCGTCGTGCCCGATCCGGAAGCGCTGCGTCGCCGCGTGCCCGTAGCGGCCTAATCGGTTGGGATCACGTGTGTGGGCTGCGGCTTAGGACGCACGTACGCCCATCGCCTTCACGCGCCCCAAGCCGGTATGTCGTCCACCACCGTCGCCTCCAACGCACGTACCATCGCGTTCAAGCAGCGGATGGCGGTGGTGCAAGATGGTGCGTACGTCGATGCGCTGCCCGCCCCCTCCGGCGATGCGCGGCTGCGGCGGCAGGTGCGTGAGCTCGTGGCCGGCGCTACCCGCTGGCAGCGGTGGCTCGACTTTCTCCTGGCCGATGCGTACGACGGCGCGTACGACCGTATGGACGTGCCGCTGCGGGTGCTCCTGCAGCTGGGCGCATACGAGCTATTGCTGCAAGAGACGCCGCCGCACGCTGCGGTCGATCAGTACGTGGCGTTGGCCAAAGAGCGCGTGCATCCGCGGGTGGGCGGCCTCGCCAACGCGCTGTTGCGCACGTTGCATCGCCAGCGCGAGGCGCTCCCGCAGCCGCGAACCGGCGATATGGCTGCGGATCTTGCCATCCGGCAGTCGCACCCCACGTGGCTTGTCAAGCGCTGGATGGATCGGTACGGCGGGCGCACGGCGGAGGCCCTGTGCCGCTGGAACAACACGCGGCCCGCGTATGGCGTGCGGCTGCGAGACGGCACCACCCGCGACGATCTGGAGGCGCTGGGCGTTGACTGGACCCCTTCGCCCTACCTCGCAGACGTGATGGAGGTGGAGCGGCTGCAGCCGTTGGTGGCGGCCGGGTGGCTCGCTGCGGGGCGCTGCGTGGTGCAAGACGCCGCTGCGGCGCTGGTGGTGCAGCTCCTCGATCCGCAGCCCGGCGAAACCGTACTCGATCCCTGCGCGGCCCCCGGGGGCAAAACGCGCTACATCCTCGATCGCATGGACGGCCGCGGCCGGGTGCTGGCCTTCGACCGGAGCGCCGACCGGCTCGCGCGGCTTCCGGCCCACCCACAGCTCACCGCCGAGGCCGCTGCACTGCAGGCCATCGCGGACCGCCCCAATCCGCCACAGGCCGACGCCGTGCTCCTCGATGCCCCCTGCACCGGGCTGGGCGTGCTGGCCAAGCGGGCCGACCTGCGCTGGCGCCGCACCCCCGACGACCTGTCGACGATGGCCCAACGCCAGGATGCGCTCCTGGATGCCGCCGCACGACTGGTGCGTCCGGGCGGGCGCCTGGTGTACAGCACCTGCAGCATCGCCCCCGAGGAGAATGAAGACCGCGTGGCAGCGTTTTTGGATCGCCACGCCTCGTTTGTGCTGGAGCCGGCCGCGGCGCAGGTCCCAGCGGCTCTGGCGACGGAGGCGGGCTATTATGCGACGCTGCCCTCCCGCGACCGCGTCGACGGGGCGTTTGGCGCGCGCCTGCGGCGGCTGGACTAAATCCCCAATCGCCTGCTTTCGCCAGCAACCGGCAGACCGGTGAACCGATGCCCGCTCCGGTCGTTAACGCCCGTGCGTCTCTCAACAGACTACGCCCAAGCCCCATGCCTACGTTGCTGCGCCGCCTCGGTGCGTTTTTCTGTCTCCTCACCGTCCTCTCGGCCCCGGCATCGGCGCAGCGCATTGCCAAATACGGCGCCGACTTTCTGGCGGGCGGCGTGGATGCGCGAGCCCTGGGCATGGGCGGGGCCTACGTGGCGCTGGCTCAGGAGGTGAGCGCCGGGTACTGGAACGTCGCCGGACTCTCGCATCTGCAATACCCGCAAATTGCGTACATGCACGTCGAGCGCTTCGGCGGGGCCGTGTCGTTCGACTATGCCGCCGGCGCCTTTCCGCTGAGTGAGCAATCGACCCTCGGCCTCTCCCTTATGCGCAGTGGCGTAAACGACATCGTGAACACGCTCAACGCGTGGGACCCCGTGCGCCAGCAGCCGCGGCCCAACTACGAAAGCCTCGTCACCACCTTCTCGGCGGCCGACTGGGCGCTGTTCGTGCATTATAGCCGCCGCGTCTCGGCGCAACTGGACGTGGGCGTGTCGTTTAAGGGCATCAAGCGCTCGATTGGGGATTTTGCCGAGGCCACCGGCTACAGCGTTGACGTCGCCGCACAGTACCGCACCGGGCCGTACCGATTGGGCGTAACGGTGCAAGACCTTTCCACCATGCTGCAAAGCTGGAGCGTAAACGCCGCGGCCTTTCAGCTTGACGAGATCAACCCGGCGACGGGCAATCCGTTTACGTACCAGGAGGTGTTTGGGCAAGACATCCCGCAGGGCGGCACGGCGCTGGTGCTGCCGGTGGTGCGGCTGGGCTCAGGCTACGTGCGCGCCATCGGGCCGCATCAGCTTACGGTAGGGCTGGATATGGATGTCGCGTTTGACGGGCAGCAGGCCTTCGTGCCCAATGTGGGCGACGTGTCGTTTCATCCGCGCCTGGGCGCGGCGTTTAGCTATCAGGGCGTGGCGGAAGTGCGCGCGGGGCTGCGCCGCTTGCAGGTGGGCAACGGCATCGGGTGGGACGTCGCCCCGTCGGTGGGCGCGGGCCTGCGGTTGGATCAGTTCAGCATCGATGCTAGTTTCGGAGACTTCACGGGGCTGGCAGCACAGGACCTGGGCTACACGTACCGGATCTCGGCGACCCTGACGCTGGAGCAGCCCGGCATGAAACGCGGACAAGAGTAGTCATCGGCCGGAGGCAGTGCTATGGGTAGAAGCGATTGGATTGGGCTAGGCATCAGCGCGACGATACATGCGTTGCTGCTGCTCCTGCTTGCATTGCTGACGGCCTCGCGTCCGCAGCCGCCGCGGCTGGGATACGTTGAGGTGGCCTTCGGCGAGTTTTCCACCGGGCAGCCGGTGAAGGCGGTCGACAAGGCGCCCGAGTCGACGACGCCCGATCCGCCCAAGGAGCCGCCAGAGCCCAAACCGAAACCGGTCGAAGAAAAACCAGCGGCCACGCCCGAAGCCGAGCCGGTTGATCCGCCGAAGACGGAGCCGAAGGCCAAGGAAACCATTCCGCCAACAGAGAAAGAAACAACCCCGCCGCAACCGCAGCCCAAACCCGAACCACAGAAGGAAGGCGCCGACGAGCAAGAGTCGAACAACGAGACGGGGGCCAATCAGGGCGATCCGGGCACCGGCACTACCGAGCAGAAAGCCGCGCCCTACAACATTGAAGGGCTGAATCGTGACCCACGGCTCGCGCCCCTTCCGGCCTATGCCGAGAAGGTGAACGCCACGATTCGGGTGCGCATTACGGTGGCACCGGACGGGCGCATTGTGCGCCGCATTCCGCTGATGAAGGGCAACCCGGCGCTCGAAAATGCCGTCATGACGGCCCTGCAGCGCTGGCGCTTCAACCGGCTGCCGTCCGAGGCCCCGCAGAAAAATCAGACGGGCATCATCACGTTCGTCTTTCGCGTGGAGTAGCGGGACCGCTACGCCGCATTTTGTCGGTCATGGGCCGACGGCGTTGCATGCTGAGTGGCATGGCGTAACCGGGCGATCTGTGCTTAGGCTGTGTTTGAAAACCTCTCGCGGACTGCGCCCGGTTGGAGAGCCGTTGCTGCTTCGAACGCCTTGCAGCTACGGCTTCCCCCTCGGGCTCGCGCTCACGTTGATTTTTCAAACATAGCCTAGCCGTCCTGCAGTTTCTCCTGTACCACCGATGCGCGCTCCCGAATGGCCGCGCGCTCCTCGTCCGACTTCCGCCGGAGGTTGGCGAGTTGGAAGTTCATGCGGTGGTTATTGCTCAACCGATCGGCGTGGCGGTCCAGAAAATCCCAGTAGAGGGTGGTGAAGGGGCACGCGTCGTCGCCGGTGGCCGCGTCGGGGTTGAAGCGGCACTGCGTGCAGTAGTTGCTCATCCGGTTGATGTACTTTCCGCTGGCGGTGTAGGGCTTCGAGCCCATCAGGCCGCCGTCGGCAAACTGCGACATGCCGAGGGCATTGGGCACGGAGACCCACGGCCAGGCGTCGACGTACATCTGCTCGTGCCATGCGTTGAAGGCGTTCGGATCGGCCCCGTACAGTAGTGCAAAGAGGCCCAGCACCATGAGGCGCTGGATGTGGTGCGCGTAGCCGTGCGTGAGCACCTGCGTGGTGCATTGCTGCAGGCACGTCATGTCGGTGTCGCCGGTCCAGTACAGCGCGGGCAGCGGGCGGGTGGCGTCTAGCGCGTTGCGGGTGGCGTACTCGGGCATGTGGCGCCAGTAGACGCCCCGCACGTACTCGCGCCAGCCCAGGATCTGCCGGATGAATCCTTCGACGGCGTTGAGCGGCGCTTCGTCGGCCGTGTAGGCCGCTTCTGCCCGGCGGATGGCGTCCATCGGCGCGAGCAGCTTTAGGTTGAGAGCCGCAGCGAGCCGCGAGTGGTACAGAAACGGACGCTCGGTCCACATCGCGTCCTGGTACGTGCCAAAAGTGGGCAGGCGGTTCGTGATGAAGTCGTCAAGCGCCTGCTCGGCCTGGGCCGGCGTTACCGGCCATTGAAATTTTTCGCAGGCCCCAGGCGCATCCGCAAAATGGGCCTCGACCGCTTGCTGCGCCTCGGCCAGCGGGGTATCGCCGTAGGCAAACGAGGGGCCGTTGGGCACAAGTCCGGGGCCCTCCCGGCCGAACGATTCGCGATTGTCGCTGTCGTAATTCCACTCGCCGCCCACCGGGTCGCCCGCATCGGTGAGGAGCACCTCGTGGGCGCGGCGCTGCTCGCGATAGAAGTATTCCATCGTGAGCGTTTTGCGGTCGCTAGCCCACGCGTTGAACGTTTCGTGGGACACCAGGAAGTGGGCGTCGGGAACGACCGTGTGCGGGCACTCCTCTGCCGCACAGGCCTCCTTGAGCGCCTCGTTGAGCGCGTAGTCGCTCGGCTCGGTCCAGACCACGCGCGCCGGCTCGTGGCGCGCGATCTGGTCGCGCAGGAACGCGGGCGCCGGGCGGGCTGCTGCCGACTCCACCGGGGCGTAGTGCACCGTCCAGCCGTCCCGTTCAAGGTCGGTGCGGAAGGCGCGCAGTGCCGCGAGGCCCAGCACAAGGCGCTGCTTGTGCTCGCGCCCGTCGAAGGCGCCCTCGGTTATGCAGAGGGCATCCTGCGAGGGGTCGAGGCGATCGAAGAGGGCTGCGTCGCGGTCGAGCTGATCGCGTAAAACGAGGGCGAGCGTGCGCATCGCGTGGGAAGCCAAAAGACGAAGGTTACGAGCTGCGCACGGTGCCCAGGCCGCCATCCACCCCGATGACCTGGCCGGTCACCCAGTCGGTGTCGCGGCGAAGCAGCCAGCAGATGGCCGGCGCCACGTCTGCGGGTGTGCCCACGCGCCCCAGGGCGTGCATGGCCTCAGACTGCTTGCGGCCGGCGTTGCTGCTCAGGATACCTTCGGCCATGGGCGTATCCACGAGTCCGGGCGCTACCGCATTGACGCGCACCCCGCGTCCGGCATACGTGGCGGCTGCGGCGCGCGCCAGGCCCACCACGCCTGCTTTTGCTGCGGCAATGGCTTCGTGGTTTTTGAGGCCGGTGCGGGCCACGGCCGAGGACATCAGCACGATGGAGCCGCCGTCCTTCATCATGGCGCGGGCGGCGGTTTTAACGGTGAAGAACGCCGTGTCGAGGTTCAGGCGAAGCTGCTCGCGGTACTCGTCTTCGGACGTCAGGTGGGCCGGTTTTAGGAGGATGGAGCCCACGGCATTCAGCACGCCATCGAGCCGCCCGTAGGTATCCGTGGTGTAATCGATGAGTTCTTGCACGGCCCCCAGGTCGGTTGCATCGGTGGGGCGAGCATCGCCGCCGGTAGCTTCGGCGAGTTCGTCCAGATCGGACGCAGAGCGGGCTGCCAGGACGAGCTGCGCGCCGTCGTCGGCAAGCCGCTGGGCAACTTCCGACCCGATGCCGCCGGTGGCGCCAATGAGAATGTAGACAGGAGCATCAGCCATTGCGTTGGGGAATTAGGAAAAGAAAGCAATGGCTTGGAAGCGGTGCGCGAACCGGTGATTCGTGGAGCGGGCGGATATAGAGGAATCGTTACGGCTCGTTAGTGGAGGCCTCGTCGAGCGGTGTGCAAACGAGGAGGCCCTCGGGCGTGAGCATCACCTCGCCGCGTCCGGCATACAGCTCCTGCAGGCGCTCCTGGAGGTCGGCCAGGTCGGCGCTGCGTTCAACAAAGGCCTCCACATCTTCTGAGAAGCTCGGGCCGTCGTCGGTGACGGCGAGGCAGATCATGGCATCGTTGGAGCGGGCCCGAATGGTGAGGGTGCAGGTGTCCGCCTCGTCGGTGCGCAGGCGGTGGTGCAGGGTGTGGGCGGCGAGGGGCTGCACGGTAAAGCCGGCGACAGGCACGTCGTAGAGCGCCGTGGGAATGTCGGTGTTAACGGTGAAGCGATCGCCATACTGCAGCCGGGCCAGGGCGAAGTAGGACTGCGTAGCGTCAATTTCGGCGTAGAGCGGTTGCGTCCCCGCCGCGCGCGACGAGCGGGCGTAGGTCAGCAGCTCCTGCGTATGCTCGAGGACGGTGCGCGCCTCGTCGGGCTGCTCGGGGAGGCGCTCGAGGGCCAGGGCAAGCGCCTCGTCCAGCAGTTCGGGCGTCAGCTCGGTGCGCAGCGTTCGGATGGTGTCGCGCTGCGCGCGCAACTCGTTGGCCGCTGCATCGGCAAAGCGCTCCTTGAGGTCGGTCACGAGCATTGCCAAGAGGCCTCCAAAGGCGCCCATGAGCACCCCGGTGCCTAGTACGGGATCGGCCTCCAGCAGGGGCGCTTCGAGCACGACGGCCAGGCCAAAGAAGATGCCGGCGGTGGCCCCGGCCAGCGCAAACGCCTGAATGAGGGCGCGCCCCGCAATCGCCGCGCGCGTGGCGGGGGGAACGGCGTCGGCCAAGATGGAGCGCAAAACATAAAAGACGCCACTGTTTGCCGTGACGGCCAGCAGCGTGCCCAGCAAGAGGTTGCCCCACACCAACGGATTAAACGGCGCAAACGGTTGGGGATAGCCCACCATGTACAGCACGGTAGAAAGCACCAGCGCGCCGACGAGCGCGCCAACAGAAGCGAGCAGACCGTTTGACACGGCATTGGTATCCGACATGAGCAGACAGCAACCAGTAAAACGAAGCACGAAGCGCCCCCGGCACCGATCCGGCAGGGCTCGGATGCACGCAGTGTGCGGGCAGGCGTTCCTGTGATTTACGCGGACACGTCATCCATCACGGGCGACGAGGCGTTCTGGCTGGCATGCACATGCGGAAGCGTGACGATAAACGTTGTGCCGTAGCCGGGCGTGCTCTGAAACGTGATGGTGCCATGCAGCAGGTGCACCATGCGCTTCGTGATTGCAAGGCCCAGGCCCGTTCCCTCGTGCGTGCGCGAGTGACCGCGCGAGGCCTGCGTAAAGGGTTCAAACAGTTGCAGTTGAAAGGCCGGAGAGATGCCGATGCCCGTGTCCCGTACGATGAAGCGCACGCCGTCTGCGGTGTTTTCTGCCGACAGATGCACCGAGCCTTCCGGGGTGAACTTGATGGCATTATCAACGAGATGGCGTAGCACGCGGTGCAGCAGGGCCCGATCCGTCTCCAGCGATACATCCTCTGCAACTGTCATGTCCAAGGCAAGCCCTTTCTGTTGGGCGGCCGCCTCGAAGGCCGCAAGCACCTCGGCCATCAACTCGTGGGCGTGCACGGAATACGGCGTAACCTGCAGCATGCCCGACTCCAGCTGGGCCATTTCAAGGACGGCGTCGAGGGTGTTGGCCAGGCGTTGCCCGTTGGCGTAAATGTGTCGGGCGAACGCCGCGTGGGGCGCCTCGGGGTCGTCGCGGATAATTTCCGCATAGCCGATGATGCTGGTGATGGGCGTGCGAAGCTCGTGGCTCATGTTGCCCAGGAGGCTCGACTTGAGGCGGGCAACGGCTTCGGCCTGCTCCTTGGCTTTGGTGAGCTCGGCCTCGTACCGCTTGCGCTCGGTCACGTCGCGCACCGCCACCACGCGCACCACCCGGTCGTCCATCTGAATGTTGCGCGCTTCGATTTCGGCGGTAAAGGTGGTGCCGTCTTTGCGAAGAATTGTGCCCTCATACGGCTTCTCGCCCTGGGTTTTTAAGCGTTCGCGGACGACGGTCCGTGAGGATTCGGTGAGGTAATTCAGAACGTTACTTCCTAGAATCGTCTCGCGTGGGTACCCCGTCATTGTGGAAAGGGCTGTGTTGGCATCCACAATCGTACCTTCGCAATGAACCAAGATGCCCTCGGAGGTGGCCTCCGCAAGACGCTTGAAGCGGGTCCGGCTCTCCGAAAGCTCGCGCGAGCGGCGCCGGAGGCGGACGTACAGCAGCCCCACCACCAGGAGGCCTATGGCAATGGCAATGGCGCTGGCGATGCCGATCCACTCCAGGTAGCGGCGCGGGGTGGCGGCATAAGTGATGTCGTCTGGGGTGCGCGGGTACACCTCGTAGTAGCTTGTGTAAGGTTTGGTGAGGTCATACTGCCCCAAAATGCCCGTTACGACAATTTCGTCACCAATTTCGTACGACGTGAGAGGGACCGGTTGAAGGCGCTCATGGTCGACGAACACGGCCAATACGGCGCGGCGCTCGCGCATATTCATCAGGAGATAGTGGCCGCCGCCGTTGGAGCCTTTGTTGACAACGTGTCCCTGAATGCGAATCAGCTGGCCTTCATAGCGGTTGCCAACGGCTTCCGGCAGCGAAAGAGGAACCGGCGCGGGGGGCTCCGGCGGCGTGGGCACGACCTCGTACGATGTGACTTTCATCACGGGAAGGCCATATATGGTGCGAACCGTTCCTGTTGCTACCACGCTGTCGCCACGTTGTACTGGCGGCCCTTTTTGGGGCAGGTCTAGAGCAATGCCGCTGGTGTCGTGCTGAATAAAGACGCGGCGCTTTTCAAGTACGTTTGAGGCTACCGAGGCCCGCCCTACTACTCGCACGGGGCCCTGGAGCGCCGCGCGCGCTGCGGCGTCGATGATCTGCCCCGGCGTGAGCGGTTGCGCAATGCTGGGGGCCGTCCATAGCCCAGCTAGCACCCCGGCCAGCAAAAAAGTGCGCCCAAGCGTGCGCCCGAAGTGTCCTTCGGGAAAGAGATGAAGCATGCAGCGAAGATCCCGTCAGGAATCGTAAGTCAAGGGAAAGCGATGGTGTGGGATAGACAATGCAAAATGCGTTCCGCAGTGTCGCATGGTCGCCCAATTAGCAGCAAACGCGGAAATCATCCAGCGTGTGCATTCATCATAACGCGTTGCTATATTGCATCACAACCTACTGATTTGTCAAACCGCCCGTGTTTGCTTATGGCCGAACGCACCCTTTTTCAAAAGATCATGGACGGTGCCATTGATGCCGATATCGTTCATGAAGATGAGCACTGCATCGCGTTTCGCGACATCAACCCGCAAGCCCCCACGCACCTTCTGGTGGTGCCGCGCACGCCCATTCCGTCGCTCGACGAGGTGACGGCCGACGACGCGCCGCTCATCGGGCATCTGTTTGTGGTGGCACGGAAGCTCGCGGCCCAGGAGGGCCTCTCGGAGGGCTACCGCACGGTGTTCAACTGCGGCGCCCACGCGGGGCAGTCGGTCGATCATCTGCACCTGCATCTGCTGGGCGGGCGCCCGATGGAGTGGCCGCCGGGGTGAGCACGCCGCCCATTTCTCGCGTACTCCCCTCACCTCATATCCCCAACGTATGTACACTTTGGGCGTTACCGGCGGCATTGGCAGCGGAAAGACCGTCTTTTGTCGATTTTTGGAAGCGTTCGGCGCACGTATCTTCTATGCAGATCTGGAAGCGAAGCGCCTGATGCAGCACGATGAGGCGGCGCGTGCGGCCATCGTTGCGGCGTTTGGGGCCGAGAGCTATGCCGACGATGGATCGCTCGACCGGGCGTATTTGGCCGACCACGTGTTCGGGGATGCGGAGCGCGTGGCTACGCTCAATGGCATTGTGCATCCGCTCGTGTTCGACGCCTTTGAAGAAGCGAAGACCCGCGCGGCGGCCGAGGATGTGGAGCTGCTCGTTCATGAGGCGGCCCTTCTGTTTGAGGCGGGCGGCGATGCGCATGTGGATGCCGTGGCGGTCGTTGTGGCACCGGAGGCCGACCGCGTGGCCCGCGTGGTAGAACGCGACGACACTACGCCCCAGGCGGTACGGGCGCGCATGCAGCATCAGTGGCCGCAAGAGAAGCTGCGCGCCCGGGCCGACTACGTTATCTCGAACGACGGCTCGCTTGAAGATCTGCGCCGTCGTGCCTACACCTTGTACCAAACCCTCACCACCCCATGATTGGCATGTGTAAACGTTCCCTGCTGCGCGTCGCGCTGCTCATGAGCCTCACGGGCCTGCTGGCTGTTCCGCAGGCCGTTGGACAGGCTGCGCCGGTGCTTCTGGTTCCTGCGCCCGACTCGGTGCAGCTTGCCCCCATGCTGGAGTACATCGACCGAACGTGGGACACGCTCACGCGCTCGCACGACGACCTCCTCGCGGCGCTCCCCGATTCGAAGATCGAGCACACGCCCGGCACGCCGTACCCGCTGTACGTGGCTGCTAGCGAGGATCCCGCGGCGGTGCGCCGTACGCTGTCGCAAACACTCTCCGACGCGGCGCTCGCGCAAATCAACATCCAGCAGCTGCCGCGCAACCCGCAGGCGCACATGGCGCAGATCGATCCGCACGGGCTGCTCTACCTGCCGCATCCGTATGTGGTGCCGGGCGGGCGGTTCAACGAGATGTACGGCTGGGACAGCTACTTCATCCAGCGTGGCCTGCTGGCAGCCGGCCGCCTGGAACTCGCGCAGGCCATGATCGACAACCACCTCTACCAGGTGCGGCACTACGGCACCGTCCTCAACGCCAACCGCACGTACTACCTGACGCGCTCGCAGCCGCCCTTCCTGACGGCCATGATCTGGAATGTCTTCCAGGCCACGCGCGATACCTCGTGGCTCGCGTCGACCCTCCCCGAAATTGAAACCTACTACCGGTATTGGACGCAGCCGGCCCATCAGGCGGGCGACACCGGCTTGGCGCGCTACTGGGCGTTTGGCGAGGGGCCGGCGCCCGAGGTGGTGATGGGCGAGGTGGATGCCGATGGGCAAACCCACTACGACCGCATCCGGGCCTACTACCGCACGCACGAGGTGACGGCGTACGACGAGTCGATGTACTACGTGGCGGCCGCCGATAGCCTCACGCCGCTGTTTTACAAGGGTGACCGTACGATGCGCGAATCGGGCTTCGACCCAACCAACCGGTTCGGGCCGTTCAGCATTGACATCATCCATCATGCGCCGGTGGGGTTGAATGCGCTGTTGTACAAGATGGAGCGCGAAGCGGCACAGATCTACGCAACGTTGGGTCGCGACAGCACGGCCGCTACGTGGCGTCAGCGCGCCGCGGACCGCCTCGCGGCCATCGACCGCTACCTGTGGGACGATGCTGCCGGCACGTATCGTGACTACAACTTTCGTACGCAGCGCCCCAACGCCTACCAGTTTGCAACCGCCTTCTATCCGCTTTGGGTGGGTGCGGCTTCTGCCGAGCAAGCACAGCAGCTGGTGCAGCGGCTCTACCAGTTTGAGGCGCCGGGCGGGCTGCTCACCAGTTCGCACATCACCGGCAACCAGTGGGACGCGCCCTTTGGCTGGGCCCCGCTGCAGCTGATTGCGGTGGAGGGGCTGCGCCGCTACGGGTACACCGCGGCCGCCGATCGGCTGGCCAAGAAGTTTGTCGACCTGGTGGCGAAGGAGTTTTCCGAGCACCGCGTGATCGTCGAAAAGTACGACATGGTGCAGCGTGAGTCGGACGTTGCCTCCGGTATCAAATACGGATACAGCGAAAACGTGATTGGCTTTGGCTGGACGAACGCCACGATGCTGGTGCTGCTTGAACAGCTCCGGTAACGACCGGGCGTATTACGATCGGGCGTAGGGGCGCCGATGAAGCGCGGCGCCCCGCCCCGCGGCGCGCGCCGGGTGTTGAATCCGTTATTGCAAATGCTCGGCGTTTGCAAAAAAGCGCGGCCCCCGAGGGAAACGAAACCGCGACTGATGCTTGTAACGAAAGCGGTTCCAATGAATGCTCTTGCTTCATTGGTTAACACCGTTAAGCGTCCATTCTTCTGCTACCACACCCAAGAGATCGTCTTATGGAAACCACCGCTCCCGACACGCGGGCGCTGGCGCTGTCCAGCCCCGCCACGCATCCACCGTTTCGCACCGCGGCCGTGCTGGGCGCCGGCACGATGGGCGCGCAGATTGCTGCGCACCTCGCCAACGCCGGCCTTGACGTGCACCTGCTGGACATCGCGGGCGACGACGATCCCAACGCGGTCGTCAAGAAAGGGCTGAAGCAAGCCCAAAACGCCAAACCAGCGGCGTTCTTTACCGATGACGTCGCCGACCGCATCTACACCGGCAACTTCGACGACGACTTCGCGCGTATTGCCGACGCCGACTGGATCATAGAGGCCGTGGTGGAGCGCATGGACATCAAGCGCGATGTGCATGCCCGCATCGAGGCGCACGCCGCTGCCGACGCTGTCATTTCCACGAACACCAGCGGACTGCCCATCCACGAAATTGCCGAGGGCCGTTCCGAGGATTTCAAGCAGCGCTTTTTGGGCACCCACTTCTTCAATCCGCCGCGCTACCTGAAGCTGCTGGAGCTCGTCCCGACGCCCGCGACCGATCGGGCCGTGGTGGAGCGCGTGGCGCAGTTTGGCCGCTTGCACCTGGGCAAGGGCATCGTGGTCGCCAACGATGTGCCCTACTTCATTGGCAACCGGATTGGCGTGTATGCTCAGCTGCAAGCCATCCGCTACTTCACCGAGGGCGCGTACACGATCGAGGAGATCGACACGCTGACGGGCAAGCTGGTGGGGCACCCCAAGTCGGCCACGTTTCGGACGGCCGATGTGGTGGGCCTCGACGTGCTGGCCGACGTCACGACAAACCTCCACGAGAAGGCGGTGGATGACGAGAAGCGCGATGCGTTTCAGGTGCCGGAGCTGCTGCAGCGCCTGGTAGACGAGGGCCGCCTGGGGGCCAAGACGGGCGCCGGGTTCTACAAGAAGGAAAACGGTGAAATCAAGTCGATTGACCCCAAGAGCTTCACGTACACCGGGGCCGACGAGCAAGAGTTGAATCTGGATGCAATTTGGAGCGCGGGCGGCGTAGAGGCGCGCCTGCAAGCGCTGTACGAAGACGACGGCCGTGCGGGGCAGTTCTTCCGCGAGACCACGCTCGACCTGATCGGCTACAGCGCCCGTCGCCTGGGCGAGATCACCGACAACCCGGCCGATGTCGATCGTGCCATTCGCTGGGGCTTTGGCTGGGAGCTGGGGCCGTTCGAGATGTGGGACGTGCTCGGGTTCGAGACCGTCCGCGACGGCCTCGCAGCCCACGACATTGAGACGCCCGACTGGGTGGACACCATGGCGTCGTCCGGGCAAACGGCGTTCTACAAAACGACGGAAAGCAAGCGCCACGTCTACGTGCCGTCCGATGGCGGCTACGTGCCCGACCCGACGCCCGCGGATGAACTCACGCTGGATCCCATCAAGGCGGAGCCGTCGAACGAGCTGTGGCACAACGACGAGGCGGCGCTGCTGGACATTGGCGATGGCGTGGCGCTCTTCGAGTTTCGCTCGAAGGCCAACAGCCTCGGCCGTGCCGTAATGGAGGGGCTGCAGGAGGCCATCGCGAAGGTGGAGCACGACCCCAACCTGCGGGGCCTCGTGGTAGGCAACGAAGGCAAAAACTTTAGCGTGGGCGCCAACCTGGGCGAGATGGCGACGGCCGCCCAGCAAGGCCAGTTCGACCAGATCGGGCAGTACATCGCCGGGTTTCAGGAGACGATTCAGCGCGTGCGGTATGCCAGCAAGCCGGTGGTGGTGGCCACCCACCAGAAGGCGCTGGGCGGCGGCTGCGAGATGGCCATGGCCTGCCCGCACCCGGTGGCCGCGGCCGAGACATACATCGGCCTTGTGGAACTCGGGGTGGGCCTGATTCCGGCGGGCACCGGCACGATGCGCATGGCCGCCTGGGCCCATCAGCGCACGCCGAGCGATCATGCCAGCGACATCCAGGCAACGCTGCGCAGCTACTTCGAAACCATCGCCATGGCAGAGGTCGCCGAGAGCGCGCCGCAGGCCATCCAGAAGGGCTTCTTGCCGGAGCACACGCGCGTGGTGATGAACGCCGATCGGCGCCTGCATGTGGCCAAGCAAGAGGTGCTGCGCCTCAGCGAAGAAGGCTACTTGCCGCCGCCGGTACAGAACAAGGTGAAGGTGCTGGGCGAGAAAACGCTGGCCGCGTTCAAAGTGGCGCTGCGCCAGTACCGCGAAGGCAACTACATCTCGGCGTACGACGAATTTCTGGCAACCAAGCTGGGCTACGTGCTCACGGGCGGCGATCTCTCGGCCCCGCAGGAGGTTCATGAGGACTACCTGATTGAGCTGGAGCGCGAAGTCTTCCTGAGCCTGTTGGGCGAGGAGAAGACGCAGGCCCGCGTGGAGCACATCCTGAAGCACAACAAGCCGCTCCGCAACTAAGCACGCCCTCGCACCGCTTTCCATACCAATCAACACCATTATGCAAGCAACCAACGAAGCATACATCGTGAGCAGCGTGCGCACGGCCGTCGGCAAGGCCGACCGTGGCACGCTCCGTAACTATCGCCCCGAGGCGCTGGGCGCCGAGGCCGTTAAAGGCGCCATCGGCCGCGTTGAGGGCCTTACGCCCGAGCAGGTCGACGACGTCATCATGGGCTGCGCCTTTCCGGAAGGCCCGCAAGGCATGAACGTGGGCCGCGCCATTGCACAAAAAGCGGGCTTGCCCGACCACGTGCCCGGCGCTACCGTGAACCGGTTTTGCTCCTCGGGCCTCCAAACGATCGCCATGGCCTCGCAGTCGATTGTGACCGGGCAAGCGGAGGTCATCGTAGCCGGCGGCGCCGAGTCGATGAGTCAGGTGCCCATGAGCGGCTTCTTCTTCCAGCCCGATCCGGGGCTCGCCGAAGACGACATCGACTTTTACGTGTCGATGGGTATCACCGCGGAGAACGTAGCCGAACGCTACGACATCTCGCGCGAGGACCAAGACCGCTTTGCCCTGCAGTCGCATGAGCGCGCCGTAGACGCCATCGACAGCGGCCGCTTCGCGGACGAGATTGTACCCCTGCACGTGGAGGAATCGCACTACGAAGGCGCGGCCTACGAAGGCGGGACGACCACCGCGGTGCAAACGACGTTTGACACGGACGAGGGCCCGCGGCGCGACACCAGCCTGGAGGCGCTGGGCGGCCTGCGCGGCGCGTTCAAGAAGGGCGGAAGCGTAACCGCGGGCAACTCGTCGCAACGCTCCGATGGCGGCGCGGCCACCGTGGTGATGAACGGCCGCATGGTCGAAGAGCTGGGCGTCGACCCCATCGCGCGCCTCGTGGGCTTTGCCGTTGCCGGCGTAGCGCCCGAGGTGATGGGCATTGGGCCGGTGGAAGCCATCCCGAAGGTGCTCAAGCAGACGGGCCTGTCGCTCGACGACATTGGGCTGGTTGAGCTCAACGAGGCGTTTGCGGCGCAGTCGCTCGCCGTGATTCGCGAAGTGGGCCTCGATCCCTCCATCGTGAACGTAAACGGGGGCGCGATTGCGCTGGGCCACCCGCTCGGCTGCACGGGCGCAAAGCTGTCGGCGACGCTGCTGCATGAGATGCGCCGGCGCGGCGTGCGGTACGGCCTGTGCACCATGTGCGTAGGCGGCGGCATGGGCGCGGCGGGTATCTTCGAGAACCTTGCGGCCTAGGCGTCAAACGCCACTGCTGGAACAGAAAGCGCGCGGGGCCTCACATGGTGTGGGGCCCCGCGTTCGTTTGCGTGGGGTTAGGTGCGGGCAAGGTGCAGGCGCTGCTTCCAGCGATGGGTGCGCTGCCGCCAGCGCGCAAACATGGGCGACTGGACGGTGAAGTGCCGGATGTGCCGGTTCCGCCAGTTTTGCCAATGCCAGTAGAGCGCCTGCGGCCACAACCGACGCGCGCGCGCCATCCAGGGCAGCGGCGGTGCATCATCGGGTGCATAGCCAAGCGGACGCATGACGGCGCCGGAGATGGCCTCGACAAGCGCGATGTCGCGCGGACTGAGGCGGTCGCGCCAGGCCTCTGCGCGTTGCGGGGCGATGGGCCGCGTGGCCGTTGCGTTGAACGAGCGGGCGGCGGCGGGCGTCATGTACCGCGCGGCGCGCTCGTGGTACGCGAGCATTGCCGGTTCAAACGGGAGGTCGATGAAAGTGCACACCGCCCGCACCACAGCTTCGGGGTCGTGCACAAGGTCTTCGTAGCGCACCAAGCAACGCTGTTCGGTGGGCACATGCGCCTCCAAGAGGGCGCGGCCCGCGGTGAGGCTCTTGCGGTGATTGAGCGCATTAAACACGACGTTGCTCGGAAAGAAGTCGACCCGTTGCATCGATGCCACACAGGCCCGGGGGTCGCGCACCATGTGCACGAACCGCGCGTCTGGAAACATGTCGATGAGCACGTCGGACCAGAACAAGTTGCCGGGCGTCTTCTCGCCCCAGCGGGGCTTGTCGTGGTGCGCCGCCCAGGCCGTGAGCAGCGCTTCGTAGGGCCGGCGGAGGTCGATTGGATCGGCTACAACGGCACGCCGTAGCGCATCGAGGTCCAGCTCGGGCACGACGGAGCGGTTCGCCGCAAAGAAGTCGGCCACAAAGCGGTCGTAGGCCGCGCGATCCATGCCGGGGGTGCGCCACCGATGGAAGGGCGTGCGCCCCCGAAACGAATAGAAGTAGCTGATTTCGTCGGGGATGGCCAGCGCCGAATGCGCGTTCAGGATCAGCCGAAGGAGGGTGGTGCCTGAGCGGTTGGCGCCAACGATGAATACGGGTGCAGGCATAGGGGGCGGGAGCTAAAGGAGCAAGCGTCCGTCGCGGCGCAGCATGTGATAGCGCGTGGCCACGTAGCGGCGCAGTTGGAAGGGAGCGAGCAGCGCGGCGGCTTGCAGGCGCCGGGTGAGCGGTTCGGGCCATCGGCGGGCGCGCTGGATGTCGAGGCACCACGCGACCGTGCGGTGAAAGATGACGTCGGCGGCAAACCAGTCCTCCCAGGCGGCGCGGGCGGCGCGGCCCATCTGCTCGGCGCGTGGGGCCAGCGCCGCGAGGCGCTCCGGGATGGACGCAATTGCATCTTCAGCGACGTGGACGCTAAAGGACGGCCAGTCGGGGCCGTCGGGGTAAATCCAGTCATCAGCGATGATGACGGGCGCGCGGCCCATGCGCATGGCTTCAAAGAGGCGCATGCTGCTTACGGCGTCGCCGCGCGGGCACAGGATGAACTGGCTGTTGTGGCAGCGGTCCACGTACTGCTGCTGATAGGCCGCCACGTCGAAGGGCGTCTCGTCGTCGGTCAGGCGGTCGCGCTGGGCCGAGGTGTCACGGATCAAGCCGCGCGGGTCATCGGCAATGGCGAGCAGCGGCGCCCGCGTTTGGGGCCAGGTGTCGATGGCGCCCACAAACGAGTACAGGTACGGGCGATCGGCCACGTGTGGATCGAACGTGAGGTGGTCGAAGTCGCACACTTCAAGGTATGTGCCCGAGCGTACGCGGTCGGGAAACAGGCAATCGGGGCGGCGCACGCAGCCGTACACGCCCGGCAGAAAGGGCACGCCGTAGTAGCGGCTGTTCACCACAAACGCCTTGTGCCGGTAGCGACGCAAGACCGGGTGGCGCCGCGTGACTTCTTGATAATCGCCGGCCGCGTGGGCACGATCGACAAAGAGAATCAGGTCGGCGTCGAGCGGCGAATCGGTGACGGTATGCACGCCCCGGCGGTCGCGGGCCGCAAAGCGCTGCAGGCGCGCCAGGTCATCGTGCGCATAGGGCGGAACCGTCGGGTCGTCGGCGGGCGACGGCAGCGAGGCGGTCAGGAATACGCGGGCCATCGGCGTAGGGGCAGGGGCAAGGAGGGAAGGCCTCCCCAATGTGCATGCCGACTATTGCACCCGCATGCTCCTTTGGCGCATCGCGCGTGGCACGTCTGGACACGCCTTCTGGCCTGCCGCATCAGCGCGCGCGGTGCTACGCTGCCATGCCGGCCGTGGCGCTGGCCGCCGACGGGCGTACCTCCTCGGCCACGTCGTACGTGGCGGTCGTCTCCATCCGGGGCTGAATCACCATCTCGCCCAACAGGCCGGTGGTAAACATCTGCGCGCCAAACAGGATGAGCAGCGCGCCCAGCAGGAGCAGCGGACGGTCGCTCAAGTTCTGCCCAAACACCAGTTTCGTGATGGACAGCCACACGCTGATGACAGTGCCCAGCAGGAACGACACCGTGCCAAGGGACCCAAAAAAGTGCATGGGCCGCACCGCAAAGCGCGTTAAGAACATGACCGTGATGAGGTCCAAGAAGCCGCGCACAAAACGCTCAACGCCAAACTTGGTGCGGCCGTGTTTGCGGGGATGGTGCTGCACAGGGCGTTCGGTGATGCGCTCGAAGCCCGCCCACTTGGCCAGAACCGGCATGTAGCGGTGAAGCTCGCCGTACACGTTGATGTTTTGGACGACCTCCGTGCGGTACGCTTTTAGGCCGCAGTTGAAGTCGTGCAGCGGGAGGCCCGAGATCCAGCGCGTCACCATGTTGAAGAAGCGACTCGGGATTGTTTTGGAGATCGGATCGTGGCGCGTCTTTTTCCAACCGCTTACCAGGTCGTAGCCCTCCTCAAGCGTAGCAAGCAAGCCTGGAATCTCGGCCGGATCGTCTTGCAGGTCGGCGTCCATGGTAACCACGTAGCGCCCCGCCACCCGCTCGAAGCCCACAGCCAGCGCAGCGGATTTGCCGTAGTTGCGGCGCAGGCGCACGCCCCGAAAGCGGTCGTCCTCGGCTGCAATGGATTGAATGGCGGCCCACGTTCCATCGCGCGACCCATCGTCCATCAGCCACACCTCAAACGTGCGATCGGCCGACGCGCAGGCCGTGCGGATCCGATCGGCCAGCTCCGGCAGCGAGGCGGCTTCGTTGTACGCCGGAACGACAATGGACACGTCGATCGCTTCCGGCGCGGCGTCAGCAGCAGGCATGGACACATCAGGCGAATCAAACAAACGCGTATCGCAAATTACGCGGGCTCCGTCGGGCAGATCCTGCCGCCCCCCAAACGCCCGCAAACGCACGACAGCGCGCTACTGCGTCGCCGCGTGGTGCTCTTTGGTGGAGGGGAACGTGAGCGCGGGCCACTCCTCAATCATGCGATCGAGCCGCCATTGACTGATGGCCAGGTAGGCCAGCGCGCCCTCGGCATCACGAAAGAGCTGGTTGATGTTTTTGTGCTCAAACGCCTCCAGCTCCTTGGCAGGCCCCTCAACCCAGCGGCAGCACGTGTACTGCACGCCGGTAAGGTGCGCATCCACGTTGTACTCATCGGACAGCCGATCGACGGTCACGTCAAACTGTAGCGCGCCCACCGCGCCCAGGATGTAATCGTTGCCGCGGAGCGGCCGAAAGACCTGAATGGCACCCTCCTCGCTCAGCTGCTTCAGGCCTTTGCCCAGATGCTTGGCGCGAAAGGGGTCGTCCAGGTGTACCTTGCGGAAGTGCTCCGGCGCAAAACTGGGCACGCCGGTAAATTGCAAATCCTCGCCCTCGGTAAAGCTGTCGCCAATTTTGATGGTGCCGTGGTTGTGAATCCCGATGATGTCGCCCGGAAACGCCTGCTCGACGCCGGCCCGGTCGCGGGCCATGAAGGTGGTGGCGTTGTTGAGGCGCGTCTCGTCCTTGGTCCGCTGATGCACCGCACGCATGCCGCGCTCGAAGGTCCCCGAGCACACCCGCACAAAAGCCATCCGGTCGCGGTGGTTGGGATCCATGTTGGCCTGGATCTTGAAGACCACGCCCGTAAATTCGTCTTCATTGGGCTGCACCACGCGCGTGGTGGTCGGACGCGGCTGTGGCGGCGGGGCGATTTCCACGAAGGTATCCAGCATATCGCCCACGCCAAAGTTGCTCAGGGCCGAGCCAAAGAAAACCGGCGTCTGCTTGCCGTCCAGGTAGCGCTGCGCATCGAGGTCGTTGCCGGCCTCGCTGATGAGCTCCACGTTGAAGCGCAGGTCGTCGGCTTGCGAGCCCAGCACCTCGTCCAGTTGCGGATCGGCCAGGTCGTCAATGGGCAGGCGTTCGTGGTTGCCCTCCAGGTCGGCGTGCGAAAAGAGGTGCAGCTCGTCGCGGTACAGGTTGTAGGTTCCGCGGAAGCGATCGCCCATGCCAATGGGCCACGACAGCGGCACGGTCTCCAGGTCGAGGGTTTGTTCAATATCGTCCAGCAGCTCAAGCGGCGGCAGCCCAAACCGGTCCATCTTGTTGATGAACGTGATCACCGGCATGTCGCGCATGCGGCACACCTCCATCAGCTTGCGGGTTTGCTCCTCCACGCCGTTGGCATTGTCCAGCACCATAATCACGCTGTCGACGGCCGTGAGCACGCGGTAGGTGTCCTCCGAGAAGTCGCGGTGGCCGGGCGTATCGAGCAGGTTGAGCTCCAGGTTGCGATACGGAAACTTCATGACGGAGCTCGTCACGCTGATGCCGCGCTCCTTTTCCATGTCCATCCAGTCGGAGCGGGCGTGGCGGTCGGCCTTGCGCGCTTTAATCTCGCCGGCCTCACGGATGGCGCCGCCCTTCAGCAGCAGCTTCTCGGTGAGCGTTGTCTTTCCCGCATCCGGGTGGCTGATGATGGCAAAGGTGCGGCGCTTTGCGATTTCTTTTTCCAGCGGCGACTGCTTGTGGTGTTTCTGGGGCGGAGCAGCGGTTTCCATGGGCACAGGCAACAGATCGGAAAACAACAAGATGGAGCGGGTAAAAACGACCGACGCACGCGCAAGTTGCAAACGGCATAGGTGCCCACGGACGCTCAGCACGAGTTGCCGGGCGTGTGCATGAGCTCGCGTGCGCTTTTGAGGGCGGCATCGGTCACGTCGGTGCCGCTAATGAGCGTCGCCACCTGCGCGGCGTGTTCGTCTTCAGGCAAGCGGCGGATGGTGGTGTGGGTGCGGCCGTCGGCTACCGTTTTGTCGACCACGAAATGCACATCGCCCAGGGCCGCAATTTGGGGAAGGTGGGTGATGGCCACGATTTGATGGTAGCGCGCCAGGCTGTACATGCTTTCGCCCACGCGGCGCGCCATATCGCCCGAGACGCCGTTGTCGATCTCGTCAAACACGAGGATGGGCAGGCGTTCGCTTTTGGCCAAAATGGTTTTGAGCGCCAGCATGATGCGGCTAATTTCGCCGCCGGAGGCCACGTCCACCAGCGGCTTGGGCGGCTCGCCGACGTTGGTGCTCAGGTAGAACGCCGCCTGGTCCATGCCGCGCGGGAGGGCCTTGTAGCGGGCCTCGGTGCCGGTAGGACGGATCCAGCCGTCGTCGGCGGGGAGCTGCTCGAAGCGCACGTCAAACCGGCTGTCGGGCATGCCCAGGGTGCGCAGCTCCTCTTCGATAGCTGCCTCCATGCGGCCGGCCACTTCGCGCCGCTTCGCCGACAGGCGCTGGGCCGCATCGGTCAGTTCGGTCTGGGCCGCTTCAATCTGATGGGCCAGGCGCTCCAGGTTGCCTTCAAAATCTTCGGCGAGGGCATACTGTTCGCCGATGCGCGCGCGGTGGTCGAGCACCGCCTCCAGCGAGCCGCCGTACTTGCGCTTCAGGCGCTCCAGCTCGGTGATGCGCTCGCGGATGACCTCCAGCCGCTCGGGGTCGAACTCGACGTGGGCGTTGTAGTCCTGCAGGAAGCTGGCGAGCTCGTTCACGATGATCTGCGCCGATTGCATCTCCTCGACCTGCGGCGCAAACGCATCGTCGATGCGGGCCAGGTCTTGCAGCTCGTTGCGCGCCACCACGAGCTGATCGTGCACGGCGTTCTCGGAGGCAAAGAGCATCTCATACAGCGCGGCCGTCGCGTCGTAGAGGCGTTCAGCGTGCTCCAGCACGCGCTCCTCGGCCCGCAGCTGCTCCTCCTCGTCGGGCTGCGGGTCGACGGCGTCAATTTCCTTGATCTGAAAGCCGTACAGCTCCCGCTGCTCCTGCAGCTCGCGCTCGCGGGCGGCCAGCTCGTCGTATTCGTCCACAAGCGCCGCCACCTCACGCCGCTTCTGCTGGTAGTGCTGCACAAGTCCACCCAAACCGCCAAAGCTGTCTACAAGCCGGAGGTGCGTGGCAGTGTCAAGCAGGCTCTGGTGCTCGTGCTGCCCGTGCAGGTCCATTAGCTCGGAGGAAACCGCACGCATCACATCGAGCGTCGCAGGCGTGTCGTTGATGAAGCCGCGGCTGCCGTGCTTCGTGATCTGGCGGCGCAAGATGAGGCGCGGCAGCGGATCGGTGTCGATGGCGTGCTCGGCGAGCAATTGCCGGACGCGGTCGAGGTTCGCCTCGTCAAACACCCCCTCGATTACCGCTTTTTTGGCGCCTTCGCGCACCACGTCGGTGTTGGCACGATCGCCCAAGATCATGCGCAGCGCGCCCACCAAAATCGACTTGCCCGTGCCCGTCTCGCCGGTGATGATGTTGAGGCCGCTGCCAAACGTAATTTCCAGCTCATCGATCAGGGCGTAGTCCCGAACGTACAGCGAACGAAGCATGGCAGCGGCATGGGGGCGGTTGGGGCAGGGCTGGGCAGCACGCGGGGCTATCCGATGAGCGACCAGCCTTGTTTGATTTTCTTCTTGGCGTACTTGTACTTCATCTCGGCCGTTTCGCCGGTCGCGTTGTTACGGATGGTGACCTTGTCGTTGCGGCCGGGCTCGTCGGCCACGGTCACGGTCTGTTGGCCTTCGGCGGTCGGGTCGCGGTCGGCCGCTTGGTTGGCGCCGCCGGTGCCGTCGCCGCCCTGAATGGCAAAGTTTGGGTCGGCCGCGTCGTGCTGCGTCTGGGCGCGCGAGGGATCGAGGCGGCCCTTGGGCGCGCGGTCGTCGGCGCGCTCTTGCTCGTCGGTGACGAGCGGGCCGGCGCGGAAGACCATCGAGACGACCTCGCGGCTGATCTCGTGCATCATGTCCGCAAACAGCTCGTAGGCCTCCATCTTGTACTCCACCACGGGGTCCTTTCGGCCAAACGAGCGGAGGTTGATGCCCTCCTTCAGCTCGTCAAGCTCGCGCAGATGGTCGGTCCACTTCGAGTCAATGATCGACAGCATCGCGGCGCGCTCCAGCGCGTCGTTAATCTCCTGCCCGTTGGTGGTAATCGCTTCGTCGACATCGGCCACGGCGCGTAGCAGCTGCTGGCCTTCGGAGAAATCCACAAAGACCTGCTCGGGGGTGTCGTCGCCGTGGTTCGCCTTGAGCTGCTTGAGGCTCTCGTAGAAGGGTTGTGCCAGTACGGCGCGCTTCTCGTCGTAGTACGCGGTGGCTTCCTCAAAGATGCGGTCGGTTACGCCGTCGGCCCCGAGCTGCACGAAGGTCTCGCGGTCGACGTCGAAGTCGAATGCCAGCAGGCGCAGTAGGTCTTCCCGCAGGCCCGCGAGGTTGCCATCGCCGTAATGGCGTTCCACAAGCTCCTCGATGAGGTCGTGCAGCATGCTCAAGATTTGGCCGTGGAAGCGGTCGCCGGTAAGGGCCTGGCGGCGGCGCGTGTAAATGACTTCGCGCTGTGCGTTGAGC
Organism: Salisaeta longa DSM 21114; assembly: GCF_000419585.1. Lineage (NCBI taxonomy): Bacteria > Pseudomonadati > Rhodothermota > Rhodothermia > Rhodothermales > Salisaetaceae > Salisaeta > Salisaeta longa. Next base: position 493,678 of record NZ_ATTH01000001.1, read on the forward strand.
ACGTCGTCGTACTCCAGCTGGCGCTTACGGATGGCAAAGTTGTTCTGCTCGACCTTGCTCTGCGCACGCTTGATGCTCTTGTTGATCCACGGGTGTGTGATGACCTCGCCCTCTTCCAGGCCAATGCGGTCCATCACCTTCGCCACGCGGTCGGAGCCAAAGAGGCGCATCAGATCGTCTTCGAGCGAGACGTAGAATTGGCTCACGCCGGGGTCGCCCTGGCGGCCCGCGCGGCCGCGCAGCTGCAAGTCGATGCGGCGGCTTTCGTGGCGCTCTGAGCCCACAATGGCCAGTCCGCCCAACTCGCGAACGCCCTCGCCCAGTTTGATGTCGGTGCCGCGGCCCGCCATGTTCGTGGCGATGGTCACAGCCCCCTTGCGTCCGGCTTCGGCCACCACCTCGGCCTCCTGCTTGGCGCGGTCTTGCTTCGCGTTGAGGAGGTTGTGCTTGATGCCCGCGCGCTTAAAGAGGCGGCTCAGGTGCTCCGAGACCTCCACCGAGGCGCTTCCTACAAGCACCGGTTGGCCCTTCTCGTGGTAGGCCTTCACCTTGTCGAGCACCGCGTTGTACTTCTCGCGCTTCGTCTTAAACACGAGGTCGTCCTTGTCCTCACGCCGCACCGGTTCGTGCGTCGGCACCACAATAACATCCAGGTCGTAAATCTCCCCAAACTCTTCGGCTTCCGTCTCGGCCGTACCGGTCATGCCGGACAGCTTGTCGTACATCCGGAAGTAGTTCTGTAGGGTGATGGTGGCATACGTTTGGGTAGCGGCTTGCACCTCCACCTGCTCCTTGGCCTCGATGGCCTGGTGCAGCCCTTCCGAGTAGCGACGGCCCTCCATCACGCGGCCGGTGTGCTCGTCAACAATCTGCACCTTGCCGTTCTCGACGATGTACTCGGTATCCTTTTCGTACAGTGCAAAGGCCTTCAGGAGCTGCTCAATCGCATGCAGGCGTTCGGCGCGCTCGGCGTAGGTGCTGTACAGCTCGCGCTTTTGTTCTTGTGCCTCGCGGGCCAGGTCCTGCTTTTGATCGATGAGGCGCTCCTCGCGTTCCTCGGTCGAGAGATCGCTTTCCTTAAGCTCGGCCTCTAGCTCGCGGACGGCCTCCTCCTGGGCCTGGTCGATTTCGGCGAGCTGATCGCCAATCATGGGCAGCACGAACAGGTCTTCTTCGGCGTCCATAAGCTCGGCCATGTAGGCGCGACCCTTCTCGCTCATCTCGATGGCGTGCTGCTTCTCATCGAGGGCAAAGTAGAGCTCAGCATCCACCTCGGGCATGCGCTTCGCATTATCCTGCAGGTAGAAGTACTCCGTCTTTTGGCGGAGGCGCTCCACGCCTGGTTCCTGCAAGAGCGCACGCAGGTCGTCGTCCTTGGGGAAGCCGCGCGTGGCGCGCAAGAGGGCAAGCCCGGCCTCGTCGCGTAGCTGCCGGGCTTTCTTTTTCTCCTCGTTGGCCTCGGCTTCCTCCATCTCCTCAAGGAGGCCGCGCGCCTTGGTGGTCAGTTTGCTCACAAGGCGTCGTTGCGCACGCACCAAGCGCTCGACCGGATCGCGCAGGGCAGCGAACTGATCGTCTTGCGGATCGGGCACCGGTCCACTGATGATTAGCGGCGTGCGCGCCTCATCGATCAGCACCGAGTCGATCTCGTCAATGATGGCAAAGTGATGGCCGCGCTGCATGAGCTGCTCGGGGCGCATCACGAACGAGTTGTCACGCAAGTAATCGAACCCAAACTCGTTATTCGTGCCGTACGTGATGTCGGCATCGTAGGCCGCCTTGCGCTCCGGCGAGTGCGGGTCGTAGCGGTCGATGCAGTCCACCGACAGGCCGTGAAACTCAAAGAGCGGCCCCATCCACTCGGCATCGCGCTTGGCCAGGTAGGGGTTTACCGTAACAAGGTGGCAGCCGCGGCCCACCAGCGCATTCAGGTACAGCGGCATGATGGCGGCCAGCGTCTTGCCTTCGCCGGTTTTCATTTCGGCGATGGTGCCGCGGTGCAGCACGATGCCACCGAGCAGCTGCACATCGTAGGGCACCATGTCCCACTCAATCTCGGAGCCGCCGGCGTGCCACGTCTTGCCAAGCATGCGGCGGCAGGTTTCCTTCATCACGGCGAAGGCCTCGGGCAGCAGATCGGCCAGCACGTCCTCTACCGTGTCGAGCCATTCCTCTTCCAGGGCGTCGAGGTCGTCGTACAGGGCCTCGCGCTCGCTGAGCGACACGCTTGCTTCGGGAGCCGCGGGCGGCGCGCCGTCGCCTTGCACCGCATCGGGGGCCGGCGCGGGCGCGGCCTGGAGCTGCTCGCGGATGGCCTCCTGGTCGGCTTCGATGTCGGCCACCGCGTCCCGGAGTTCGGCCCGGAAGGCGTCGGTTTTGGCGCGGAGCTCATCGTCGGTGAGCGACTCAAGCGTTTCGTAGTGGGCGTTAATCTCGTCGACGATGGGCCACAGTTCGTTCAGTCGACGCTTGTTGCGATCGCCAAACAGATCTTTAAGCCACTCAAACATGTACCTACAAAGCCGTGCCGTAAGAACAGTGAACGTGCCGCAGGGAGCGGGCAAGGAGCGCCCGTGTGCTACGGCGTGCATGGCACGCAAGCAGGCCCCTTCCGTTCCCCGCGCGGCCGCCGGGTGGTGGGGGCTTGCAGACTTTTTGTAACGTCTGGTTGCCTGGCACCACCCACGCGATATGCCGGAACGACCTTTGTGCCGTCGGTTACGGGTAACCGTTACCTTTCCCGGGACTCCAGCGGCTTGAGCCATGACGTTCAACTCGCTTGTCTTTTCAATAGCGGCGCGTTTGCATATGAAGAAGTTTTTTGTTCGCACGCTTCTGGGGGCGGCCTCCGGTGCCATGTTGCTGGTTGGTGCGTGGATGTACGGCCCACAGATCGTTGACAACTTCGAGACAAATGCGGTGGGCCAACCGCCCCAGGGTTGGATTCACGTAACGGAAAGTCGAGAGGTGACGTCCATCCAGCAGGCCCTGGAGCCGGGTGAAACGTTTGCGGTGAAAGCGGAGGATGGCAACAAATTTCTGCGCGTTGGCACCAGAAATGAGGCGCTCCGGTTTTCACAGCGCAACGGCGAGGAGTTTGACTGGTCGCTGAACGAGCATCCGCGGCTGCAGTGGCGATGGCGCGCGCTGCACCTGCCGGAAGGGGCCAGCGAAAAGGACAAAAACGACACCGGGGCTGCGCTTTACGTCACGTTTGGCTCCGATTGGTTGGGGCGCCCCAAGAGCATCAAGTACACGTACAGCTCAAGCCTGCCGGTTGGCACGGTCGTGTCGTTTGGCGCGCTGCACGTGATTGTGGTGAGCTCGGCGGTCAATGGGAAAATTGGCCGGTGGAAGACGGTGCAGCGCCGCGTTGCAGACGATTATGCGCAGGTGTTTGGCGGCACGCCGCCGAACCGCCCGGTCTCCATCACGGTGTGGAGCGATTCCGATACGACACATGGCAGAGCCCTTGCTGACTTCGACGACATCGTACTGCTGCCGCCTTTTCGGCGATGACGGATTGGCGGCACGTTCGTAGACGCGACGTTATTGCAATACCCCCGCCGTTTGTTGAACGGTGCTCACGTACCGCTCGTGCAACACCGCAGTTCTATCTTGCTGCTAACTTTTAGGCCGTTGTATGGAAGCAAATGGTACCCGTAGCGACGGGACGTCCGGAACGCAACAAGAAATGCGGGCCGCGCTCGATGAGTCGCGGAGTGGAGCGCCTGCGGCGGGCGAAACGCTGCGTGATCAGTTTTCAACCGACGAAATCTTCCATCGGCTGGTGGTGGCGGCCGATGAAGAGTTTAGCCGCTCGACGCGGCTGCTCTTCTTGAGCGGATTGGCCGCCGGGCTGTCCATTAGTCTGTCGTTTGTGGGCATGGTGGCGCTTTCTGCTGCAGTGCCGGGCGAGGGGGCTGCCGTCGTGGGCAGCCTGATGTATCCGCTGGGCTTCTTGTTTGTGGTGGTGGGGCGCTACCAGCTCTTTACCGAAAACACCCTCACGCCGGTGGCGCTGGTGCTCACGCGCATCGCGAGCATTCCGCTACTGTTGCGCGTGTGGGGGTGCGTGCTGCTCGCCAACGTGATTGGTGCGGGCATCACGGCCTATGTACTGGCGACCACGGCGGTGTTTGAGCCCGAGATGGCCGCCGTGGCGATGGAGCTGGGGCATCATCAGCTGGAGATGACGTGGAGCGAGCTCTTCTGGAAAGGCGTTTTTGCGGGCTGGCTGGTGGCGGGAATGGTATGGCTCAACTACGCGGTGCGCGACATGACTTCGCGGCTCTTTATCACCTTCTTTCTGATCTTTACCGTATCGGCAGCGGGCCTGGCGCACTGCATTGTGGGCTCCGCCGAGGTGCTGTACGTGGTCTTTCATGGCGACGCAAGCATCCTCACATACCTGATCGACTTCCTGGTGCCGGCTGTTTTGGGAAATACGGCCGGTGGCGTGTTGCTGGTGGCCATCCTGAACTACTCACAGACCCGTGATCGGCGCTTCCCGGATCGTGACTGCGGGCGGTTGGAGCTGACGTGGAGCGAGTGGATCTTTGGGCATGCATCAGGCCGGCCCGACCTCCTGGCTACGGGGACAGGCGGCGGACCCGAGACGTTCGACCCGCGTGGCGAGCCAACGCTTGCGCCGCCGGTCGATGCCGACGACCACGCGAAGGGAGCAACCGGCGACGACGCGATCGTCCTCACGCAGTATGGCGACTACGAGTGTCCTACCAGCCGCTCCATCTACGACGCGGTAGAGGGCGTGCTGGAGGCAACCGACGACGTGACGTACGCGTACCGGCATCTGCCCTTGAGCCAGCGGCACCCGCACGCGGAGCTCGCGTCGATTGCAGCGGAAGCGGCAGCGCGGCAAGATGCGTTTTGGCGCATGCACGACTGCCTCTTTGAGCAGCAAGACCACCTGGGGCGCGATGATGTGATGGCCCACGCGCAGGCCCTCGGGCTTGATGTGGAGCAGTTTCGGTCCGACTTGTCAGACGACACGCTGCGTGATGAGGTGCGCGCCGATCGGGAGTCGGGGCTCAAGAGCGGCGTGCGGCGCACGGCGAACCTGTTCATCAACGGCGTACGGTATCCCGGTCCGTTCACTGCGGATGCCCTGCAACGATCGATCCGACGGATGCGCGCGGTGCCCACAAACGAAGAGGCGGTGCCGGCGTAATGCGTGTCTGTATTGTGCAACGTATGCGCTGCATCGTTCCCCCTTTTACCCACCATCCCCACTTATGACAGCAGCTACGACGTCCATCACGCCGGCCTTGCAGGCCCTGCTCGACACGGTGCGCCCGTGGACGGGCGTCCGTATTCGGCCGCGGGCGCCCGGCGTGCTCGCCTTCGTGCTCAACACAACCGAAATTGGGCATCTCCACCCGGCCGGGCGGCTGGATATTCCGTTTCCCGAGCGTATTGCAGCGGTGCTGCGGCACGAGACAAACGCAACCCGCCACCCCATCGACGAAAAGAAAAACTGGGTGGTGCTCCGCATCGATTCGGTGGAGGACGTGCCCGAGGCGGTGCGGCTGTTGCGCCTGGCCTACATCTATCGCCGTATCGTGCGGAGCGATGCAGCCGCCGAGTGGCAGGCGCTTCGCGAGGAACTGGCCACGCTCGATGTGCCGCCGGCTGTGCTGGATAGGTATCAGCGCGTGCTGGCGCGCCGCCGCGGCCCAAAAGATGGCGCACAATGAAACTCTACGGACCGCATTCGATCCAATGCGCAGTACAATGTCTCACGCAGCCTTTGGCTACAGGGTTGCCGTATCGTCCGATGAGGCCGGTCCCGCCTCACGGGTGTTCCGCTTGATTTCTCTAATCACTCGTCTATTTAGATGAACACACGTGACAAGCTCGATGCCCTCTCCAAGAACTTGTGGTGGAGTTGGCACCCGCGCGCTCGCGGGCTCTTCCGCCGCCTGAATCCGGAGGTGTACGCAGCAGCGGGCAACAGTCCGCAGGCAGCGCTTGAAAACCTCGACCCGGAGGTGCTGGCAGACGCGACGTTCCAAGCCGATGTTGACGCCGTGTATGCGCGGTTTCAGGACTACATGGACCGCGCGCCGCTGGTGGACGATGCCCCCACGACGGCTTACTTCTGCATGGAGTACGGCCTGCACGAGAGCCTCCCGCTGTACTCGGGCGGGCTGGGCGTCTTGGCGGGCGACCATGCCAAGACTGCCTCAGACGTCGGCCTTCCGTTCACGGCGGTGGGGCTGTTCTTGCGCGAGGGCTACTTCAAGCAGTCGTTCGATGCGGAAGGGTGGCAGCAGGACGATTACCCGGCGCTCGACCCCGACAACCACCCCATGACGCGCGTCACGGACGACGACGGCGACCCGCTCATGGTTACGGTGCAGATTGGCGAACAGCCGCTGCACGTGCAAGCGTGGAAGATCGCGCTGGGGCGCACCGACCTGTATTTGCTCGATAGCGATCTGGATGCGAATCCGGAAGCGCTGCGCAGCCTTACCACCCGCTTGTATCAGGGCGGCGACCGCGAGCGCATCCAACAGGAGATCATTCTTGGCATTGGCGGCCTGCGCCTCTTGCGCGCACTGGGCGAGACGCCCGAGGTGTACCATGCCAACGAGGGGCACTGCGCGTTTTTGATGCTGGAGCTGCTGCGTGAGCGCCTCGATGCTGGCGACCCGCTGCCCGATGCCGAGGCGTGGGTGCGCGAACGTACCGTCTTTACCACGCACACCCCGGTGCCCGCGGGCCACGACCGGTTTGCGCCGCCGCTCTTTGAGGAGCAGATGGCGCCTTTTCGGAAGGCGCTTGGGCTGTCGAGCAAGGAGCTGCTCGCCTACGGGCGCGAAGACCCGTCGGATGCCACCGAGTCGTTTTGTATGACCGTGCTTGGCCTCAAGCTGTCGCGCGCTGCGAACGGCGTCTCGAAGCTCAACGGCCACGTCGCGCGCCAGCAGTGGCAGGGGATGTACCCCGAGAAGAGCCTCGACGAGGTGCCCATCGGCCACATCACCAACGGCGTGCACCTGCCCACCTGGACGGCCGAGCCGGCCCGCGCCTTTTTGCGCGAGCATCTGTCCGGCGACTTCGAGACCGAGCAGCACAAGCCGTCGTTTTGGGCGCCCCTCGGCGATCTCGACGACGAGACGCTGTGGCACTACCGCACGATGCTGCGCAAGCGGCTCATCGCGTTTATCGACAAGCACGTGAAGGAGCAAACGCTGCCGCAGCAGCCCGCGCTCAACCCCGACGCTTTAACGATTGGCTTTGCGCGGCGCTTTGCGACCTACAAGCGGGCCCCGCTGATCTTCACCGACCTGGAGCGCGCCCGGGCGCTCTTTTCGGATTCCGAGCGGCCCATTCAGCTGATCTATGCCGGCAAGGCGCACCCGGCCGACGACGGCGGCAAGCGCTTCATCCAGCGCATCTACGAGATCAGTCAGCAGCCGGGCTTTCACGGGAAGGTGATCTTCCTGGAAGGCTACAACATGGAAATTGGTCGGATGCTGGTGTCAGGCTCTGACATTTGGCTGAACAACCCGCGCCGCCCGCTCGAAGCCAGCGGCACCAGCGGTCAGAAGGTGGCGGCGCACGGCGGGCTCAACCTGTCGGTGCTCGACGGCTGGTGGCCGGAAGGCTACACCGGCGACAACGGGTGGGCCATCGGCCCCGAGCCCACGGGCGACTACGGCACGGCCGATGCGGAGGTGCAGGACGAGCAAGATGCCGAATCGCTTTACACGCAGCTTGAGGAGCACGTCATCCCCACGTTTTACGACCGCACCGATGGCATCCCCGAAGCGTGGGTCGCACAGATGCGCAACGCCATGACGGGGCTCCCGGCACCGTTCTCGGCCCAGCGCATGGTGTTCGACTACGTAGAGCAAATGTATCGGACTCCGGCGCTTTCCTAAAGCCCGTCTCCACCACAGCGCAAAAGAGCCTGCGAGCATTCCGCTTGCAGGCTCTTTTTTTATGTCTGAAAATATCTACTCAAGCCATCGATCCGTTAACGCATCGGCCAGATGATGGGGGCGAGCACGATGACAACGATGAGCAAGATGATCTGCAAGATGCCGCCAATGCGAATGAAGTCCGAGAATTTGTAGCCGCCCGGGCCGTACACCATCAGGTTGGTTTGGTAGCCAATGGGGGTTATAAAGGCCATCGAGCCCATCAGCGTCATGGAGATCATGAGGGCGCGGGTGTCAAAGCCGAGCGTCTGTGAGATGGAGAGGACGATGGGAAACATGAGGGCAACGGCGCCATTGTTCGTGATCAATTGCGTCAGAATCATGGTGCTGATGGTCACGCCGGCAAGCACTGCCCGCGGCCCATAGGCCTTCATGACGTCCACGATGCCCTCGCCCAGCAGCCGTGCTGCGCCGCTCGCTTCCAGCGCCTGGCCCAGCCCGAGGGCCGCGCCAATCACAATCAGTACGTTCCAATCGACCGCCTCGCGGGCCTGGCCCGGCGTGAGGATGCCCGCTGCCACGATGACGAGCGCGCCGAGCGGCCCAGCCACTGCAATGTTGGCCAGGCCAGAGGCCACAAGCCCAACGATGGCTACGATCACTGCACCCGACAACCAGAGCCGCCAGCCGCCAAACCGGCGCGGAGCGACCGATTCCTCCGTGGCCTCACCGCCCTCCTCACTGGTAATGAAAAACTCCTCGGACTCCTCGAAGGTCTCGCGGAATTCGCGCTCGGTGTCGAGCAAGAGGGTGTCGCCGGGCCTAAGCTCTACATCGGTCAGGGGCCCTTCAAAGCGTTCGCCTTTGCGCCGTAGGCCGGTTACAGCCGCCCCAAAGCGCTCCGGGAATTTGACCTCTCCGACGGTTTCTCCAATCAGCGATGATCCTTCGCGAATGACGACCTGATGCAGCTCGCGCTCATCTTCGGCGGCCCGCTCCACATCGGTAAGCGCCAGGCGCAGCCCAGGATACGGGTCAAGATCGAGTTGTTCATCGGGCACCGGAGTGCCGTTTGTGTCGTCTTCGAGCGATCGTACGACGTCGCGCTCTGCGAAGAAGAGCCGATCGCCCGGCTTAATCGTCTCGTCGTGCTCCACCGGCGCGATGAAGCGGTTCCCCCGCTCAATTTGCACGAGGGCAAACCCCGGCACAAACTCCAGATCCGCCTCCTCCACCGATTGGCCGATGTAGGGCGAGTCGGCGGTCAGCTCCACCTCGACAAGCTCGGCGCGCTCCTCTTCCTCCTGTTCGCGGATGTCCGTCCGGTCGGGGGTCAGGTACGGAACAAAAAAGATGACATAGAACAGGCCAACGACGGCGCACGGCACGCCCAGCCACGCCAGTTCGAAAAATCCGAAGCCCGCCATGTTGTGCGACTGCAGCAAGCCATGCACCACCAGGTTGGTGGACGTTCCGACGAGCGTGTTGATGCCGCCAAGGATGGCCGCAAACGAGAGGGGCATGAGCAGCTTGGAGGGCGAGACGTCGTTGCGGCGGCACCAGCTGCGAATCGCCGGGATGCCCATGGCCACCACGGGCGTGTTGTTCAGGAACGCGGAGTAAACCGTCACCGACGGGCACATCCGCAGGAGGATGCGCTGTACATCCGGGGTGCTGCCCAGAATGAAATTGCTGGCACGATCTAGCGCCCCGGTTTCGCGGAGGCCAGCGGCCACGACGTACAGCGAGCCAAGCGCTAGCAGCGTGGAATTTCCGAACCCACGCATGGCACGCTCCAGAGGAATGATGCCGGCCACAATAGTTGCCAGAAGGCCCGCCACAAGAACGGCGTCGGGGCTCAACCAGTCGAGCATGAGTGCGGTGAGGACCACTACCAAAAGCAGCAGCATGAATGCAACACTAAAGCTCATCGTACGCCTTCTGCTTTGCGGGAGATAGCACCAGGAGGGGATGCAGGTAAATCCGATACGGCTGCCGGTTCCCGACCAAAGTGGCGGGGCGTAATGCTCAATCGTCCCAATTGCGGTGCTGAGTACGCAGCCGGCGCATAGCAAAAGACATCGACAGCCTGTGCGGGCGCTTTGTGTTAGCGGCGTGGAAAGATGTGACCGTTTGGCTGCTTCATTGCAAACCCGAAGCGTTGAGACGTTATTACATATCGCCAAGCATCTGCTGGCCGATGGGACATTGCAGGCAGCGCCCCGGGGTGCAGTAGTGCTGGTGCAGGCGATGCAGTCCCTGGACATCGCGCGCCGACTTTGGGTCGGCCCCGAGGGCTTCGTAGGGTCGGGTAACGGCGTTGCTTGGTGCCGGAAGGGCGCGCAGTACCTGCCAGACGGAGTGCTCCTGGGCCTCGTCCTGACGCTCGTGGGCATCGCGCAGCATCACGGGCAAGAGGGCGTTGGTGATGAGCGTATCGATGCGCGCGCGTCCAATCGAGGGGTCAAAGGGTTTTGCGGCGCGTTTGCCCAGCCGGTAGTGCGTGCGCCAAAAGTCTGAAGGGGTGGCGGCAAGAAGCGCCCGGAGTGCTTCCACGGGGGCATCGTCGCGCAGCGCCTGCCGGAGCGCGGGCAGCGGCCGGTCGCGCAGGAAGCCCCCGGGACGGCACCACGCCACCGCCTGGGCAATGCGTAGCGGAGCAAAGTTGTTGGGGCGTAGCCGGAAGAACGTCCAGGCCGTGCGCGGAAGCGTTTGCAGCTGCAGGCGTGCATTGAGCCGAGCAAAGCGGTCGCGCAGCGCCATCGCGTAGTCGGCCGTTGCGCGGTCGGCATCGAGCAGGTCGCCCGGTTGCGGGATGAGGCCGGCCACGCCCAGGTGCAACGCCTCAATATCGCGGGGCGCGTCCATGCAGCGCACCAGATCGAGTGGGATGCGCTCGGCCAGCTGGGTCATGGGGGCGTCGTTTTTGGCGTAGCCCAGCCCGGCGTACAGCCGATGGTGGAGCGCATCGGTCAGCGTAATGGGGGCGGGCAGTGCACGGGCCTTGGCCGTTAGGCGCTCGCGCCCGAGGCGCGCGATCCAGGCCCGCCGTTTGGCTGGGGACAGCGCGGGCCACGCCGGGGTGCACGGCAAGGTGTCATCGCGCAGCCGGTACGCGCGCAGCAGCGTGCGGACGCGGTCTTGCAGGCGTGGCGCAAGCACCACCTCTGGCAGCGTAGAGCCGTCGTGGCGCAGTAAGCCGCCCGTCCACAGATCGGGGTACAGCGTCACGTGTAGCACCACGCTGTCGTAGCGCGGATCGGCCTGATGATCGTGGGCGAACCAGTCCCCCGAAGCCGTATGAATTTCGACGGCGCCGCGCCACGTGGTGGGACCAATCTTGAGGTGGGCATCGAGGAAGTCGGGGCCGGCATCGGTATTGGGCGTGCCCGGGTCGAACACCGTCACGGGACGCCGCGTGGTCGTTTCGAGGCCGTCCGTAGAAAAGCGCTGCTGGTGCCACAGGTCGTGCACGAACGCCTCGGGCACCGCTGCCGTTTGCGCATCGGGTTCGCAGAGCAGCACCGCGACATCGGTGCCGCCCACCGTGTAGACATGACGCGAGACCTGCGACGAAGCATGCATAACCGAGCGCAAAGCAATGAGGAGGCGTGTGGGATATTTAAGACACGCCACGCCTTACGCTCGTAACGTCGTTTACAAGCGCTGGGTAATCTGTGGGAGGATGGCATCCTTCCAGGGCATGAACCGATCCGCCAGGATGGCCGCGCGGGCTTCGGCCATCAGCCAGAGGTAAAACGCCAGGTTTTGGTGCGTGGCCAGCTGCAGGCCCAGGATCTCGTTGGACTTCAGGAGGTGGCGCAGGTAAGCCTTGCTGAAGTACTGTGAGGCATAATTGTCCAGTCCGGGGTCGATGGCGCTATGGTCGTTGGCCCACTGCGCATTGGTGATGTTGATGCGGCCCTCCGTGGTAAAGATGGTGCCGTTGCGACCGTTGCGGGTAGGCATCACACAGTCGAACATATCCACGCCGCGCGCGATATTTTCGAGCAGGTTCTCGGGGGTGCCCACGCCCATTAGGTAGCGTGGCTTGTGCGGCGGCAACAGCGGCTCGACGACCTCCACCATGGCGTACATCAGCTCGTGGGATTCGCCCACCGACAGCCCCCCAATCGCGTAGCCCGGAAAATCGAGGTCGACCAGGGCACGTGCCGATGCGCGACGCACCGTGGGGTACGTAACGCCTTGCACGATGGCGAACGCGGCCTGCTCGTGCCCGTACCGGGGGGCGGTATTGGCCAGGTGCTCCTTCGCGCGTGCCGCCCACCGAACGGTGCGCTCGTTGGACGAGCGCGCATACGCCTCGGAGACATCCGCGGCGGGGCACTCGTCGAGCACCATCATGATGTCTGAGCCAATGCTACGCTGCGTGTCGATGACGGACTCGGGGGTAAACAGGTGCTTCGAGCCGTCGATGTGGCTGCGAAAGGTGACGCCCTCTTCGTCGATGGTCCGGCGGTCGGCCAGCGAAAACACCTGATAGCCGCCCGAGTCGGTGAGGATGGGGCCGTCCCATTGCATAAAGGGATGGAGCCCGCCGGCCGTCTCCAGCACATCCAGGCCGGGGCGCAGGTACAAGTGGTAGGTGTTGCCGAGGATAATTTGCGCGTTGAGGTCGGCCTTCAGCTCGCGGGGCTGCACGGCTTTCACGCTCCCCGCCGTGCCCACCGGCATAAAGATGGGCGTTTGGATACTACCGTGAGCGGTTTGAAGATGGGCGGCGCGGGCGTTTGACGTAGCATCCGTGTGTTCCAGCGTAAAATCCACAGGCAGCGGCTGTTGCGGGAAAAGGGGCGAGCGGTTGGCGTGCGCGTTCGTTAACGTGTTAGGCCTCAACTGAAGCGGGCACCGAGGCGTGCGGAAGTTCAAACCAGAAGCGCGTGCCGCGGCCCTGGGTGCTCTCGACGTGAACCTTTTCGCCATGGGCCTGCACAATTTGCTGCACGATGCTGAGGCCGAGGCCGGTGCCGCCGCTTTCGCGCGAGCGATCTCTATCGACGCGGTGGAAGCGCTCAAAAATGCGATCCAGGTGCTCCTCCGGGATGCCCTTGCCGGTATCCACAACTTCGATGCGAACCTTATCGAGGCGCTTGGTGACGCGGCAGCGCACGGAGCCCTCATCGGTGTACGCGATGGCATTGTCCATCAGGTTGACGAGCACCTGCCGGATGCGCGCCCGATCGGCGTTCACGTAAAACTCCTGGACGTCCGTGTCAAACACGAGATCCTTCTTGTCGGCCTTGGGGCGCAGCATGTCGGCGACTTCACGGACGAGGCCTTTCAGGTTGAACTCCTGGCGCGAGATGAGGTCTTCGCGGTATTCGAGGCGCGCGATCTCGATCAGGTCCTCGAAGAGGTTGCTGAGGCGCTGCAGGTTTGTGAGCCCTTTTTCGGCAAAGCGTTTTTGCATTGCGTCTGTAAGGTTGGTGCTGCTGAGCGCCTCCAGGTACCCGCTGATGGCAAGGATGGGGTTGCGCACCTCGTGCGAGACGTTGCCGATGAATTCGTTTTGGAGCTGGGCGAGCCGTTCGAGCTCCTCGATCTTTTCGCGGAAGGCCTCCGAGGCGCGGTTGAGGCTTTCGGCGAGGTCTTGGAACTCGGCCGCCCGCGACTCCACCGAGATGCGCCCGGCAAGGCGTCCATCGGCCACGCGCTTGGCGGTGTTGCTGATGGCCTTCAGGGGCGTCGTCACCTGATAAGCGGCCACCCAACTTCCGATGATGGCCAGGATGAGGGCGAGCACCATACCCAAGATGAGCACCACCTGCGTGCGTTGCGCGAGCGCGTAGAGGGGCGGAGCGGGTTGCCCAATGACGAGCGTGCGCGCCGGGGCAATCGTTCGGGCTGCAAAAAAGACGGGCCCCGAGGGGCCGTTCTCCTGGCGCATGTAGTGCAGCGCGGCGCCCGCTTGCATGAAGTCGGAGTTGCGTTGCACGTAGTCCGGCAAGTGGCCGTAGGTGGTATCGGGCGTTACGATGGCGACGTGCAGATCCGTGAGCTGCTCCAGGCCCGACACGGTGCGCTGGAGGTCGGCGGTTGACGTGTCGGCCGTCACCTGCACGGCGAGCCGGTGCATTTGGGAAGACAGCGTTTTGCGCATGGCCGTGTGCATCTCGCTGCGCAGCACGGTGGTAACGTAGAGGGCGGCGAGCACGACGGCGGTGCCCACAAACAGCGCGAAGGTGAGCACCATCCACGTTTGCGTGGAGGCGCGCTTCGGAAGCAAGAGGTCGCCTAATTTCTTAAACATAAGCAGGACGGGCCGGAGCTAAGAGCGAACACATCAGCGCAGAGCTAAACGCAATGCGCGCCTGGACCCATCGCGTAGGGTCGCAGGCGCGCATCAACAGAACGGCGGGCCGCATTACGCCTCGGCCGATTCCTCTTCACGAACAAACCGGTAGCCCACGCCGCGCACGGTTTGGATGTGCTTGGCGAAGTCGCCCAGTTTTTCCCGCAGGTTCTTGATGTGTGCGTCGACGGTGCGCTCGGTGACCATCATGGCATCTTTCCAGATGGTTTCGAGGAGTTGCTGCCGGGTAAAAGCCTTGCGCGGGTGACGCACGAGGTAGCGCAGCAGCTCAAACTCGGTGAGGGTAAGCCCGAGGTCTTCGCCGCCAAGCTCGGCGCGGTACTCGTCTTCGTAGATGACGAGGTCATCCACCTCCAGGATTTTGCTCTCTTCAATGCCCGAGCGGCGCAGCACGGCTTTCACGTGAGCCACCACCACCTGTGGGGAGACGGGTTTTGTGAGGTAGTCGTCGCCGCCCATCATGAGGCCTTGCACCTGGTCTTCCTCCTCGGTTTTGGCGCTGAGGAAGATGATCGGGATGGTTTCGGTTTCGACGCGCGAGCGGATGCGTTGACATACTTCGTAGCCGTCGAGCTCCGGAAGCATGATGTCGAGCACGATAATGTCGATGTCGGGGCTCGCTTTTTCGATGGCTTCTTCGCCGGAGTTGGCGGTGTGAACGGTGTAGCCTTCTTCCTTCAGGAAGTGGCTTACGACCTCCACAACATCCTTTTCGTCGTCAACGACGAGCACATTGATGTCACTCGGATCAGCGGTAATAGGCATAAGGGTACTGGAAGTAGTCAACAGGAAAAACGGACGGTGTAAGGCGCACGTCGTCCACACATCAAAAAAGCAGAGCGCGGATTAACGTTACGGCTAAAGTTGTAATAATGTTGTCTTGTTTCCGGAGCAGCGCTCAAACGGCGGCTCATGCAACATAGTTGCGAGGCACGCGGGCGTCGAGGCGGCAGAAAATTTCGTAGGGGATGGTGCGCGCCCATGTGGCCACGTCGTGGGCCGTGGGGCCTTCGGCGTCAAACAGCACGGCGGTATCGCCTTCGTGTACGCGTTGGGCGAGCGCGCCCTCCGGACGGCCAAGATCGACCATGCACATGTCCATACAGATGGTCCCGGCAAACGGGCGGAGCGTGTCGTTGATGCGTACGCGCCCATATTTTGAGCACAGCCGCGGGTAGCCATCGCCGTAGCCTACGCCGAGGGTGGCGATGCGTGTGGGTCGTGAGGCGGTCCACCGCGCGCCGTACGAAATCGACGTTCCGGGCGACACCGTTTTCAGGTGCACGACCGGCGCGCTGAGGCGCATAACGGGCCGTAGGGACACCGTGAGTGGAGCGTCGGCCGCGGGCGGCACGCCGTACAGCGAAAGACCGGCGCGCACAAGGCTGTGCTCGGTTTGCTGCATCGCCTCGTTTAGGTACAACAGGGCGGCGCTGTTGGCCAGATGCACCGGCACGTGGGGCCGCTGGAGCGTTGCGCGAAGCTGCTGAAAGCGCTGCAGTTGCTCGCGGGCGTAGGCGCTGTCCGGTTCGTCGGCGGTCGCAAAATGGGTCCACAGGCCGTCCACCTTCAGGTGCGAAGCCGCCTGGAGCTGCTCCAACAGCGCGGGCGCATCGGCGGGCGAGCACCCAAGGCGGCCCATGCCGGTATCCACCTTCAGATGTACGCGCAGGGGGGTACGAGCGCTGGCAAGCGCCGCCACCACGCGGGCCGACGAGGCCGTGACCGAGAGGTCGAACTGCGCATAGCGCGTTAAGGCGTCTGTGTCCGGCGCCCCCAACACCAGGATTGGGGTCTTAATGCCGGCCTCGCGGAGGGCAGCGCCTTCGGCGAGGCGGGCGACGGCGAGCTGCTCAGCGCCTGCCTCAATGCACGTTTCGGCCACCCGCACCGTCCCGTGTCCATACGCATTGGCCTTTACGACAGCCATGAGGCCGGCCGGCGCCGCGCGGCGCGCCAGAACACGCACGTTGTGCCGCAAGGCCCCCAGGTCGATAGTGGCCTGCGGGCCCGTGGCGCATGCCGCAATGGTTGGGGAGGCAAGAGACTCGATGGTGCAAGCAGACGTTGGCAGGTGTATTTTCTACAGACGTTGTATAGGCCGGATCTTCATGATGGGTTCCGGCAGGAAGCGCTCCCATTGCGGGAACGTGGCGTGAAGGATTCGTGGGCATCTTGCGAACGGATGCGGTTCGTGCTACGTTTGGTGTACAAACGAACGGCTGCTCGCTCGGCCCCCGGCGGTGATCCTCCCGGCTGTGGCTACGGAGCCGGCGCAGCCTTCGATGCTCTAAGCTTCTGCTCACAGATCGGTGGTCTCATGCATCGCTTATTTTCTTGCCTCGTTGCCGTTGCGCTTTGTGTTGTGTTCGTCGGACCGGCACAGGCGCAGCCGTCGCCGGCGGATACCACAGTCCAGTTCACGCTTGAGGCCATCCACGCCAGCGGCGCCTTCAGCCCCGAGCGCTTTCAGGGCGGGCGCTGGGCCGATAGCGGGCCGGTGATTACGTACATCGAGCCGTCGGATTCCAGCGCGGCAACGCACCTGATGCGCTACAACTTGGAGACGGATGAGCGCACGCGCCTCATCAACGGCGAAAACCTCTATGCCGATGATGTCGATCGCCTCATTAAAATTCAGGGCTACGAGTACAGCAACGATGGCAGCAAGGTGCTCATTTACACCGACTCGAAGATGGTGTGGCGCCGGGCCACGAAAGGGTTCTACTACGTCTATAATCTCGAAGAGCAGACGCTAACGCCCATTGCGCCGCGCGATGAAGGCTATCAGATGTTTGCCAAGTTCAACCCGTCGGCTACGAAAGTGGCCTTCGTGCGCGAGCGCGACCTGCATGTGGTAGACCTCGCGACGGGCACCGAAACCGCGCTGACCACCGATGGGGGCGAGAATGGCATCATCAACGGCACGTTCGACTGGGTGTACGAGGAGGAATTCGGACTGCGAGACGGCTTCCGCTGGAGTCCGGATGGACAGCACATCGCATTCTACAAGCTCGACGAGTCGGTGGTGCCGGAGTATCGGATGACGAATCACACCACGCGCTACCCCACCTACACGACGTTCAAATACCCGAAGGCGGGCGAGCAAAACAGCGACATTAAGGTGGGCGTGATTGACATGGCCGAAGCGGGCACGCCGGAGGCCATCACCTACTTCGACACCCAGACCTGGGACCCGCAACTGACGAAGGCGGAGGAGGCGACCGACCCGCATGAATACCTCGCACGTATGGGCTGGACGCCCAAGATAGACGGGACGCATCAGGTGTGGATGTTTCGCCTGAACCGCGAGCAAAATCGCCTCGATGTGCTGTTCGGTGCACCCGGCGCTACGCAGCCCAAGGTGCTGCTGGAAGAGCGGCAAGAGACGTACATTGACGTTGAGGACGGCAAGCTCCAGTTCCTGGATGACGGCAAGCACTTCGTATACCTCTCGGAGCGCACCGGCTACAACCATGTGCACTTGTACCGGAATGACGGCACGTACCTTGGGCCCATCACCGATGGAACCTGGGAAGTTACAGAGTTTCATGGCATCGACGAGGGGACGCTGACGGCGTACGTTACCGCTACGCGCGACACGTCCATCGAGCGACAGTTGTACAAGGTACCCGTGTCGCTGAGTCGTCATGAGGCGGCGCCTGCCCCCACACGGATCACGGAACAGACGGGCTGGCACAGCATCAACTTTTCGAACGACCTGTCCTACTACATCGACCAGTACTCCAGCGTGACTACGCCGCCGTCGTGGACGCTGCACCGCGCCTCGGGGGAACAGCTGGCGGTGCTGCAATCGAATCAGGCGCTCGATCGGCAGCTTGAGGCGCTGGGCGTTCCGGTGCCTACGTTCACCTCGGTGCCCGCCGCCAACGGCATGCCGCTGAACGCTTACATCATCAAGCCCACCGACTTCAACGCGGCCCGCGAATATCCGCTGCTGATGTATGTGTATGGCGGGCCGGGCGCGCAGACCGTAACCAACCGCTGGGGCGGCTCGCGCATGCTGTGGCATCAGTACCTTGCCGACACGTACAACATTGTGGTTGCAAGCGTCGACAACCGAGGCACCGGTGGGCGCGGCAAGGCGTTTCAGGACATTCCGTATGCCCAACTGGGCCAGCCCGAGGCAAAAGACCAGATCGCCGCGGCTGAGCACTTTAAGGCCATGGACTACATCGCCGACGACCGCGTGGGCATCTGGGGCTGGAGCTACGGCGGCTACATGACGCTGTTGTCGATGATGTACCAAAAGGGGCCCGACACGTTTTCTGCCGGGATGTCGATTGCGCCGGTTACCGACTGGCGCAACTACGACACCATCTACACCGAGCGCTACATGAAGACGCCGCAGCAAAACATGGACGGCTACCGCAACGGGGCGCCCGTCACGTATGCCGACGAGCTGAACGTCGATCAGGACTTGCTTCTGGTGCACGGCAGTTACGACGACAACGTGCACTACCAGAACAGCGCGCAGATGGTGAAGGCGCTGCAGGCGGCCAACAAGCAGTTTCGGTTTATGGTGTACCCGCTGCGCGACCATGGCATCTACGGCGGCAACACGCGGCTGCACCTGTTCACGATGCTAACGACCTTCGTTGAGGAGTCGCTGATTGAGCAGGAGGCGATGGTGGGTGCCGCGCGTTAGCTTTGCCGCACGATCGCATGCCGGTTGGACGTTGCAATTCGTTGGGTACTATGCCGCCTGCTGCCGCCACGCGGTCGACGTTTCGGAGCATTCATCACCCGGGCGCGGATACGCCGGCGGTGTACTATGCGCGCCGGTTCGGGAAGGCCCTGCTGGTGTGCGTGCTTCCGGTGTTCATTGGCGTGACGGTGCAGGCCCTCCTCGGCGCGCGCGTCTGGCCCCTGGCGCTGTGGGGAAGCGCGGGCGCTGTGGGCGTTGCCGCCGCCTGGATGCCGTTCATTGTGCGGGCCCAGGTGGCGGCGGTGGTGGTGCGCGGCGATCAGGTGGCGGTGCGGCGCGTGCACGACGTGCTGGCCGGGCGCGTGCTGCAATGGACCCCGATCCTTGGCGCGCGCCTCGCGGGGGACCACGTCACGCTCGTGACGCAAACACAAACGTATACTCTGCGTCCGAGTCAATGGCCCAGCTACTCTGAACTGACCGACGCCATCAACCATGCCCGAGGCCGCACCACCCAACGAAGCCACCGATGAGCCCGCCCCCCGCGACGCCCCGGCCGATGCGGTGCAAAACTACTGGGACTACTGCCCCAACTGCGGCAGCCGGCTGCAGAACAAACGCTGCAAGTACGTGTGCCCGGCATGCCATTACTACATGTCGTGCAGCGATTTCGACTAGGTTTTGCGTGGAAGATTCCCGTTTCAGGAGATGCGTGTGACGATGGGCATCTAGTGGGCGGCGCGTTGGGTGTATCCGCCACGCGTTTGGTCCGAATCCATTCCCGATCCATGACAAGTCCGATGCTGCCCGTTCTTCTTTGGGAACTGGCGTGTGCCCTGCACACCGACCCCGACGGGGCCGCGCTGGCCGCACGCATCCGGGAGGGCGACCGCGAGGCGTTCCGCACGTTCTTCGATCGACACCACGCGCGCCTTGTGGGCTACGTGCGGTCGCGCGGTGTGCCACAAGGCGCGGCCGAAGACATCGTGCAGGAAGCGTTCCTGTACATCTGGACCCACCGTGAGGCCATCGACCCGGAGCAGTCGCTTCGGGCGTATCTCTTTCGCATCGGATACACCCGCGCCCTCAACCATAGGCGCGATCGTACGCGGGAGGAACTCACCGACGATCCGTCGTCTCTCGATGGAGCCACCGCACAACGGCCCGACCGAGCGCTCGCTGATCAGGAACGCACCGAGCAGATCGAAGCCGCCATCGCGCAACTTTCCGAACGCCGCCGATCCGTCATTGAGCTCTGTATGCTCGAAGAACTCACGTACCGCGAGGCCGCGCAGGTGCTGGGCATCACCCGCAAGACCGTCGAAAACCACATGGGCCACGCGCTCAAAGATTTGCGTGAGCGGCTCCGCCTGGCGGAGGACGGGTCCGCTGGTAGCGGCCCATGAGGCAGCGAATACCATCTATCTTTGATTCATCATATCTTAATAAAAAGCATTGGGGGGAGCCGTTGGGGGGTCGTGTATGCCGGGTGAAGCAACACTGCACGACATTCACTACCAACCAACGATCTGCTTTAGATCCATGATGCATTTACCCATAACGCGACGCCTTGTCGCCCTGCTCCTGCCCCTGTTCCTCGTCGTGACGGCGTGCGATTCCGGCGCTCCCACCGCGACGGACGATTTCACGGTTACCAGCGCGGACGCAGCCGAAGCGGTTGCAGCCGCTCTAGGCGAAACGACCGGAGGGGCCATTGCCGAAGTTGAAGACGCGGCCGGCGGCGTGTACCACGGCGACCCCTCCAGCCTACTCACGAGCAAAGCATTCAGCCGAGACTGCGACTACGACGACGCAAACGTCTGGTGGACCTGCACGGTTGACGGCTCTGTCGGCAATAACCTGCGCACGTTATCGATCGATCGGACCGTACGGCTGCAGTTTTTTGATGCCAGCGGCACGCCGCAGCCCCGGTACCAAACATCAGATGGCCAGACCGCCGAGTCGCTGACGTACACGATTCTGGAGGGCGCGGGCGACTTCGAGGGCCCGCGGCTTGCAGGGCGGTACACCATCAACCTGAACGATGCTGACCCCTCGCAGTGGACCGTTGCCAACATCGACAGCGACACCCTATCAGTCAACGGACAGCGGAGCCATGCGCGGTTCGATTCGCTGACCACCGCGCGGACGATTCGTATACGCAATGCGCAGGCATCGTCCACGTTTGAGGATGTGGTGTTCGTGCAGGGCAGCGGACTGCACAGCGGCACCATCCAAGGAACGTACGCCGCTGAGGTGGAGCGCACGCGCGACGGTGAAAGTGTTACGCGGAGCATCGCGCTGGAGTATGTTGCCGAGATCGAGAACGGCCAAGCCACGGTGACCATCACCGGAGACGGCGTGCGCTTCAACGGCGATGCGTTTACCTTCACCACGAACCTGGAAACGGGAGACGTTGTAGAGTAACGCAGTGACGTGCCGTTGCTGCATTGCACGACGGAGGCAGCGCGGCCGAGGCTACACTCGCCCGGCTGCCTTCGCTTTTTGGGCCTTTGCACAACGCCGTCAATTGTTTTGTACTAAAGCAGGCACCGCGCACCTGTCATAGTCTGAAAGAGACGGGGCGCGGTGCACCCACAATCCATCCCCCGTGCGGGTATGCCTGAATCTCCCGAACCGCTTCCCCCCGACGACCGGCACCGTGCCCTTGCGGCGCGCATCGGCCACGTGCTCGATGCACAGGGCACGCTCGACGATGCGCCGCCCGCGCTCGCAGACGACCCGCTCATCGACGCGCTGGCCGCGTATCGTGCGGTGCGCCAACAAGACCGCGAGGTCGCGCCGGACGCATCGGGGCGGATGTGGCAGGGCATCCAGGAGAAAATCGGCGACGATGCGGCGCGCGCGCGCCGAGCCGATCGGCCGCCGCAGCCCCGCAGGCAGCCGCCGATGGGCGTGCGCTGGTGGGGGGCCATAGCGGCCACAGTGGCCGTGCTGATCGGGGTGGTGTGGTGGACGGTGCTCCGCCCGCCGGCGCCCACACTTCTTGCAGCGGCCCAGCAATCCATCGTAACGTATCAGACGGCCGGGGGCGCTACGGTCCGGCTCCGGCCGCATTCGCGGTTGTATCGCGTGGACGCGACCGACGCGCCCCGTTTCCGTCTGGCCGGCGAGGCTCACTTTCAGGTGCCCCCGCAGCAGGGCGCGCCCTTTACGGTCGTCACCGACCGGGCCAAGGTGCAGGTGGTGGGCACCGCGTTTACTGTGCGCACCTGGGCGCCCGCCCCAACCGTGTATGTGTCGGAAGGGCGCGTGCGGCTATCGAGCCGGACCACCGCTGCTGCGGCGACGATTGCGCCGGGCGAACGCGGGAGCCTGGTGGCCGAGGACTCCGTCGCGGTTACGCAAGCGGCCGCGGCCCCGTACATGGGCTGGCTGCAGCAGACGCTCACGTTTACCTCGCGGCCCGCGGGCGATGTGGCCCGCGAGATGGAGCAGCACTTCAACATCGCCGTGCAGATGCCCGACACGGTAGCCACGCAGCGCCTCACCGGCCGCATCATGCTTACCGAGCGCTCGCGCGCCCTGCGTGAGTTCGGCCTTGTGCTGGGCGGGCAGTTCGTGCGCACGGCGCCCCGCACGTACCGGTGGGAGGCGCGTTCGGCCCCGGGCGCCGTTGCCCCCTAGCGTTCACAATTGGTTGCACGTCATGCGCCTGCTACAGATGTGGGGACTTGCGGTCGTTCTGCTCCTGGGATGGGCAGATCGGACACACGCTGTGCCTTCCGATGCACGAAGGCCCTCCGTTGCGACAGATACAACAGCCCTCGCCTATGCGCGGGCGCCGCTCCGGACGGTGCTAGCTGACATCGAGGCGCAGACGAACGTTCGGTTTCTGTATCGAGATGCGCTCGTTGCGGGCGTCAATGTCTCGCTGCAAGCGCCCATAAGCCAATGGGCCCGGGCGCTCAATGCAGCCCTTCGGCCCCTTGGGTTGCACGTGGTGCTTGACGCGTCGGGCCAGCAGGCAATCCTTATCGCAACCAGCGACCGTGCATCACCGGCTACATTGCGCGGGTACGTGCTGGATGCCGCGACTGGCGCCCGCTTGCCGTATGCAACGGTTAGCTGGTGGGCAGACGGCGCGTTGCGCGGGACGGTGGCCAACGGGTCGGGCCTGTTCCAGACGAAGCTGCGCGGTGTGGCGCCGCACGACACGCTGCATCTGCGCGTCTCATACGTAGGGCATCAGCCGGCTCGTGTGGTCGTGCGGCCGCAGCAGCTTCCCCGTGAGCTCGCGGTGCGCTTGCAGCCGAAGCCCACGCAGGCACCGGCCGTAACGGTGCACTCCGTCGCGTTGCAGTCCCCGCTCAATGATGACCTGCATGCGCTGGTGCGCCCCGGGCGTATGGCGCCACTGGGCGAGGCGAGCGTGCTGCATGCGCTGGAGATGCTGCCGTCGGCCACGCTCGGTCCCACACTGGGGCGTGGGCTTAGCATGCGCGGCAGCCCGCCCGATGCCTTCCGCGTGCTGCTCGACGGAGCCCCGATGTACGCCACGAGCCATCTGTTTGGGCTGTTTGATGCCTACAGCGGGGCAGCCCTGCAGGCGGTGGGTTTCTATTACGGCGTGCCGCCGGCGACCTATGCAGCCGCTCCGGGCGGAGTGCTCGCACTCAAAACGCAAGCCGGCGACCAGACCGCCACGCGTCTGCAGGTGGGGGCCAGCAACACGGCGCTTCAGGCAATGGCCGAAGGACCGGTAGCTGGCGGGCACGGCAGCTGGCTGGTGGCCGCGCGGCACAGCTACCTAAACGCCGTAGACTGGCTCGGCAATGCGCAGATCGTTCGGCAAGGGCTGGGCATCAACCCGCGGATGGAGGCGATACCGGCCGATCGGACGGTATCGGGCCCCCCGGTGGTGCAGTCTGAAGCGCGGACGGCGCGGTTCTATGACGTACATGCCAAAGGCTTGTGGGAAACGGACGCGGGCGGGCGTTTCGCACTTGGTGTGTACGTGGGCGGCGACGAGGCGCAGGAGAGGGCACAGCGCGTGTTTTTGGTGGGGGAGGACCGGCGCGACCGCACCCTTCAGCAGGAACCGGTGGACGCCAACCATGCCTGGGGAAACGAATCGGTGGGCGTGCAAAGCACCTGGCCGCTGTCGGATCGCCTGATGCTGCACACAACGGCCGCCGGCAGCTACTACCATGCGCGCCTCTTGCGCGACGACTTTATTGGTGTCGGATTCCGCACGCGCTCCGATCCGGTCCGCTGGGCCTACCGTTACACGCTCCGCAACACGCTTTTTACCGGCCGATGGGCGCAGCAGCTGGCATGGATGCCCACCGGGCCCGGAACGTGGACGATGGGCTACGACGTGCGCATGCACCGAGGCACGCTGACCGATGCCGTAGATGACGACGCGCGGTATCGCCTGGACCGCACCGCGTGGCAGGCCGATGCGCATGTGGAGTGGGCCCACACGGTGGATCCCCTACTGGACGTACGCGCCGGCCTGCGCGGGCAGTTTTTCAGTCTTGGCTCGCGGGCGCAGCTTGCCCCGCGGGTGGCCGTGCGCTTGTATCCGCAGGCGCCGCTGACGCTTGGGATAGGCTACAGCCGCACGCACCAGTTTCTGCATCGGCTCGCGCTCACCAACGATAGCATCGACCTGTGGGCGATTCAGGGGCCACGCACGCCGCCCACCACCAGCGATCAGTGGACCGCGGGTGTGTACTGGACGCGTCGCCCGTCCGCCAGCTATGGGACGACGGTCCAGGTGGAGGGCTACCGCAAGACGCAGCATCACCTGTGGCAGTACACTTCCTTTACGCAGCGCAGCGTGTTGCCTCAGCGCGGGCAAGGCCGTCCGTTTACCACCGCCAACACCGTAACCGCTCGGGGGCTAGAGGTGCTGGCCCAGCAGCATGTGGGCCCCGTAACGGCGAGTGCGAGCTACACGTGGGCGCGTGCGCAGCTGCATCCGCCGTCTGGTGGCTCGCGGCCCGCGCCGTGGGACCGCCGCCATCAGGCCACCGCCCGCCTCGAAGCCCGCGTAGGATCCGGCCTCACGCTGTTTTCCAGCGCCTACTACGGCACCGGCGTCCCCAACACGTACGCCGCCCTCCCCGGCGAACCGGCCCGCCTCCGGCCCTACCATCGATTGGATGTGGGCGCCGCGCTGACGGCAACCGTCAACACGGCGCAGCTCACCGCACAGCTAACGGTGCACAACATATACAACCGCGACAACCCGTGGTACCGAACGCCCGTCTTGGCGATTGAGCAATCGCCCCTCCGTGCGCCGGGCCCAGCCATCGCCGCGTCCTGGACCGGAGCCACCGTGTACGACCTCGGCCTGCAGCCTGCGTTTTCGTTCAGCATTCAGTGGTAACTGCTGGGCGGGGCCGCTGGGGACTAAGAACCTGTTTTAGGCTGTGTTTGAAAAATCAGCGTGAGCGCGCGCCCGTGGGGGAAGCCGGAGCTGCACGGCGTTCGAAGCAGCGGTAGCGGGCCTACTGCGATGCAGAACAACGCAGCAGGAGCGGCTCTCCAACTGGGCGCAGTCCGCGAGGTGTTTTTAGACACAGCCTAATTCATGCCTCCGGGCTCCGCGCGGCCCCGATGGGCTGCAAATCGCCCCGGCCTTAGCCCGTAGCGCCACTACGCTGCGTAGCAAGTGCCCTTGGGGTGCGAACCGCGCCCGAGGTCCGATTTTCGCACCATCGTTGCTCGCGCTCGCCGTCTGATGCAAAATCAAAACAGGTTCTAGACGACAAAGATGGGAGCAGCGCGAACGTGCTGGCCTAGATCAACGTATGTCTGTATACGAACCGACACGTGACTATTGGCCCGCCGCCATGCCTCCGGATGCCTCACCAATGGCCGAGCGAATTGATGACCGCATGATGCAACCCGTCCTGCCGCGTCGTCGGATGAGCATCCACCTGGACGCGCCGCTATCCGACGACGAGTTCCAAACGTTGTGTCAGCGCAATCCACAGTTGATCATCGAGCAATCCCCCGACGGTTCTCTCGTCCTCATGGCCCCTACGGGTGGTGCGTCTGGTAACCGAAATCTCACGATTGGTTTTCACCTTGCCGCATGGATTGAGGAGCATGGCGGGTTCGGGTTCGATTCCAATACGATGTTTCGATTGCCCAACGGCGCGCACCGCATGCCGGATGTTGCATGGGTGCAGCGCGCCCGATTCTTGGCGCTTTCGGAAGCAGAGCGTGAGGGCTTCGTTCCGCTCGCCCCAGACTTCGTGATCGAATTGCGTTCGCCAACGGATGATCTTTCGGCCCTGAAGGATAAGATGAACGAGTACATGCGGGCCGGCGTGCGGTTGGGGTGGCTGATTGACCCACAAACCAAAACCGTGACAATGTACCGCGACGACGGCACGCAAGAGACCCTCGACCAACCGGCAACGGTCGTAGCGGAAACCGTGGTGGACGGCTTTACGCTGCCGATGGCCCGCGTCTGGAATCCTTTTGGGCGCGCGAGGTGAGCAGCAGGAGGCTCCCCAGCTTCCCGTGGAAGTATTCGCGTCCCTTACGGTCGTCCACAGGGCCCTCATCGCCGAAGGAGCTTAAAGCCGATCGCGCGCAGCTACAGTAGCCATGTTTGAGCCCTCATACAGCCACTCCGATCAATTCTGGACGCTCCTGCGGGTAATGGCTTTGCTCGATTTCAAGTTCTAGCCAACAGGAGCCGCAATAGAGCACTGCATCTGACGTCGAACAAGCATGCGCTGTGTTGATAGGGTAGGTACGCCCGCACGTATCGTGTGACGGCTCGTCGCGGAGATTCGTTTCTATCCATTCCCCAAACGCCACTCCTCATGGCTACATGCAAGCTGCGTTCTTTTATCCCTTTTATGTTATGCGTCGGATTGTTTGTTACCGGTCCGGCTGTCGCACAGGAGGTGCAGGTGCCCCTCAGCCCCGACAGCACCGTCACAACCATCGACGCTGAGCTTCGCAACGCGCTCGGCTTATTTCCAGACGTTTCGGGTTTTCAGCGCGCCCGTTTATTCCGGACGGGCCCCGGCACCTACGAACTCGTCGTTGAATACCGTACGGGTGGCCAGATGCTGCGTCAGCGACGCCCCCTTACGGCTGCGGAGGTCGAGCAGCTGCGCCAGCGCGTCGCGTCGCAACTCCAAGCGGCCAACATCCGCGTCGGACTCAACCAGGAGGGGCGGGTGGGGCTTGTGGCATCCACTACGTTCTTGGGATTGGTAGAGGGGAGCTTACTGGTCGGCGCGCTGGAAGCCGAATCCGACGCCGCCGCAGCGCTTCCGTTGATGGGGGGCGCGCTGGGGTTTTTCATTCCGCTGTTAGCTACGCAAAACGCATCCGTTTCTGAGGCCGAGTCCGACCTCACGTTTTACGGTGGTGTGCAGGGGTATGCCCACGCGGTGCAGCTTGCAGAGCTTGTGAGTAAAGATCCAGACGGCTCATCGGTTGCCGGACTGGCTGCGCTGTTCGGCGCGGTGGAAGGCACAGCGGGCTACCTAGCTGCCACACGCAATGGGTGGAGTGGAGGCCATGCTGAGATGATCAGCCTTACCGGCATCTCTGGCAACCTGTTGGGGCTCGGCCTGGGTACAGCACTCGCCGGAGAAACAGATGACGGTGCCGTCTCGCGCACCATCGCCGCTTCTTCGCTGATAAGCTCGCTTGCAGGGGCGTACATCGGTCATCGTATGGGGTGCACCGGACGGTACACCCAGGGCGATGCCCGGATCTATCTCCAGACCGGCGTTCAGGCCGCCAACTTCATTGGATCGTTGGCTGCGGCCACCGGCATGGAAGACCGCCGGGGCGTCGCAGCACTCATCACAGGGGCCGGTGTCGGCGGGTTGGCGCTAGGGCGCTCGCTCGTTCAAGAGCGCAACTTCTCCAAAGGCGAAGCCAACCTGATCTTTCTGGGCTCGGTGGCTGGCTCACTACTCGGTGGTGGTCTAGCTGCGGTGTCCGATGCCAATGGGAGCGCCGTAGCTCTTATGCAGGCTGTCGGTTCCGGTCTAGGGTTCGGCATCACATACGGCCTCTTTTCCGATAGTGCGCGCCGTCGCGAGTCGTCTTCCAGTGCAGGGATCAACGTGGAGATGCGCATAACACCACATATCGAAGCGCCGGTGCGACAGTCTCGAATGACTTTTTCCAGCGCAACGGTGCTCCCGAAGTTCACGCTCCGCGCCTCATTCTGATATGATGCATTGAGGGCTTGGCATTATGCTGCAGGCTCCGTGCCGTCGTCATCGTACGGCCAGCGCCGCTCACGCGATTGAGGACGACTGGCGTCTACCCTTCTACGTGATGTGCGCATAGCACAGCGCTAGGGTTCCAATGCTGCCGCCACATGGATGAAGCCGGCACGCCGTTTTGTGTTATCGCTAACTTTGACACGCTCGACAGCCGGCAGGACACCGTACGCGACCGCGACTCGATGGAGCAAGCCCGCGCCATCATCGACCAGCGCATTGCCTACATCAACGACCGCTCCATCGGCTGGAGCCGCGAGGATGTGTAGGTTTTTCACCACAGGGGGGCATGGGCCGCTGCGCATTGCCAACCGATGCATGCAATGCCCGAAGGGGCGCTCCGTGTGAGAGTGGCCCTTCGAGGTTTGGGTTACGACGAACGTGAGGTGCGCTCATACGCAGGCCTTACCGTACAATAGTGAGGCGCCGCGTCTCAGTAAACCCTTCGGTCTGCATGCGCAGGAAGTACATACCGCTGGCCAGCCCACGTACATCGATTACCTGTTCGTGGCGACCGGTAGCCTTGGTGTTTACAACCGTTTTCACATGGCGCCCCAGAAGGTCATAGAGTTCGATGCGTACTGTGCTCGGACCGCTTGCGTCTCCTCTGTCGGGGACGGCGTAGCGGAGCGTAACCATGCTCTGCGCCGGATTTGGATAGCTGGGCAAAAGCTCCGCTTCCAAAGACGAGCGGTTCACGGTCACCGGGTCGCTGGTTGAGGCGGTACCGTCAAGGTCTACCTGGCGTAGCCGATACGTGAGGCTCTCGGCTTCGTACGGTAGGTCTGTATCCTCGAACCGGTAGGACTGCCGCTCCTTGGTCGTGCCGCCTCCTTCCACAAAGCCAAGCTCTGTCCATGATGCTTTGCTGACAGAGCCCGGCGCGGCCGTGCTGCTGCCCACGCGGCGTTGGACGTAAAACCCGGCGTTGTTCGTCTCGGCGGCAGTTTGCCAGGTGAGGAGGACGGCGTCGGATTGCTGCTGGGCGTCGAACGCGGTCAGTTCGACGGGGAGCGGATCAGTGGGGCTTGTGAGCACAAACTCGCTAAAGCCCGTCACGGTGGCCGCGATCTCGCCGTTTTCGACGGTCGTGGGCAGCTCGACGAACGTGCCTGCATCGAGTGCAGAGCGCGTGTAGACGGTCACGTTGCCGGGCGTGGTGATGCCGCCAAGGGCGTCGGGGTCGAAGCGGACCCTGGTTCCGGAACCAGGAAGGGCGTCTCCGTCGGTGGTGATGAGGAAGCGGTACTGACTGATATTTTCGTCAGATGGAAGCCCATCGGTGTCCGGCGGAGGCGTGTTGAAGCGCGAAACCGTGACGGACCCGGGGGTGGTGCCAGGTCCGAAGTCGATGGCAAGGCCCGTGGTGCCGAAATCGACGCGTCCGTCGCTGACAACCGACACGGTGGCGGCATCGTCGCGCGGTGTGGTGAAACGCTCATTGCCAATCACTCGCGTCAGAAATTTTCCACTTACGGAACCCGTGACGACAATATCGAGATCGCCGTCGCCATCGTAGTCGCCCCAGGTGCCATCGCCAGGGATGACCCCCGCGAGGATGCCCGGAAATTGCGTGAAGCGGTCGCCCCCGTCGTTGCGGTACAGGCGCGTGATGATTTCAAAGGTTGAGGAACCAGTGGAGGCAACCCCAACAAGAAGGAGGTCGAGGTCCCCGTCGAGGTCGGCATCTCCCCACTGCCCGACGCTGCTCTTTTCTACATTTGAACTGGGAACCCCTGTGGTGCCTACATTGGGAAGCCCCGTGGTGCTCGCGGCCAGGCCCACGAATTCGATCGTACCATCGCTGTCGATGTCGCCTTCATTGCGATAGATCCGCGTTGCATTCCCGCTTGAGTTGCTCCCTGTAATGACGAGGTCGAGGTCGCCGTCGCTGTCGTAGTCGCCCCAGTCCACCGAGCCATCCTCGACGCTCAACAGTCCAGCACTAATGTCGGTGAAGTCGGCGAGGTTGTCCCCATCGGAGTCGCCGTCGTTGCGGTAGATGGCCGTCACAGGGGAGCCGGTGTCTGGTAGGCCCTGGAGAATGAGATCGAGATCCCCGTCCTCGTCAAAGTCGCCCCACGCTATCGACGGGTCGCTCAGATCGGGAAGGTCCGCCTGGATGTCGATGAAGTTCACGATGCCGTCGTTATCGGTATCCCCATCGTTTCGGTAGATGGACGTTAGGCGTTGGCTGCTGGGGTTGAGGCCTCCAATGATAAGATCGAGATCGCCGTCGCTGTCGTAATCGCCCCAGGCGGCTGTCGATTCGGAGCGGAATCCCGGGAGATTGAGATCAGATGCAGAGAGCGTAGTGAAGTCTACGGTGCCATCGTTGTTGGTATCGCCCTCGTTTCGGTAGATGCGCGCAGTAGCGCCCCCCGTTGTCGTCGCTTGCTGCCCAATGACGAGAAGATCGAGGTCGCCGTCTGCGTCATAGTCGCCCCACACTATATCACCATCCGGGTTGATTTTCAAAAATCCGGCTTGCACATCCGTAAAGTCGGGACGTCCATCTCCATCGGTATCGCCTCCGTTGCGATAGAGGGCCGTTACGGGATTCCCAGCAGAACCGCCCGCCAGGGCAAGATCGAGGTCGCCGTCGTTATCGACGTCGCCCCAGTCGGCAGGTCCTCGCACGGGAGGCAAGCCGCTGGTTCCCTCACGGACGCGCAAAATTCCGCCTTCGTAGGCGCCAAGGTCAACCGTGCCCACCTGGATGCGCGCCTCGCCCGCACGGTCGATGGGCAGCGGCTCGGTCGTGTCGCCATCGCCATCGAGGTCGGGCGTATCGGCAGGCACAGCATCGTTGGTGCCCGCATTGAGCGCCGGACTGCCAACGAAGAGGCGGACGTCGTTGTCCGCGCCGTTGACGTCTACGAAGAGCGGGTCGGCATCGAAATTCCCACCGCCATCCTGGAGGCTGCCGCCGTCGTCGTTCGCGATGCCGTCTCCGCTTAGACCGCCTTCGATGAGCGTGTGCGTGAGCGTCGGGGTTGCGTTGCTGTTGAACAGCTGATCGCCGCTTTGATCCGCCGTATTGTTCCACAGAATGGCATTGGCGAGCGTCGGCTGGCTCGTGCCGTTATCACCGCCGTAGCTGTACATCGCCCCCGCGTAGTTCCCAGCAGTATTGTTGGCGACCGTCACGTTCACGAGGGTGGGGCTGCTCGTTCCGCCCGCCGAACCGGATTCGCCGCCGGTGATTGCATCTTTCGACCCATCGTTGCAGATGGCTCCGCCTCGGGCAGCCTGATTGTCGATAAAGACTGCGTTGACGATCAGCGGATTGCTCGTGCCTTCATCGTATCCGCCATTGTAGATGGCCCCGCCATAGAAGGCCCTGTTGTTTCGGAAGATGATGTTGCTGAGCGTCGGACTGCACGTAACGTTGTTCCCCGAGCCGTTGCAGTAGAGACCGCCGCCCGCAGTGTCGGAGCTGCCGGGGCTGCCGCTCGCGTTCCCCTCCGTGATGGTCACGCCGTCGATTACCGTGGCTCGCGTGATTGGGTCGTTGCTGGTGCCATCGAGCCAGACGACGTGGCGGCTGCGATCGTTCGGATCCCCCGTTGTGCTGATGTCACCGGAGAGGATCGACCGGTGCTGCGATGGGTCGCGCTGGAAGCGCTGCGTCTCATCGCCTGCGAAGCCGCCGTAGATCTGAAGACCGTCTTTCTCACCAGGGATGAGAAAGCTTTCGGTTCGGTCGTCTTCGTCCACGTTCTGTCCTTCGTCTGGATAATACGTGCCCTCGGCAACCCAGATTTCGTCGCCTGCCTGCGCGGCTGCAAAGGCGTTTTGGAGATCGCGGAACGCGTCCGTCCACGACGAGCCGTCGGTAGCGCCCGTCGCATCGGCATCGACGTACCAGATGCGCGGCTCGCCGCCCTCGAAGGCCCCAAGGTCCACCGTTGCCGTGCCGTCGCCGTCATCGTCCTGGATTCGGTCGTTGCCGGCAACATCGGTCTCAATGGTCTGCGCCACGGTTTCGAAGGGAACATTGGTGCCTGCGTCCAACACCGGACTGGTCCGCAGGGCACGCACGTCATCGTCCGCCGTCCCGAACGTGTCATCGGGGCCATCGGCATCCACGAAGTCCGGATCGGCGTTCAGGTTGCCCCCGCCATCCTGAAGGCTGCTACCGTTGTTGTTCGAAATGCCATTTCCTTGTAGACCGCCTTCGACGAGCGTGTGCGTGAGCGTCGGCGTCGCATCCAGGTTATAGAGCTCCGCGCCGTCCGTAGCATCGTTGTTCCAGAGGATCACGTTCGTCAGTTGCGGCTCTGCGCGGCCACCGTTGAGGCCGTTGTTGATCATCGCGCCGCCGTTGCCCCCGGCCGTGTTGCCCGTAAACGTCGTGTTGATGATTACCGGACTGCCCTGGCCATTTGTGCCTTTCCCGGAATTGAGCATCGCCCCGCCGTTGCTCGTCGCTTCATTTCCCACGAAGACGCTGTTGACGATCATCGGTCGACTTTGGCCGCCATGCTCGCCTTCGTTGAACATCGCACCGCCGAAACCCGCACGGTTGCCCCGGAAGGTGACGCCGACAATCGTCGGATTGCACAGGCCGCCTTCGCCGCGGCACAGGAGGCCGCCGCCCGCGTTCAAAGGAAAACTGTTGCCGCTGGCGTTGCCCCCGGTGATGGTCACCCCGTCGATCACCGTCGTGGGGGTGATGGGGTCGTTCGTGCCGTCGAGAACGAAGACGTGGTAGGCATTGCCGCCCAGCGTCCCATCGCCGTCCACGTCGCCGGTGAGCACCGCCTCGTAAGCGTCCGGGTCGCGCTGGTCGAGCGTGGTTTCGCCCCCGCCGGGCCGGCTTTGGCCCTGGAAGCCGCCGTAGATCTTGAGGCCGTCTTTGGCGCCCGTAAACGTGAAGCTGTTGTCGCGCGTGTCGCCGGTGGGATAGGTCCCGTCGGCGACCCAAATGGCGTCGTCCTCTTTGGCGTTGAGAAGCGCTGTGCGAAAGCTGGAGTACGCCGTGGCCCAGGAGGTGCCGTCCCGGATGCCGGAGGTGTTGTCGGCGTCGACGTAAATCTGTGCGTGCGCCGTGGGCAGGAATCCAAGAAACAACGCGGCTGTGATGAGTGCCATCTTCCAGGCGGCCGCCGTCCCAGGAGTGAGCAACCAGCGTGCAGACGTGGAGCAGAACGTGGGTACAAACATAGCGCGGGGTCGAAGGTGTGCACCAAGGGTCGATGCGAGGCACAGTCCCCGCCTCGGCGCGAATGATCCTCCAGTGGATGATTCTCCAGTGGAGCCTTTCGCGTCGTTGAGGCGCCGGTGCTGCGTCATCGCGGTGCACAACGTAGACGCCGCTGCGAACTCTTGTTTTGCGCCATCGTGCACGGCTGTGCAGCAGCGTGCACACGTGCTATATTCATAGAAAACACATACAAAGATCAACCCTCAGCGCCTGCAAGGCCAGATTTTGCCCGAGACGCCCTCCACCACCACTACGGGCCGACCCGTGCCCTACGGGGCTGCCATCTCAGACGGAGTCGCGTCGAAGTGCTCGCGGAAGGCGCGGCTGAAGGCCGACAGGTTCTCGTACCCCACGGCGTAGGCGACCTCGGTGACGGTTCCGGCGTCTTCGGCCAGCAACCGACGGGCTTCGTCCAAGCGTACGGTACGGAGGAGCTCGGACGGTGAGGGACTGCCCTCGGCACGGAGGCGGCGGTAGAGGGTGGAGCGCGTCGTATCCAGCGCGGCTGCCAGTTCGGCCACGCCAAAGTCGGGATCGCTCAGGTGGCGCATAGCGACCGTGCGCGCCGCCGCTGCGTGGGGCCGTGGATCCTCGTCCGGAGTCGATGTGGAACCGACGGCGGCCCCGCTGTCGGAAGGTTCGGATCTGCGTTCGTCTCGCAGGCGCTCCCGCAAGCGCTCTTGGAGCGCAAACATCCCTCGCACCCGCGCCTCCAGCACACGCGGCGCAAACGGCTTGGTGATGTAGTCGTCGGCGCCGGTCTCCAGTCCCTCGGCTTCGGCATGCGTCCCGCCCCGCGCTGTGAGCAGCACGATGGGGATCGACGCCGTCACGGGGTTCCCCTTCAGCTGGCGCGTCATCGTCAGGCCATCCATCTTGGGCATCATGACGTCGGCAAGAATGAGGTCCGGCAAGAGCGCTTCGGCCTGCGCCACCCCCTCGGTGCCGGTGGCAGCTTCAGCCAGACGATAGGCATCACCGAGCACGGTGCGGATGTGTTGCCGGACACTGGCGTGGTCGTCCACCACGAGCACGAGTCGGCGTCCGTCGTTCTGCCCATCGCCGGAGGGCGACGCCCCCTGCCCAAGCGGTTGGGCCGTAATCGCGTCTGTGTTGCCCCCCGTCGGCACGACCACCAGATCATCGCCCGAGGGGCCGCCCCGTTCGCCTGGATCTCTCAATCCATCGCCCTGCCCGTCGGCTTCCGCGTCGGCTGCTGCGACGAGTTGATCGGCGTGCAGGTGGTCGCTTCCCCGTTGCAGCGTAACGGTGACCGTCGTTCCGTCTCCCGGTGCGCTGTCGAGCGTGAGGGTGCCCCCGTGAAGCCGGACCAGATCGCGGGCGAGTGGTAATCCCAAGCCAGCACCGGTCCCTGCGGACGACTCCTCTCCCCGCACGAAACGCTCGAACACGCGTTCTTGGGCCGCCGCGCTGAGTCCCGGTCCCGTATCGGTCACCGTCAAGCAAACGCCCGCATCATCTTCCATCACGCGCACGTCCACGTGTCCACCGGCCGGCGTGTACTTGAGGGCATTGGCCAGCAGGTTGCTCACGATCTGGTCGAGGTGCTGCGGATCGGCGTACACCGACTCGGTCGACGCCGACGGGGGTTGGACGACGTCCTTCGCCGCCTCCGAACGAACGTCGTGATGAAACGTGAGGGTGAGCCCTTCTTCCTCCGCCCACCCGGCGAAGCTTTGGGCCAACCGTCGAACCGCAGCCACCACGTTCACGGGACGGGCTTGCACCCGCAGGCTCCCGGCGTCGAGTTGGGCGAGGTCCAGCAGTTGATCGACGAGGCGCTGCAAACGAGCAGCATGGTGCTCCACCAGAGCCAGTTGCTCGTCGGTTGCCTCCGGCGACCGCTCCCCCTGCCGCAGCCAGCGCACCGGTCCCAAGATGAGCGTCAGCGGCGTACGCAACTCGTGACTGACGTTGGCAAAGAAGCGCGACTTGGCGGCGTCCACCTCCTGGAGGCGGCGGGCCTGCTTCACCAGTTGCTCCGACTGGCGACTGAGGCGCTGGTTTTGGGTTTGGATCTCCTCCGTCCGTTGGGCTACGAGCTGTTGCAAGCGCTGCCGCTGGACTTCAAGCCACCGGACGCGTCCCCATCCTGCGGCTCCGATGAGGCCCAGGCCCGCCAGAACGACCAGCGCCTTGAACCATCCGGTCTCCCACCACCGGGGCGTCACGACGAACGTGAGGCGCGCTGTCGGGGCATGCCAGGCGTCGCTGCCATGCGTGGCCTGCACCTCGAACGTGTGGCGACCGGGATCCAGGTTGGTAAAATACGCGACGCGCCGTGTGCCCGCGTCCGTCCAGGGTCCGCCCGACAGGCGGTATCGGAAGCGAACGTCACGCGGACGATAAAAGCTGATCCCCGTATACCGAATCGCCATCTCGCGGGCCTCCGCATCCAGCCGCAGCGACGTGCCGAGCGGCTTTCGCGTCTCTCCGTTCACTGTGGCGTGCTCAATCACAACCCGTGGGGCGTTGTGCGGCCCGCTCCGCACCCGTGCCGGATCCATGGCCACCACGCCGGCTTGCGTGGGAAACCAAAGGCGCCCGCTGGCGGTGCGCGTTCCGGCTGCATGCACTCCACCGTTGGCCTCGCGGTTGCGCAGGCCGTGGTGCTCGGTGTATGCGGTTGGGAACAGGTGGTCGGCCTCTCCATCGGCCACGGCATTCAACGCCTCCTGATGCACCCAGAAGATGCCTTGATTGGTGCTCATCCAGAGGCGGCCCTGGTCATCGGGGAGGATCTGGTGGATGCTGTTGGCAAAGAGCCCGTCGGCGGTGGTGACCGGCGCGATGCGGTCGTCGGTGGGCGATGCGGTGCCGCGCCGGTCCAGGCGGACGAGCCCGCGGTCCTCCGTTCCGATCCAGAGCCTTCCGTCTGGGTCTTCGTAGAGCGAGCGGATGAGATTGCTCGACAAGCCATCGGCGGTCGTCAAGCGGGTGATGTGCGGGCGAGGGGTCTTCGCCGTGTCGGGGGGCAGGGAGAGGCGAATCACTCCGTCGCCGTTCGTGCCCATCCACACGGTGCCGTCGGGCCGTGGGAGAATCGACCACACCACGCGCACCGGGCTCGTGTCGTAGGGCGTCACCGTGTTGCCCGCAATGTGCACCAGGGCGTCGCCCAGCAGCGTCCCGGCCCATACGGCGTCGTTTGCCGTCGGGTCGGGCACCACGGGGTACACGTTGGGAACGGCCATGCCCTCGGGCGCCCCATACGACCGAAGCGGCGTCGGTGCGAGGCGGACGAGGCCTGCCGTTCCCGAGGCGATCCAGACGTGCCCTTCGCCGTCTTTCAGCACGCCGTTGATGGGACCCGGGAGGTGCAGCACCGGCGTGGAGTCGTGGAACACCGTGCCGCTCGGATGGCGCGGCGTGGCACTGATGCCCAGCCAGTGCCCGTGGGCCGCCTCCACACGATGCGGACGCTCACGTGGGTAGCGGAGATCGTCGAGTGAGGTGGCGGCCTCTGCCCACATCGGCTGTATCGGCACGCCCGTGGTGCGCCACGCCGTCAGGCGGGCCTCCGAGAAGCGATAGGCGCCCTCTTCCATTCCCAGCAGCACCGTCCCGTTGGGCATCGGCAACAGGTGCCCGATCGTGTCCGGCCCCGACCACGGCACCGATCCCACGGCCTGCAGTACGCCCTCCCGAAGCCCGTAGAGCGTCAGCCCCGCCAGCAGCCACGGGCGGTGCTGCGCATCAATGGCAAGGCGCAGCGGGCGCTTCGGGACGTTCCGGGACGCAAACGGTACGGGGCGGAGATCTCCCTCGGCGTATCGCCAGAGGTGGTGCCGGTCGTTCAGAACCCAGAGCGTGTCTCCCACGGCGTCGAGATGCACAACGGCGCCGTTGGGAGGCCCAACGGGCACGAGCGCCGGGCCTGCTGCTGGACGC
This sequence comes from Salisaeta longa DSM 21114, assembly GCF_000419585.1. NCBI lineage: Bacteria > Pseudomonadati > Rhodothermota > Rhodothermia > Rhodothermales > Salisaetaceae > Salisaeta > Salisaeta longa. The sequence goes on from NZ_ATTH01000001.1 coordinate 530,951, forward strand.
CCATCGTCTGCCACGCGCAGCAGGCCGTGCTGCGTGCCGACCCAGAGGATGTCGTCAGCGACGCGCAGATAGGTAAAGTCGACCGGGTCTGCCGCACGGTCGGGGCGGTACTGGAACGTGCGTACGGAGTCGGTCCGTGGATCGTAGCGAACGAGCACCGGCTGTTCGGTTGTCATCCACAGCGCTCCATCGGGCCCGCGCACGAGTTGAACCAGGCGATTGCTAGGGAAGGCCGGATGCGTGTCGGTCCGCACGGTCGTAAAGCGGACGCCGTCGAACCGCACGAGACCGTCGTACGTGCTCGCCCACAGGTAGCCCCGGGGGCCACGCGCCAGTCCGTTAACGGCATCTACGGGAAGTCCGTCTTCGGCTGTCCAGTGCACGGCCTGGTAGCCCTCCGCCACCTCCAGCCCGGAGGCCGTGGCGGGCTGCTGCGCCCAGAGGAGAGTGGGTGGCCCCCATACAACCGCGATGGTCGCAAGGAGAGCACCCACAAGGAGGCAGCGATGAACGATGGGAGCGACAACCATGTCGAATGAATGCGGTGCCGGGAATGGCTTCAGCAGCGCAGTTGTACGATACGAAAACGCGTTCGCTTCTGCCACCCGTGCGGACACGCGTCGGACCCACCGGGTCAACCAGTGTCAAAAGGGACTTACACACTTGGAATCGTTTCCTATGTCAAAGCACGGTTTCCCGGCCTTGAAGAGAACGGCGTCTTGGACAACCCGGAGGGATCCGCGGCCAAAATCACCGCTGTTTGAGCGCTCTCGGCGCTCGTCTGGATCCAGCCAAAAATGAACACCCTTTTGCTCGTTCGACCTCCGTCGCTGCCCCTGCCTGATCCGTTTTGAAAGACAGGTGGGCTGAGCACCGTCCAAAAATTTGTCATGAACAGTTTGCCCTTTGAATGAGAATACGGAGCATCGACGCCCATCGTCGTATTTTCAACTGCCTAAGTCCTGCCAAAAAGGAAGCCCCCCGATTCCCGCCCCTGGACGAGAGGGCGGTCGCTTGCAGGTTCAATGGGCAGGCCATAGAATAGTGCTACAAAGTTAACTTTTCCCTTCAATAGTCCGTGCAACTTTGAGGCGGCTACAGCCGCTCTATTTTGAAGGAGGTATTCTTCGGTCGGGATCAGAACAGTGTAAAGATAGGCACTGTACATGACAAGACGTGAATGCATCTTCTTATACCAAATGCAAGGGTTCAGTATGCACATCTGCTCCAAACCTGTCAGGTCTGCCGAGACCTGACAGGTCTTTCTGTGCAGGGATCAACGTGGAGATGCGCATAACACCGCATATCGAAGCGCCGGTGCGACAGTCTCGGATGACTTTTTCCAGCGCAACGGTGCTCCCGAAGTTCACGCTCCGCGCCTCATTCTGATATGATGCGTTGAGGGCTTGGCATTATGCTGCAGGCTCCGTGCCGTCGTCATCGTACGGCCAGCGCCGCTCACGCGATGGTTATCTCACATGCAGCGCCGATCAGCCTGATTCCCATGATGACAATGCCCCTTTAGGAAGTCCCCCGATGCGCTACATCGGACAGGCCTCCTCGTCGTAGACCGCGTCGATGTGGTGCTGCTTGAGGCGCTGGTAGGCGGGGTCGTCGCGCACGGCCTGCCAGGCGTCCCGAAAGACGACAGCGGCGCGGCGCTTGTCGGCATCGGCCCACTGCTGCGGGGCGCGCTCGGTGCCGTCGGCATCGTACTTCTGCCCACCCGGGTACTTCGCATAGCGCATGGCGCGGGTGAAGCCCATCTGCAGGTACTTGCGCACCATGTCCATCCCCACGAAGTCGCCCTCCGATTTATAGGCCGCGTACTTGTCGCGCAACGCGGCGACGGCTGCTTCAGCGGCGGCCTCGTCCTTAAACTGCCAGTGCGGAAGCAGCGCGCTCTTGTACGGCTCCACCTTGAAGACGCCCTGTTCGCCCGACTGGACCCGGTATGCTTCGGGGTGGGCGCGGAAGTCGAGGTCGTATTCGCCAGCCATGTAAGCGGAAAAGAAATGGGAAGGAATGCGGTTGCCACCGGGGTGCGGTGCGCTGTTCAGCTTTCGGATCACGTGAGGCCGATAAGACGGGAACGAGCTAAAAAGCGCCACCGCATGTCCGGCCCACTCATCGTTGCACGCTAATTATATTATAACACTTTGATCCCCGTATGGGCCTCACGACCTCATTTTCGTTTATGCGATACGCAAAGACGTGTGCCGTATTTGTCGTTCTCCTCTTCGTCGCGATGGCGACGGCGTCTCCAGCCGAAGCCCGAACCTGCACCTGGACGGGGCAGGGGGACGGCGTCTTCTGGAGCGACCCCGACAACTGGGATGATGCCAGCGGCGATCCGTGCACGCCGGGGGCGGGCGATACGGCCATCATCAATGGATCGGTCGAGCTCGCCAGCGGCCGGACGGTCAACGAGCTCCAGCTGGCAGGGACGCTCACGATTGATGGGGGCGCTACCCTCATCGTGAACTATCTTTTTCTGGATACCGGCAGCATCAGCGGGGATGGCGACGTCGAGGTCGATCAGCAAGCGGATTTCAGCGGCGGAACGATCAGCGTGGCCATCACCCTGCCGTCCGACAGCAATAATTCGTGCGGGACGCGCCTTCGCATCGGGGAAGGCAACACGTTTACCAACAACGGCACGCTCTCCGGCAGCTGCTTCGTCGACATGGAGGCCGGGACGACGATCGACAACTACGGCGTGATCGAGGCGGGCGTGAGCATCTCGGTCGTCGGCGCGCTGGACAACGGGCAAGAAGAGGTGACGCCGTATCCTATCGTGAACAACAAGGTCGATGCGACGATGCGCGCGGGTACGAATGCCATCTTTAACAACGCAGGGACTGTGGAAGTCCCTCCCGGCAATACCGTTATGTTTAGTGGCGGGGGCACCTCGAATGGTACGTTCATCGTTCCGACTGAAACGACACCGGATGATGGCGTTGAAATTGCTGCGCTGCGATTCACGGAACAGTTTGGCATCACACCGCACGACCTCACGGGAGCCCTCATTCAGGGCGGTGGCAGAGTGCAGTTCCAAGACTTCCGTTCACCGATTGCCCTGACCGACGTCACGTACGATCTGAGTGGAGCGCCCGAGGCGGAGACACTCATTACTGAAGCTGAGGTGACATTTCCCGCGTCCATGACGCTCGTAGACGTCGGGAAGACGCTTTTCATTTATGACGAAGACGCAACGGAGGATGAAGCAGCCATCATCGAACACGACATCGCCCTCGCCACGCTGCAAACGCAGGGAGGTACCCTTGGGGGCAGCGGTGCTGTCACCGTGTCCGATGCGTTTCAAGTAACCCGCGGCACCATCGACAACCGCACCGTCACCATCGATGGGGTAGGAAGCTTCGGAAGTTCTGGCACAATCAGTCTAACGGGCGGTGCGAGCGTGACCAATAACGTGGACTTGCAGGTGGGTACGGTAACGATGGCTGATGCAACGGCCTGGATTAACAATGCAACGCTCACGGTCGACGGAAACGGATTTCCTACGGTAGGCTCATTCACGACGCCGCCTGTGGTAACCAACAACGGACGGGTGGTCTTTGATTTCGGCGACTATTCGCTTGGGGCAGATTGGACCAACAACGGTGAGCTTCGACTGTTGGGTACCGTGACCGCCACGGGAGCCTTCACCAATGCCACGAGCGGCATCGTGAGCGGGACCGGGCAGCTTGATTGGAGCGGGGCCACCACCGTGACCAACGACGGTACCTTTGCGCCGGGTCGTCCCGGTTTTCCATACGCGCGGCTGCAAGTGGTTGGCGACTTTGTAATGAGCCCAAACGCTACGCTGGATATCGAAGGGGCAGCCGGATCCGGCACTGTTGATGAGTTGGAGGTGAATGGCGCGGTGGGGCTCGATGGAACGTTAGACCTCACGTTGGACGACGTACCGCTCGGCAGCTACGAAATCGTCACGCTTAACTTTGCTACATCGGAAACCATTACGGGCACCTTCGCACAGGTGGCAGTTCCCTCAGGGTACACGGCAAACATGCGCTATGCGACCGACGCAGTCACGCTCGACATCACCGAGACGCCCTATCCGCTGCTGGACCGTTCACCCCTTGATATCGACTTCGGTGATGCCGAAGTCAGCGCTATCGAACGCATTGAAATCGAGAACGTGGGCAGTGGCACGCTCACGCTTTCTGGCGCGTCGCTGAGCGGGGCTGACGCGGCACGGTTCGATGTCGTCCAGCCGAGCTTCCCCGTCGATCTCAGCACGGGCCAGACAGTGGATGTGGCCGTGCAGGTCGTCGGGCCCGAGACGAGCGGCAGCGTCTCGGCCACGCTCGACCTCGCGCACGACGGCGATGGAGATGGTTCGGCGACCACGTCCGTTCCCGTCGTGGCCGATCAGATCGTTAACCCGAACTATGGTCAAGCTGCAGGCTACTTCTTCGCCAACTCGACGTTCTTCTCGGATGAAGCGCCCTCGCAGCCCACATTCGACTGGATCGACATCTCCAGCACGGGGATCGATCGTATCGGGGCCCTCTCCGATAACAGTGTAATTGGCCCGTTTGATTTGGGCTTTACGTTTCGCTTCTTCGGTCAAGACTACACCCAGTACTGGATCAGCTCGAACGGATGGATTGCGTTCTCGGACCCAGGGGGTGAGGCCGAGTCGTTCAATTCCATCATCCCGGATGCGGACGCCCCCAACGCGCTCGTAGCCTGGTTCTGGGACGACCTCGATCCGTCCGACACAGACGTTACCGGCCGCCATCTCTATGTGCAAACGACGACGGTGAACGGCGTGGATGCGCACGTCATCACCTTCGAGCACTATCCGGAGCATGGAGCCGACGCAGATGGCTGGATTACAGCGCAGGTTGTGTTGCTAGCCGGTCCGGATGCCAGCACGAATGGGGCGATCAAGCTCCAGTACAAAGCGCACGGGGCGTCGATTTACCTAGAAGGCGCAACGGTGGGGATTGAGAACGCATCGGGCGGCAACGGACTGCAGTATCGCTACGATAATACCGGAGGGCCGCTCTTTGGCTCACCCCTCGCCGTGCAAATCGGCCCGGATGCGACGGCGCTCCCCGTTGAGCTGACGACCTTCGACGCGGCGCAGACGGACGCCGGCGTTCGGCTCACGTGGCAGACCGCTGCCGAGCAGAACAACGCCGGGTTTGCCGTCGAGCGTCGGGTAGACGGCGGGGCGTTCACCGCGGTCGGCTTTGTGGACGGCGCGGGCACCACGAACCGCCCCCGTCGCTACCGCTTCACCGACGACGCCGTGCCGTACGCCGCCGAGCGCCTGACGTACCGCCTCAAGCAGGTTGATACCGACGGAGCGGCCACGTACAGCGACGTGGTGGAGGTCCAGCTCGACGCCCCGGAGCGGTTCGCATTGCACGGTAACTACCCGAACCCCGTCGCGCAGCAGACCACGATTCGCTACGCGCTGCCCCGTGCGGCCGACGTACATCTGGCGGTGTACGATGTGCTGGGCCGCCGTGTCGCGATTTTGGCCAACGAGCAGCAGCCGGCCGGTCGTAAGGAGGTTGTCTTTGATGCCCGGCAGCTGGCAAGCGGCATCTACTTTGTGCGCCTGCACACCAACCGCCAGACGCGCACGCAGAAGCTGATGGTGGTACGGTAGCCCCGGGCTGATCCTGAGGGCTTGGGCTACGGGACCGGCGCCATTGCTGCAAGCAATCGCTGTTACCGGATGACGGCGGCCTTGCGGAGGACCGGCGCGGTGTCTGGGGCTTCGATGCGGAGCAGGTACACGCCCGAGGGGACGCGCTGCCCCCGGCGGTCGCGCAAGTCCCAGGCCACGCCGCCCACGCGCGTGCCATCGGCGCGCACCACGCGTACGAGCTGCCCGCTGGCGGTGTAGATGCGCACCGTGGCCGCGCGCGGGACGCCCGCCACGATGAGGGGCGCGCTGTGACGCGCGGCGCGGTACGGGTTGGGGTAGACGTACGCGTTGGCCAGCGTCTCGGCAAACTGCGTCAGGCGGAGCCGGCGGCTCTCCTCGGCAAGACGGGCGCCTGTGGCGGCTTGCAGCGTGTCGAGAACCAGCGTGGTGGTGCGGCCGGTGGCGCCAATGGCGGTGCCCGCAACCGTTAGGCTGAGCCGTGCCGGGTTGGCGGCATCGAGGGCCGCGCGGGTCACCGTGCCGACGGGCTCCAGCCGGTAGCGGGCGGCGCGCTCGGCTTGTGCGGGGCGCAGCGGCGCGCTGAAGGTGACCTGCACGGTATGCGGATCGGTGACGGTCCAGTCCTTCACGATAAAGGGCGGCTGCTGTGGAGCGGGGACGGCCAGCACGGCCTCCGTTTGCGCAACGGGTACGCCGGAGGTGTCCCGCACGCCGGTCCACCGCAGCGTGTGCGACCCGGGGGCGAGGGCCTCGAAGCGCAGCACCACCGCGCGGCCGTCGTCGGCACGGAGCAGGCGCGTGGGGGCGCGCTGGGCGTCGAGCGTAAACTGCGGGGCCGTGATGGCAGCAGCAAGTGGCTCGGTAAACGTGAGGCGCACGGCCGTGTCCGTTGGGTATTCGATGGCTGCCACCGTGGCGGGGGCATGGGGGCGCACGACGCGTGCAGGTGACAGCGGCGAGGCCGTGCCGCTTTGCCAGGCGCGCAGCGCATACCGCCGCGTGGCGGTTTCGGAAAGCACGAGCGTGGAGTCGGTTGTGGACGCGCGGCGGTTGAGCGTGCCGCCAATCGGCCCGGTGAGGACCGTCACGGAGTCGGCGCCGGGGGCCGTCCACGACAAGCGCAGCGACGTGGCATCCACCGCGCGGGCCGCGCGCCACCGGGGCGGGGGCCGCTCAAGGGCCGCCGGCTGGGGCACGTAGCGCGCAAAGGTGTCGTCGCTCGTCATTGCTACAATGGAAGCGCGCCCGTCGCCATCGAAGTCGTGCACCACCAGGCTCCGGCTTTGGACCACAGGCTCCGGCGCGGCGCCATCCACAAAGATGCGCTGCCAGGAGCCGTCGGGTTCACGGTCGAGGACGTACAGATAGGGCGGATGGCTGATGATGACCTCGTCGGTTCCGTCGCCGTCCAGGTCGCCCATCGCCACGCTTCCGTTGCCCGAGCGCGCGCCGTACACCGGCACGATGGCTTCGGGCGCAAAGGCGTTGTCGCCGGTGGACTGCCAGATGTAGTAGCGGCTGAGCGGCGGGGCCTGCGCGCCTTCATCCAGCGACAACGGAAAGGAGCCGGTAAACGTCACAAACTCGCGGCCCGCGTCGCCGTCCGTTTCGCCTTGGGCAAAGCGATCGTCGGCAAAGAATCCATCGGTCGGATAGCTCCACACATGCGTTGCGGTGTTGTTGCCGGTCCACTCGTAGGCAAACCAGTCGCCGTCGCCATCGCCAAAGAGCGCCTCGATGCGGCCGTCGCCGTCCAGATCGCCGGTGAGGGCGGCCGCATTTCCGATTTGATTGGCATAGGGCGTCGAGCCGCCGGCGGTGGGGTTGGTCAGGCGCGTCGTTTCGCGGAAGGTGCCGCTCGGGGTGCGCTCCAGCACCCGCCACGCCGACTGATTGTTGCCCAGGATGGCGCCGCGCCCGTCGCCGTCAAAGTCGCCAAGGCGGGCGCCAATCAGGGCGTTGAGGGCCGAGGGGTTGGCAAGGCCGGTGGTATCGAGAAAGGCCTGCTGTGCGGGAAGCAGGCGTGTGCCGTTGCGTTCCAAGAGGAGGGTAACGCCTGCAATTTGCGTGAGCAACTCGGCGCGGCCGTCGGCATCTGTGTCGCCGGTGTCGCGCGGAATGACATTGGCCACGAGGGCATCGGCCGGTTGGAAGCCGCTGCCGGTCCATTCGAAGGCCTTCAGGGTGTCGCCCAATCCGCCCTGCGCGTACTGGTTAAAGACGAGCTCCGGGAGGGCGTCGCCGTCGAAGTCGGGGGCGAACGGCAAGAGGCGGCCGCGGGGCACGCGCGTTTCCGTGCGGGTGAGCAAGGCGGTGTTGGTGGCTGGCGTGGGCACCGGCACGGTGCGGGTGGCGGTTGTGGTGGCGCCGGCGGTGTTGGTGGCCGTGAGGGTGACGCGGGCCGCACCGCGGGCGTCGGGCGGCAGGGGCCAGGCGAGGCCGTGGCGGGTCGTCAGGAATTCCGAGGCTTCGGTTCCGGTGCCTTGCGCGGTTTGCACGCGCATGGTGACGGTGGTGCGGTCGTCTGTGGCCACATCGGCCACCACGGATCGCCCGTCGTTATGCAGCGCTGCGGTAACGGCCCGGAGGGTGAGCTGCGGGGCGGTGCGGTCGATAAAGACGCGCCGCCGGTTGTCTAGCGCGCGCCCCGAGCGGCGGCGCACCACCAGCCGCAGCGTGTAGCTGGTGTCGGGCAGCGCGTCGATACGCCATTGCGCCAGCGTGTCGCGCAGGGCCTGGCGCGTGCCCGTCGCAATGACCGTCCAGGGATCGGTCTGCTGATCGAGGCCCAGGGTGCCCACGGCATACGAGACCTCGTACGACGTGAAGCCAGGGTCCAGGACGGTTCCCACGATTGGCACCGGACCCGCAGCGACGCCCGCGTTGTGCGCCGGCGAGAGAAGGGCCGTTTGGGCCGGCAGCGCATCAGCAAGGGCCGCCTCCACGTTTAGCAGCCCGCTGCCCGTGAAGTAGTCCCAGCCCGGCGTCCGCAGATCGGTGGCCGTGCCGGTGAGGATGTTCTGGATGGAAGCGGGGGTGAGCGTCGAGTCGACCGAGCGAAGCAGTCCGGCGGCCCCGGCGACCTGCGGGGCGGCAAAGGAGGACCCGTCGTCCAGCGCGCCGAACAGTTCCTCGTCGGCAAAGGACGAGGCGTTCAGGTCAGGCGGCAGCAACGTGGTGAACACGCGTGTGCCGGGTGCGCCCACATCGAGCCCGTTGCCGTACTGGCCGCGGATGATGACGAGATCCTGCAGCACCGTGCGCGCCAGGTTCTGGCCGTCTTCAGTCAGCCACGGCACCGAAATGACCCCGGGGTAATCGGACGGATAGTGGGGCTCGTCGCCGGAGCTGTTGCCTGCGGAAGCCACGACCACCACGCCCCGATTGATGGCATACGCGATGGCGTCTTCCAGCAATTGCGTGGGGCGCCGTCGGCCAAAGGAGAAGTTGAGCACATCCACGCCGCGCTCGGTGGCATACACGATGGCCGCGGCAATGTCGTCCGTCTCGCCAAACCCATCGGCGCTGAAGGCGCGCAGGGGCAGCAAGCGGGTGCCCGGGGCCACACCGGCCATGCCAATGCCGTTACGCGCGGCGCCAATGATGCCAGCGACTTCGGTGCCGTGACGCGCAAAGCCGCCGCCGTCGGGGTCGGGACCGGCGTCGGGGTCGCGCGTGGTGTACTCGCCGACCTGAAAGGTGCCGGGCTGGTCGACAAAATCGTAGCCGCGCACGTCATCCACCCAGCCGTTGCCATCGTCGTCGATGCCGTTGCGGTCAGGCGCATCGAAGCGGCCGTTGCCGTTCACATCTTCGCCGGGGTTGATGGCAAACTGACCGTCGAGGTCGGGGTGGTCGGGCCAGATGCCGGTGTCCACGACGCCAATCTGCACCGAGGCGCGGCCGGTGGTGAGGGGCCACGCGGCCCGTGTGCGCGTGACGTCCAGATGGTCGAGGCTGTCGGCAAGCGGCTCGGGCGGCAGGGTGTCTTCCAGCCGGTACCGCACGTTCGGGTGGGCGTACGAGACGCCGTCGGTGGCTTGCCACGCGGGAAGCACGCGCGCGAGCGACGACGAGTCGGGGACGGTGAGGGTGTAGACGGTCGTCCAGCCGGCGCCGCCGGTTTTGGGGCGGGGCGTGGCCTCGGGAAGCAGCGGTGCGCTTGCGATGACGCTCGCGGTAAGGGCGGCGTACGGGCCACTGGTTTTGGCGGCGGGCTGCCGAGCGGCTTGTTGAAGCGCGGGCGGCGCGGTGGGGGCAAGCCGCACGATGAACGAGACGGGCGCCGGTTGGCCGTAAGCGAAGGGAGCGTTCAGGAGCACGCCCGGCCAAGCCGCGACGAAAAAGAGCGCAAGGACAAAGCGATACACGGAGCGAGGCACAGTTAAGCGGCGCATGGAGGAGGACATCCGGAACGACCGAGGCAGCACGCAGCATCACGATCGCTCGTGTTACTCATCAGCCTGCACAGGGGCTCGTTCTCAGGCTGTATTCAAAAACGAACCCAAAAGGTCCCAATGCAAACGACCGGCTGTTTTGGAAGGGGAGTCTCTACAATTGAGCACTCATCTGCGTTGGAATGCTTCCGCCCATACACGGAGATCGCATCGTAGATATGACCTTCGGCCCCACCACAGGCATGACCTCCGGCCCACGCGTCACTCACTGTCGTTCGCGCCTCGCGATGACACATTGGTTTCTGCTGTTTTGGTGTGTTGAGCGTACAGGTGGGCAACCCGGCCCAAACAGCCATCTGAACCATTCACGTATCGTTTCTGCATTTCCCCCTCTTGTCATTGCGAGCGAACGCAGTGAGCGCGGCAATCTCCGCAGTAGTGCGTACTCTTTCGTACATGGAGATCGCATCGTAGATATGACCTTCGGCCCCACCACAGCCATGACCTTCGGCCCCCGCGTCGCCGCATTGGTTTCTGCTGCTTTGATGTGTTGAGCATACAGGTAGGCCACCCGACCCAAACAGCCATCTGACCCGTCACCTGCCCCTGTGTCACGTCGAGGAGCCGAATGGAAAGCCGAAGGCTACAGCTGTGCGCGGACCTTGCGCAGGAAGCGCTGCACCCGGCGGTCATTCACGCCCAGGTCGCTGTAGCCGACGCGGCTGGCGCTGCGTACAAACAGTACGCTGCCCGTCTCGTGCGGCGCTACGGCGACCGTCATGTCGTCTTTAAAGACAAGCGCCACGCGGTAGACCGCTGCAAAGGTGCCGTCGTCGCGGAGGCGAACCGACAGCGGTCCGAGGGCGCGCAGGGCTGCTTGCGCCGCCGCACGCACGGTGTCGGGCGGCGCCTCAAAGGTGCGTGCCACGTGGGTGCAGTTGGGCGTGTCGGGACAAGCCGCGAGGGGCGACTGTTCGATAAGCGATTGGCCGGCGGCAGGCATGGGCAGCAGCAAGGCGACGAGGAGAAGACCGAGGCGGCGCATGGCTCAGCGGGACGTGCTGGTTTGTTGGAGCCGCTTGCCGGTGCCGTTGTACTTCGAGGGGCACTTCACCAAAATGTGTTCGGCGGCAAACGCATCGTCGCGGGCATAGCCCTGCACCACCAGCTGCGTGGCCTCGGTGAAGTTGGCGGGCATCGGGTTGGCGTAGCGCACCTTGTGGAGGTTGCCTTTCTTATCACGCATGTAAAACGTGAAGACGTTACGGGCGCGGTCGTAGTGCGTGGGTTTCTGCTTGGCCCAGGTACCCACCACGTGCGCCTGGGCGCCACTCGCGGTAGCTTCCTTAAAGGTCATGTAACCGCCCACTTGGCTGCCAAAGTTCATAAACAGCAGCCCGCCAAATCCGAGCAGCAACACGCATCCAACAATCGTTTTGGGCTTCATAGCACATCAAGAGGTTAAGCTACAAGGTGTCGTTCGAATCGCCTGCATCTACGCGCCGTTCCAATTTCGCAATCTTGCGATCGGTACGAAAGACGAAGGCCAGCAGGCCGAGCAAGATCAGCACAAGGACGGCAACCACCACGTAGATTTTCCCATCCTGCATCATCGTTTGCTCGAACGCCGATTGCGAGGGGCGCACGGGCGGCTGTTCGGTCCATACCGAGTCGTACACCGCCGAGTCGGCCGGGGCTTGTTGCGGCAGCGGATGGATCGTCATGGGCATCGGGTTAGCGGAGGGGATCGTGGCGAAGGGTAAGCTTGAGCCAGGCCAGGCGCACCCGCTGCGTGTACAGGCACCACGCCAGTCCCATAAAGGCCAAAACGGACGGGTAAAAGACCCAGCGCATCGAGGGGGCCAAGTCGGTCTGACTGAACGCTGGGCTTCCCTCGGCCCCCGGGTGCAGGCTCACCATCTGCCGCGGGATGATGTACAAGAGAAACGGCATCGTGACGAACGCGAGCAGGTTGTACACGGCTGCAATGCGTCCGCGCTTTTCTTCGGCCTCAATGCTATCGCGCAAAACAAAATACGCGCCGTAGATGAGAAGCAGCACCGCGGCCATCGACTGTTTGGGGTCGAAGTTCCACCACAAATTGGTCCCGGCGTACCATGTAAAGCGGGCCCATACCATTCCGGTGGTAATGCCCAGCAGCCCCAGCACGAGGCCCACACGAGCCGCCTCACGGGCACGCACATCCCGAAGCGGCGCTTGCGTCTGCAGGTAGCGGAGGGAATGGTACGCCGACACGAGCGTGGCCGCCATCAGGCCAAACCACATGGGCACGTGGAAGTACAGGTTGCGCGCCGACTCCTCGATGATGTTCAGCCGTGGAATGGCCCCCAAAAACCCGGCCACCACAACGCCCACAAGAAGGAGCGCGCTGAGGCCGCGAATGAGCCGGTAGGTCCAGGACCGAGTGGGCAGGGGAGCGGTTGCCATGGGCCAGTAGAAACAGCACAGAGTGCGTGGGATGATCCCTCAACTGCAGGGCAGCGTGCAGGTGTCGGATGCTGTGCGAATTCGTTACCAAAAGTTGATCATCGAACCACGTACTGGATCATGCGGAGCATACGCGTGCGTTGTCGTTTTAACAGGCAAGTGCCGCATACAACCAACCCAACACGCCCATGGAAGTCTGGGATCAGCAAACACACGCCGAGGAAGTGGCCAATAGTCTCACGCACGGAGTTGGACTCGTGCTCAGCGCAGCCGGATGGGCGGTGCTGCTTGTGCTCGCTACGCTGTTTGGCGACGTGTGGCACATCACCAGCTCCCTGATTTATGGCGGCACGCTGGTGTTTCTCTACGGGGCCTCAACGCTCTATCACAGCGCCCGGACTCCGCGGATGAAGCGCGCGCTGCGGGTGGTGGACCACGTGGCGATCTTTCTGCTGATTGCCGGAACCTACACGCCCTTCACGCTCGTGCTGCTGCGCGACGGGTGGGGCTGGACGATTCTCACGCTGGTGTGGGGCCTCGCGGTTGCCGGACTGCTCTTTAAGCTCTTCTCGCGCCACCGCTTCCACTGGAGCGCCACCATTTTTTATCTGCTGATGGGCTGGGTGAGTGTCATCTTTGTGGAACCGATGTGGAGCGCGCTGCCGACGGGTGCGCTCGTGTTGCTGGCTGCCGGCGGACTCGCCTATACGGCGGGCGTCATCTTTTACGGGTGGCACTCGCTCCGCTTTAGTCACGCCATCTGGCACGGCTTTGTGCTGCTTGGCAGCATCCTGCATTACCTTGCCATCGCGCTGTACGTGCTGCCGGCGTAGGCCACGAAGCGCGCGCATTACCAAGCGTAGGTGCCGCCCTCGGTGCCCAGGTCGGTATTCGGAAAGTGGGCGCGGGCCTCCTGCAGCGCCGCCCGCTTATCCCCCGGGGGCAAGTGCACAAGGAGCAGGTGGTCGACGTCTGCCGTAGCGGCAACCTGTGCAGCCTCTGCTGCGGTGGAGTGCACCTCCGGCGCGTTGCCATTGGCCTCATGCACCAACACGTGCGCATCGCGCGCCAGGTGACGCACGCCATCGCACGGCGTCGTGTCCGATGAGTACGCCACCACGTGCCCCGTGGGAAGGTGCTCGAACCGAAAGCCCACGTTGGGAGTGCTGCCGTGGGCCACCGGGGCGGCCGTCACGTGCCAGGGGGGCGTGTCCCACACCACGGCATCGCGGGCCGCGTCTATCGTGCGCCAGTCAATTGGTGGGACGTCCCACGCGTCGGTGATGGCGTCGAAGGCCGTCCATGTGCGTTGGACCTGCGCCAGGGCGTGTTCGATGCCGCATACGGGCACCGGCGCGGTACGCTCTGCCAGCCAGGCCTTTTCCATAAACAGCGGAAAGCCGCTCGTATGGTCGGGGTGCGCGTGGGTGATGAGCAGCGCGGCAAGGTCGTTGATGTGGGCGTCGGGGACGGTGGCCATCCACCGCTGGTACACATCGCCGCCGCAGTCTACCAACAGCGTTGCGCCGGCCGTGGCGTCCGAGAGGGCAAGCATGGTGGTGGTCCGGTGGGCATCGCTGATGGATGCGCCCGTTCCGAGCAGGTGAAGGGCGGGCATGAGCACAGGGCATCTGATGGGCGAGACGCGGGAACGTAACGTACGCATAGCAGCGGCGCAATGTCTAGCGGGCCGCGCTCGCAAGGGATCATACAGCGCTTGGACGCGAGCCCGTGCAGGGGAAACGCCAAATGGCGCACCCGACGGATCGGATGCGCCATTCAGATCGAGCTGCGAGCGGAGAGCAGCTGTGCGGGGATACTATCCGTTGTTGGACGTGCGGCCGTGGTTGACATCGTGGCCCGCGGGCACTGCCTCATCGGCGGCCGTCCACGGCTCGTCGGGCGTGGTATCCTCGAACGTCTCAAGCGAGAGCCGCTGCGCTTGCTCGGGAACGAACGGCTCCGCCACCTCAACGTCGGTTGTGGAGCGCCGGATAAGGGCTACGGTGAGGGCCAGGCCCAGCCAGCTCAGCAGCACGCCCAGGGCCCAAAACATGTGGGTCGACCAGTACGCAATGCGCGGGTCGCTCCCGTCCATGACGGCAAAGCCAAGCCCCACAAGGCTCGTGAGGTACCAGCCCGTAAGCAGGGCACCCACCACGTACAGCACGGCACGGCCGCGCGACCAGCGCACCGTCTGCGTGCTGCGCGGGGGCAGCGGGCGTGCGTTAAATACCGAAAGGGGGATGAGCACCGTGCTCACCACAAGTGAAGCCACAACGCTCGTGCTCCAGAAGTCGGCGCGGCCGGGATTGACCATGGCGCCAATAATGCTAACGACCAACCAGGCCGCTGCTACAATTCCGCTCACAACAGCTAACCGTCTCATAATCATGCTCCCAAATCAGGGCAGAAGGTGGTGAAGAACGACGCACACAACATGCACCACGATCGCTACAACAAAGTAGGGCCGTTGGCGCGGTGTTAACGGAAGAATTGGCGCAGCCAGCTGTACGCTTTCCTGTAAGACCCCCGGATGTCTGGCGCACGGCCGCCTGTGGATCATGCCCGATGGCTGTGTCGTTCACAAGCTGCATTGCAACGGTGCAGTGCAGCCCCTTGCTGATTTTCCGACCGATTGATTGGTGTTTTATGCCTTACCCAGAAGCAATGGTACAGCCCATGCGTGCAGAGCTTACGCAGTTGGGCGTTGACGAATTGAAGACGCCGGCGGACGTGGACGCTGCATTTGACGCGGCCGACGGTACGATGCTCCTCGTGGTGAACTCGGTGTGCGGATGCGCGGCCGGCAACGCCCGCCCGGCGGTCGCGATGGCCCGCGAGGCCGACGTGCAACCCGACCGCTACGTAACGGTGTTTGCGGGGCAAGACCTGGAGGCCACCAAGCACGTGCGCGATACCTACCTGCCCGGCATCCCGCCGTCGTCGCCGTTCATGGCCCTCTTCCGCAACGGAGAGCCCGTGTATATCATCGAGCGGAAGCACATTGAAGGGCGTAGCGCCAACGCCATTGCGGCGGACCTAAAGCACGCGTTTGAGGCGTATTGCACAGACGAGGAACCGCCGTCCGATGCGCCCACGCATCCGGCCGATCCGCGCACGGCGTCCAACGACAACGTGCCGTCCACTTTCCGTTCCATCATGTAGCCCCGCGCGTTGCTGCCTGCTTGCAGCGCGCACCTTCATCATCGCGCCCCACGCTGCCTCATTGGCCCGTGGGGCGTTTCGTTTGCATCCCCAGCCGTGCACTGTTGTGGTTTCATCAACGATGCCCCGCTTCGCCGTCCTTCTCTTTCTGACCGTATGCAGCATCGGCTGCTGGCCCCAGAACGAGTCCGGTGCGCCGCCGCCCATCGCGGCCGGACGCTATCAACTTTTTGTGGACGGCGCGCGCGTCGACACGCTGCGTGG
Source organism: Salisaeta longa DSM 21114 (assembly GCF_000419585.1). Taxonomy (NCBI): domain Bacteria; kingdom Pseudomonadati; phylum Rhodothermota; class Rhodothermia; order Rhodothermales; family Salisaetaceae; genus Salisaeta; species Salisaeta longa. Next base: position 546,881 of record NZ_ATTH01000001.1, read on the forward strand.
ACCGGCGTACTTTTTCACGGCGGACGATCGGCTGGTGCGCCTGGAGCTTGGCGCGGCCGGCGCGATGGGCCTTTCGGTGGAGGTCGATCCGCTCCCGCTGCGCCGCCGCACCTACCACGTCATCGATCCGGCGTTGCTTGCCGTTAAGCGCCCCGGCGGGCGTCCGGGCATGGCGGGGTTTTTGGAGCTCACCGGCGGCCACACCTTCACAACGGAAGCCGGGTCGCTGCACGTTGCGCACGTGAGCCCAACCACCGTTGGCGGCACGCTCGACCTTGTGCTGCAGGCGCCTCCGGCCCCGGGCAGCGGGTGGGAAGGCACCGTGCACGTAACGGGCACCTGGCGCGCGCAACGGCCGTAGCCGTCCGTAAATTTTCCAGGATGTGCATACGCGCGGTGAACCGCCCGCTGCTTGGCAGAGTAGAGCGCATCGCGCCGTCTGTTGCTCCGTTGCCGTCCCTGTTATGAAAACCTACCCCGCCGGGCTCGAAGAAAAACTCGGCTTCGATGTGTTGCGTCAGCGCCTGCTTGCGCGTGCCAAGAGCGACTTGGGGCGCGAGCGGATTGAGAAGATGGCGCCTGCCCGCACGATGTCATTTCTGGAAGACGAGCTCACGCGTGTGGCGGAGCTCCAAGATGCGTTCCGCTACGATGCGGCCGTGCCGCTGCATCACGTGCACGACCTTCGGCCAATCCTGAAGCGGGCGGCACCCGAGCAGGCGTACGTAGACCCCGAGGAGCTGCATCAGGTGCGCCTGGTGCTGCGGACGCTGCGCGACCTGCAGCGCTACTTTGGCGATCGGGCGTCGGACTACCCGCAGCTGGCACACGCCGTGGCCCGCGTCGATCCGCTGGATGATGTGCGGGCGCACATCCGCTCCATCCTTACAGACGAGGGGCGGTTGCGTGACGACGCATCGCCGGAGCTGCAGCACATCCGCCGCCAGATTCAGCAGCGCGAGGCCGACCTGCGCGCGGCCCTCGACCGCGAGCTGCGCAAGGCCGTGGGGCAAGGCTACGCCACCGAGGAGCAGCCGACGCTGCGGGCGGGGCGCATGGTCATTCCCATTCGGGCCGAGGCGAAGCGCAAGGTGGAAGGCTTCGTGCACGACACCTCCGCCACGGGGCAGACGGTGTACATCGAGCCGGCGGCGTGCCTGTCGCTTAACAACGAGGTGCGCGAGCTGCGGAGCGACGAGCGCCGCGAGATTGAACGCATCTTGCGGGAAGCCACCGGTCGGCTACGTGCGGCGCGCGCGGCGATGGATGATAATCTGAAGGCGCTGGCGCAGTTCGATTTGCTGCAGGCCAAGGCGGGCCTCGCCAATCGGTTGGAAGCGGTGGTGCCGCAGCTTAACACCACCGGGCGTATCGATCTGCACGAGGCGCGCAACCCGGTGCTGCAGCTTCATTTTGCCGAGGCGCACGAGGGCAACGGACGCGATCAGGTCGTTCCGCTGACCTTATCGCTGGGCGACGACTTCAACACGCTGGTCATTACCGGGCCCAACGCCGGCGGCAAAACCGTGGCCATGAAAACGGTGGGGCTGCTGTCGCTGATGCTGGCGTACGGCCTGCCGGTGCCCGTCGCTCCCCACTCCACGTTGCCGCTGTTTGGCCGCCTCATGGTCGACATTGGCGACGAGCAATCCATTGAAGACGACCTGTCGACGTTCAGCTCGCACGTGGGCAACCTGAAGCACATGCTGCAGCACGCCGACGAGCAGGCGCTGGTGCTGATCGACGAAGCCGGCACCGGCACCGATCCGGACGAGGGCGGTGCGCTGGCGCAGGCGGTACTGGAGGAGCTGACGGCTCGTGGCACCCGCACGCTGGCCACCACGCACCACGGTACGCTGAAGGTGTATGCCCACGAGGCCGAGGGGGTGGAAAACGGGTCGATGGCGTTCGACCAGGCGACGCTGGAGCCCACGTATCAGTACCAGGAAGGCATTCCGGGCTCCTCGTACGCCTTCGACATTGCCTCGCGGATGGGCTTGCCGGCGTCGTTGCTCGACCGGGCGCGAGCGCTGGCGGGCGAGCAGAAGACGGCGATGGAGGACCTCATCACCACGTTCGAGGAGCGCACCCAGGCGCTGGAGCGCGAGCTGGCCGAGGCGCGCAAGACCCGGCGGGCCGCCGAAAAGGAGCAGCAGCGCTACGAGGACAAGTGGCGCGCCGTGCAGAAGGAGCGCGAGGACTACCGCCAGCAGGCGCTGGAGGAGGCCGAGCGCATCGTGAAGAACGCAAACGCGCGGATCGAGCAAACCATCCGTGAGATCAAGGAGGCCGAGGCCGAAAAGGCGGCCACCCAGAAAGCGCGGGCGGCGCTTGAGGACTTCAAGGAGGATCTGCAGGACGAGGCAGAGCAGGCCGCCGACGCCCGCGAACCAGCAGACGATACACCCACAGCGTCGCCTTCCGAGGCCCCTTCCGACGCCCGCTCCTCGTCCCCCGCCCAGCCATCGCCCGCGCCGCAAACCGCACCGGCAGCCGTCGCCGGACCCATTGCCGCCGGCGACCGGGTGGTGCTCGATGACGGCGACACCGAGCTGGAAGTAGAGCGCGTCGAGGACGATGAGGCCGTCGTCATCATGGGGCAGATGCACATGCGCGTCGACCTGGAGCGCCTGACCAAGGTGGGCGGCCCCAAAACCAACGAGACCCCGCGCTCTGGCGGCTACACCGACGATATGATGCGCGCGCTGGAGGCGAGTCCGTCCATTGACGTTCGCGGCGAGCGCGCCGAGCAGGGACGCCTGCGGGTGCAGCACTTCATCGACGATGCGATTGCCGCCGACCTTGACTCCGTCGAAATTCTGCACGGCAAAGGCACCGGCGCGCTGCGCGCGGCCATCCATGAGATGCTGACGCGGCGCCCCGACATCGCGTCGTTCGAGATCGCGCCCATCGAGCAGGGCGGCAGCGGCGTCACCATCGTCCGCCTGACGTAGCCGTTAGCGCTGCGCGAGGGGCTGCTGGGCGGCAAAAGCCGCGCGGCCTTGCGCCAGGAAGTCGGCAAAGGCGTCAACGGAGGCCGTGCCGCTGTGCTGCGCCAACACGGTGCGGCTGAAGGGATCCACGACGGCATACGTGGGAAGCGCCGTGGTGCCGGTCATGCGTAACTGCATCCGCTGGAAGCGCGGGCCCTCGTCGCCGTCGGTGTACAGCCGCAGCAGCGTGTAGTGCGCGTCAAACTGGCGCGCCACGGCCGGTTTGGGAAAGACATTGGCCTCCATTGCCCGGCAGTTGGTGCAGGTGTATCCGGTAAAGTCGATGAACAGCGGCTCGCCCGCAGCCCGCGCCTGTTCGAACGCGTCCTTCGGGGCATCGGTGTGCCAGCGCTCGGCGTGCGAGGGGGCCGACGTAGCCGTTGAGGTGCTCGCCAGCAGACTCACGTCGGAGGCCTGGCGGGGCGGCAGGTAGGCGTCGGCCGCCCCCAGGGGCGCGCCCAGGAGGCCGGGCAGCAGGTACAAGGCCGTTCCGAAGAAGCCCACGGCCATGAGGAGGCGGCCCACCCCAATCGATGCGGGTGGCGGATGGTGCGCAAGGCGCAGTTTGCCGATGAGGTACAGGCCGGCCAGGAAGAAGATGACCACCGTGAGCGCAATCGCCAGCGGGCGCGAGAGGAGGTTGGTGCCCCACACGAGGTCGGCGTTCGACAAGAACTTGAGCGCCGCGGCGAGTTCCACAAAGCCTAGCGTCACCTTCACCACGTTCATCCACTCGCCCGATTTGGGAAGCCGCTCCAGCGCATGCGGGAACAGCGCAAATCCGATGAACGGCGTGGCAAACGTTGCGCTAAAAGCGGCCATGCCCACGACGGGATAGAACCACGCGCCGCCCGCGGTGGCCGCCAGCAGCCCGCCCACGAACGGTGCGGTGCAGGAGAACGAAACGAGCGTGAGCGTGAGGCCCATGAATACTACGCCCGCCATGCCCGAGCGGGCCTCGCCCTGGCTGTTGACGTAGTTGATGAGGCGGTTGGGCAGGCGCAGCTCAAAGAGGCCCAGCAGCGACAGCGCAAAGATCACGAAGATGCTGCCAATGAACAGGTTGACCCACGGATTCGCCGCAATGGATTGGGCCCCCGAGGCCCCCACAAGCAGCGCCATGAGCACGCCCAGTCCGGTAAACGTGGCGATGATGGCCACGCCGTACCACCCCGCCATGCGCACCGCTTCGGCCCGGCCGCCGGTGTGTTTGGTGAAGTAAGACACCGTGAGCGGAATCATGGGAAAGACGCACGGCGTGAGCAGGGCGGCCGCTCCGGCGCCAATGGCCAGCAGCAGAAACCCCCACAGGCCGCCGTTGGCCCCCGCGGTAACGCCGGAAGCATCCGCGAGCGACGGTTCGGGGGCCGTTGTGGGCGCCGGCTTTGCCTTCGCGGAAGGAGCAGGCGCGGCAGCGTCTCCCGACGATGCAGCGGGCGGCGTCGTGCTTGGGGTCGTCTTAGGGGCCGATGCGTCGGTTGATGGAGTAGCGGGGGCAGTGTCTGTCGTGGCGTCTGCCGTAACCGGCGATGCCTGTGCATCGGCCGATGGGGCTTGTCCCGGAATCACGCGCAAGTCAGCGTTAAACGTGGTGCGGGTAGGCGGGAGGCACATGGTGGGGTCGCACACCATGTACTCCACAACGCCGGTCACCGAGCGTGCGCCGGTGGAGGCGCTAGCGGTCGTCCGCATCGGCGCGCGCAGCGTGGCCGTATCGGTAAAGTAGGTGACGTCCTTTTTGAAATTCGGGGCGTACCCTCGCTGCGGGGGCGATTGCCGGGTGGGGCCGTTGGGCGCGAAGCCCGCAGCCAGGGAATCCCATTGAAGGTTGACGGCGCGGCTGGGCGGTGGCGAGTCGAGCGCGTACATCTTCCAGCCGTCGGCGATTTGGGCGCGCAGGCGCACCGTGAACGTATCGCCCTGGGCGACAACCGGCGGCGCCTCGGCCGTCCAGGTCACCTGTTGGGCCGAGCCAAGGAGCTGCGCCTGGGCCGTGGGCGCCGCGAGGCCCGCGACCCACAGCACGGCAGCAGCCATCAACCAGCGGCGAAGCAGAGAAGAAACCGTCATAAACGTCCTACATGAAGCCTACATACCAAACGGGTGCCACGCTACGTCCTCGTAACGAGCACCCGTTTCGGATGTTGCTCAGCGTCGTGTGCGGGCTGTGCTAAAAATCACCGCCCGATTCGGGGATGACCTGCAAGCTCAAGCGGGCTTCGACGTCGGAGTGCACCTGAATGTACGCCGTGTAGTTGCCCACGCGGCGAATGTCTTCGTCGAGGCTGATGTCGCGGCGGTCAATATCGAAGCCGCGGTTGGCCAGCTCCACCGCAATCTGTTGGGTGGTAACGGTGCCAAAGATGCGGTTGTCTTCGCCCGTTTTTGCCGTAAAGACGACCTGCATGCTCTCCAGCTCCTCTTTAAGGGCTTCGGCGTCTTCCTTTTTGGCGGCAAGCTTACGCGCCGCCTGACGCTCTTCTTCGCGCACTTGCTTAATCATGCCGTCGGTGGCAATGCGCGCGAGGCCCTGCGGGATGAGGTAGTTACGGCCGTAGCCGTCGGCCACTTCGTGAATTTCCCCGGCGTTGCCGAGGTGATCAACGTTGTCCTTCAGAATGACTTTCATGCGTTTACAAGTTGTGGTTCAACAGGTAACAAGCGAGGCGCGGGGTTAGCGCACGTTGTCTTCCACGAAGGACAAGAGGGCGAGGTGACGGGCGCGCTTGATGGCACGCGTCACTTGGCGTTGTAGGCGGGCCGGCAGGCCGGTTACGCGGCGCGGCAGGATCTTGCCTTGCTTGTTCACAAATTGCTCCAGGTACTCGGCGTCTTTGTAGTCGATGTACTCAATCTGGTCGTACTCGAGGTCGTTTTGGTCAGCCATCAGTCGTTGGTGTCGTTCAGTGAATGGACGGGCAGGGGCGGTTACGCGTCGTCGGAGGCCACGGCGCGGCGCGAGGCTTGCTTCTCGTAGTGGCGAATCATCTTCGCATCCATGCGCAGCGTGAGGTAGCGCAGCACGTCGTCGTTGATCTCCATCTGGCGCTCCAGCTGTTGAATCAGCGTGCCGGGGGCCTTGAAGTACATGTTCACGTAGTAGCCGCTGCGCTTGCGGTCAATCTCATACGCGAGGCGCTGGCTGCCCCACTCGTCGACCTCAAGAATCTCGCCGCCGTGCTCTTCCACAAACTGATTGGTGTTGCGGATGATGCCGTCGACCTGGTCTTGCTTCACCACGCCGCTGATGACGTAAGTGAATTCGTACTGGTTTTTGCGTTGAGCCATGTGATAGATGCTCCCTATGGAATGAACGTAATGCATGCCCCGTTGCAAGCGGAGCAGGGAAAATATAGCAGTTCATGCTAACGGCGTGACGCCTGAAATGTCCCGCCATCAGTTGAAGAGCCCGTGGAAACCCCCAACGAGCGCCTACGGACGCCAAAAGGTGGGGGCAAAGAGCACGAGTACGGTAAACAGTTCCAGGCGCCCGGCCAGCATGAGAAATGACAGCACCCATTTGGCAAACATCGAGAGGTGGGCGTAGTTTTCGGTGGGGCCCAAGGTGCCAAACCCGGGGCCGATGTTGCCAAGGCACGAGAGCACGCCGCCGATGGCGGTCAGCAGGTCTACGCCGGTGCAGAAGAGCAAGAACGTGCCCACGGCAATGAGCCCGGCGTAGCACACCATGAACGAAAGGACGTTGCGCATCACGTCGTCGGGCACCACCGATCCGTTGAGGCGCACCGGCAAGATGGCCTGCGGGTGCACGAGCTGCCTGAGGTCCTTGAACGAGTTTTTGTAGAGCAAGACGTGCCGGATGACCTTCACGCCGCCGCCGGTTGACCCGGCCATGCCGCCCACAAAGAAGAGGAGAAAGACGACGCCAATGGCAAGCGGCGGCCACAGCTCGTAGTCGGCGGTGGCAAAGCCGGTGGTGGTTACGAGCGAGATGACCTGAAAGAGCGCCACGCGTACGGCTTCGTGGAAGCCCTCGTACACGGGTGCGAAGGCCGCGCCGTGCAGATCGGCAAGCGGGCGCCACGTGGCCACCGTGATGAGCAGCGCCGCGCCGCCCACAATGCCGGCGTAGGTGCGCAACTCCGTGTCCTTTGCCACGATGCCCACGTTCCCGCGCAGCAGGCGGAAGTGGAGCACGAAGTTCATGCCGGCCAAAAACATAAACACGATGATCACCCACTCCACGTACACCGATTGCAAGCCCGCGACGGACGCATCCTGGGTGGAGAAACCGCCCGTGGCCATGGTGGCAAACGCGTGGTTTACGGCTTCAAAAAGGCCGATGGCCGGGGTTAGCAGCGCAATTTGCACCCCGGTGATGGCAACGTAGATGAGCCACAGCTTGCGAGCGGTCTCGCGAATGCGTGGCGTTAGCTTGTCGGCCGAGGGGCCGGGTACTTCTGCCTTGAAGAGCTGCATGCCGCCGACGCCCAAAATGGGCAGGATGGCCAGCGTGAGCACGATAATGCCCATGCCGCCCATCCAGTGCGCCAGGCTGCGCCACAGCATGTGGGCGCGGGGCATGGCGCTGATGGCCATATTGCCACCGCCGCCAAAGATGGTAGCGCCGGTAGTGGTAAAGCCGCTGATCGTTTCAAAATAGGCGTCGGTGTAGCTCTCCAATACGCCGCCAAAGATGAACGGAAGGGCACCAACGGCCGAGAGCACGGCCCAGGCCAGGGCCACGATCACGAAGCCCTCGCGCACCCGCAGCGCGTCCTCGCCCGGATCGTCGATGCCCCACCAAGCGGCGCCGCCCAACGCCCCGGCAACGGTCGCCGTCGTGAAAAAGCTGAGCGCGGCCTGCATTTCGAGGTAATACGCCCCCGTGAGCGCAGGCACGAGCAGGGCGGCCGCTAAAAAGAGCAGCAGCCCGCCCATCGTGCGCACCACCACCGGCACGTGCAGCACGCCCTTCGACAAATCCCAGGTATCGATATCACGCATGGTGAAACAGGCGCTCGGCGGCTTCAACTTTGTCGGGAAGAACGAAGACGATGGCCCGGTCGTGCGGCGCGATGCGGGTGTCGCCGGTTGCAATCTCGGCGTCTGCTTGGTCGTGCCCCACCGCGGCAATCATTACGCCGTTGGGAATGTCGAGGCCCTTGAGCGGCTGGCGGGTGACGGGCGCGTCCTCGGCGGCCACGATCTCCAAAATTTCGGCATCCAGGCCGTGCACCGTCGCCACGCTCAGCACGTGCTTGCCGCGCAGGTAGCGCCGGACTTCGCGCGATACCGCCAGCTTTTTGCTGATGGCGGCGTCGAGGCCGATCGCCTGGCTGATGGGGATGTACGCTCCTTTCGAAAGGAGGCCGACGGTTTTGTACACGCCCAGGTGCTTGGCAAGCAGGCTGGTGACGAGGTTTGATTCCTCGTCGTTCGTGACGGCCACAAAGGCATCCATTTCGCCCAATCCCTCGCGCACCAGCAGGTCGACGTCGGTCGCATCGCCGTGCAGCACCATCACATGCTCCAGGCGCTCGGCGAGGGCCGCGGCTCGCTCGCGGTCGGGCTCGATAAGCTTCACGCGCCGCTCGGGGCTGTGGCTGAGCCGCTCGGCAATGCTGGCACCGGTGCGCGTTCCGCCAAGGATCATCACGTCGCGCATCTGCACGTCGCCCTTACCCATGGCGCGGGCTACGTCGGCGGCGCAGTCGGGCTTTACGAGGACAAACACCTGGTCGTTGGCCTGCAACGTCTCATGGCCACGCGGCAAAATGGAGCGCGCGCCGCGCACAATGCCCTGCACGCGAAAGGCCAGGGACGGATGCTCTTTGACGAACGCCCGCAACGTTTTCCCCACCGCGGGCGACGACTTGTCGAGGCGGATGCCGACCAGGTGAAGCCGCCCGTCGCCAAACGTAAGCACATCCGTAGCGCCGGCGCGCTCCATCAGTTGTACCACCTCCAGCGCGGCGCTCTCTTCGGGGTGGATGATGAGGTCGATGCCAAAATCTTCGCCGCCTAACACGGCGTCGGTATCTTTGAGCTCGTCAGACCGGAGGCGGGCCACGGTGGTTTCAACGCCCATGCGGTCGGCCATCATGCAGGCAATGAGGTTGACCTCGTCGATGGCCGTTACCGCGATGAGCATGTCGGCCGCCTGGATGCCGGCCCGGTCGAGAACGCGGGTGGAGGTGCCGCTTCCTTCCACCGTAAGCACATCGAGCTGCTGCCGGACGCGATCTAAAATTTCTGGATTGATGTCGATGACGGCGACATCGTGTTGCTCGGTGGCCAGCATCTGGGCGACATCGAAGCCTACTTCGCCGGCGCCAACGACTACAATTCGCATGGGAGGGGCCGCAGCATTGGATCATGGAGAGGAAAAAAGTGCAGGCGTGCCAACTCGCAGCAGGGCGGGGTGATCCTGCCGGTAGGTGGCGCGGGCAGCGGGGCCGTCATTGGGCGATGGGGGCCTGCAGGGCGCCGCTCGGGATCTGCCAGGCGTCGGTTAGGGCGCGGGCCCAGGGGCGGATCTCGCCGCACAACGTGTTCACTTCGGTGCGAATGGCTTTCGACTTGGGCGCTTCGAAGTAGCCCTTTTCCAAGAACCAGGCACGGTGCGCTTCCAACCGATGCAGGCCGTACAGGCAACGGATCGTGTTCAGCACGGAGCGGCTGGAAGCGTCTTCTACTGTAGCGATGCGATCGACGAAGCGCTCAAACACGACCCGCTCGGCGTGCGCGTGGGCAAGGGTAAGCAGATGATCTTGAACCTCCACAAACGCATCGAACGGGGCCGCGCCGTTGTCCATCCGGTGCTTGAGGCGCTGGGCGGCCGATTGTACGAGCGCGCGTTCACGAAAGCGCAGGGCGTCGCCTTGCATATCGGCCTCGCGCAGGTGTTCGGTGTCGGTGGCACGCTTCACGATGGGGTTCATCTCGGTGACGCGGGTGGTGACCTCGCCGGCCACAAAGCGCATCATGCCAAGCACGTTGAGGTCACGAAACTCGCGCTGGAAGTCCGAGAGCAAGCCCTTGGCCACCTGCAGCATCAGCACGGTGTTGTCGCCCTCGAAGGTCGTAAAGACGTCGGTATCGGCTTTGAGCTGGGCAATCTGATTTTCGGCGAGGTAGCCCTGCCCGCCGCAGGCCTCGCGGGCCGTTTGGAGCGTGTGGGTGGTGTGCCAAGTAGCATAGGCCTTCAGGGCATTCGCCGTGGCCTCAATATCGGAGAGGTTCGCCCCCGCGGCGCGCGCGGCAAATCGTTCGGTCAGGTCCTCCAGGGCCATGTGCAGGGCATACGAAGTGGCGAGCGGCGGCAACAGGCGGCGCTGGTGCGTGCGGTAATCCAGGATGCGCACCTCGGAGCGATCTTTAGGGCCAAACTGTCGTCGCGTGTTGCCGTAGCGAATGGCGATGGTAAGGCCCTTCTTGGCCGCGTTGAGCCCGGCGCGCGCCACGCTGATGCGTCCGCCCACCAGGGTGCTGAGCATTGTAAAAAACCGGCGGCCCGCGCTGGGGATGGGGCTTTCGTAACTGCCGTCGGGGTGCACGGTGGCGTAGCGGTCCAGCAGGTTGGCGCGCGGGATGCGCACCTGATCGAACCACAGCCGTCCGTTGTCGACGCCGTTGAGGCCCATCTTTTCGCCGCAGTCTTCGATGCGCACGCCGGGGGCGGGGGCGCCGTCGGCCGTGCGGATGGGTACGAGGAAGGCGTGCACGCCGTACGTGGTGCCTTCGGTTTCGAGCTGGGCGAACACCGTGGCCAGCTGCCCGTGGGCCGCGGCATTCCCGATCCAATCCTTGCGCGCGCTGTCGTGGGGCGTGTGCAGGATAAACGTTTCATCGGAAGGGTCGTAGCGCGCGGTGGTTTGCAGGTCGCGCACATTCGACCCGTGGCCGGTTTCGCTCATCGCAAAGCACCCCGGAAGGTCGAGCGTCCCGGCGCGTTCTAAGTACGTCTCGTGGTGCCGTTGGGTGCCCAACTGTTGCAGGCTGCCGCCAAAGAGCCCAAACTGCACGCCGTACTTCACCACCACGCTGAGGTCGCCATACGCCAGCATGGCAAAGGTGGTGATGAACGCCCCAATGTCGCCGCGGCCGCCGTACGCCTTGGGATAGGAGAGGGCGCCGAGGCCCTGTGCGGCCAGCCGCTTGCAAACGTCCAGTACGGCCTCGCGGTAGGCCGGCGTGGGCAGCGACGGGTCGGGGTGCAATGCCGGGTCGTTGAGGAGTGTGCGCAGGCGGTCTTTGATCTCGGCCCGGTCGCCATCCAGCACCGCCTGCAGCTGCTCCACAGCAAACGGAAGATCGGGCGCGTCGGGCGGGGGCGTGTCGGCCGATCGGTGTCCCAGCAGATCCCCCAGCACCTCGCGGCTGTCCACGCCCAGTGCGGCTTCGATGTCGGCCAGCGCCCGCGCGGTGGCGTCCGGTAAATCGCCATTGGTAGCAAGCGCCTGCGCCAGCTCGGTAAGGGAGCGCGCCGTCGCCTGGGGAATATCGTCCGCAGCCGTCTGCAGCGCGCGCACCCATCGAAAGTATTGCGTCGCCGAGGGGGGATCGGACGGGTCGGTCCATGCCTTGAGTCGTTTGCAGAGGTCCGGTGCGGCATCATCGAGCGCGGCGCAGCGGTCGTGTATCAGGCGCTGCTCGGCGGGCGTCAGGATGCCGTCGGCCCAGGCCAGGTACAGCAGCGGAAGCAGCGGGCGGGGGACATTGGAAGCGGAGGACATACGGCCGGGCGATTTGTGTGTAAAACATGCCCACCCAATGTACAAACCACATGCGGCAAAGGCCACCGCCTGCACGCTGCGTCAGGGCAATCGCATCAATTTTAGGTTCGTGTTGATGCCGATCAGAAGTGATTTGCAAAATGACGATGATGTGGCCCGGAAGTATGAGCTGGCTTTAAAGCACTCGGCGCGGTCTCACGATTCCTCATGCCGTTGTTCTGTCAGTGCGTCTCTCTCCGATTGCAATATCCGGCAAGTTTTTGCTCGCTTGTGGAGATTGCCCCTCCGGGATGACCTAAAGGCCTCACCACAGGCATGACCTTCGGCCTCGCCTCCGGGATGACTTAAGGGCCCACGCGCGGCCTTCGGCTCCTCGCCATGACAACAGTGGTTGATGATAGAAATGCAATGTTGGTGGTTCAGATGGCTGTTTGGACAGGTTTCACCAACTGCACGTGCAAAGCACAAAAAAGGAGTACACTCCTTGTCATCGCGAGGAATGAACGCATGTGAATGACGTGGGGGCCGGAGGTCATGCCCCTGGTGAGATCTCCATGTACAGGCAGGAGCGTCCCATTGCGGAGATTGCCCTTTCAGCATGACCTTGCTCCTCCTTCTTGGATGGCCTAGCTAGAGGCTTCGGCACGGGCATGCCCAAACTCTCTCCCAAGATGTCCAGGGCCGTTGCATACATTGTGCTTGTTCGCGCTTACGCTGTTCGGAAGTGATATGCAAAATGACACCGACGTGCCGCGGAAGCGCGAGCCAGTTTTGAAGTGCCCAAGACGGATGCACGATTACGCGTGCGATGGGCCTGCAGGCCGCGTGGATGCAAGCCGCCGTCTGCCTCCTCCCTACAGGTGGCAAGATCTTCCCGATCTGTAGAAACTACCGGCGCCGGCATCATTTTTGTGTTTACAGATTGTGTCTGTACAGCGGGCAACACCCGCGCATTGGTTCGCGGTACGGGGGGCTTGGGGAGCGGAAGCATCCTGAACGACCGTGGGGCCGCCGCATGCGTGGTGCAGGGCCTGCCGCCTCGACATCTACTCAACCGTACATCGAACGTATGACGCACCATCTCATCAAGCGCGCCCTCGGCGTACTATCTGTAGCCCTTCTTGTGCTTGTGGGCTGCGACACAACCGCCTCTTCGGTGCCGTATCCTGAAGCCAATGGTCGGCTGCAGGTCCATCTCACGGATGCCCCGGCCGAGCTGGCCAAGGCGGTGGTGACCATCGAGCGGGTGACGCTAGTGCCCTCCGGCGCGGCCCGCGAGCCGGTGGTGCTCAGCGATGCGGCCCAGACCGTTGATTTGCTGACGCTGCAGGATGGCCGGACGCTGCAACTGGCCGATGCCCCGGTGCCGCCGGGCACTTACGAACAGCTCCGATTGATTGTGGGCACCGAGGGGTACGTCGAAAAGGCGAACGGCGCACGTGTGGATCTGAAAGTGCCCAGCGGGCCGCAAACCGGCATCAAGATCCTGCTGCCCTCGTTTACGGTCGACGCCGGAAGCGACGTGGGAAGCGTAACGCTCGACTTCAATGTCGAGCAGTCGTTCATCGAAACGCCGGGGCGCTTTCTGCTGAAGCCCACCGTGCGGGTGCAATCGTTTACGTTTAATGCCGAGCCCGTGACGACGGTGCAGCTCGATGGCATCTCGCACGGACTGGACACCGAAGCCCGCATCGTTGAAGTGGGCGGCGTGCCGGTGCACTACAACGAATCTACGGTGTTTGTCCTGGAAAACGGCCTCGACAGCTACTACGACGGCATCGACCTGGGCATCGACGCGGTGTTGCGTGACGACGGGACGCTGGTGGCGCGCAAGGTGGAAAACATCGAGCCCTACGATCGCGGGGCGGTGTACGTCTTTGAGGCCCCCATTGCCTCCGTAGATACTTCGGCCGAGCGCGTGACGTTCGATCTGCTGGGTGTCCCCCTGATGGTGGTCGAGGAAACGGAGTTTGAAGCCGGCTACGCGGTGGACGACCTCGCGCCCGGCGTACGGGTGAACGTTGGCTGGGGCGAGCTTCGCAACGACAACCTGGCACGCTACGTTCAGTTTGAAGAAGAATGAGGCGGTGCGGCAATCCATCCGCGCCAGCGGTATACGGCGTAGCCCGCGTACTCCTTGAGGGCGGCGGTGGTACCGGCGAGCGCGGCCGCATCGGGCAGAAATGCGAGCACCGTATCGGACCGCTCCACTGCTTCGTAGTCTGTTGGGGCAGGGTGTACCACCAGGCCCGTTGACCGGAAGGTGGCAAGCGCGCGCCGCATATGGAGCGCCGACGTAACGAGCAAGAGTGTGTCGCGCCCGGTGCGGCGGGCAAGCTGGGCGGTGTGTTGCGCATTCTCGTACGTCGAGCGGCTCTCCGCCTCAAGGATCACATCGCGCGGCGGCACCCCAAGCTGTTGCAATACGATCTCCATGGCCGGTGCCTCCGACTGCTGATGCCAGGGCACCGCACCGCCGCTCGCGATGATACAGGGCGCGTGGCCCGCCTTGTAGAGGCGCGCGGCATGCAGCACCCGGTCGGCTGCGCTGTTGAGGTCGGGATAGAGCCGCGGCGGGTGGGCTGCCGCAATGCCACCGCCCAGCACCACAATCGCATCGGCCGAGGGGGTAGCGGCGATCGGTTGGGGTGGATGCTGCTGTTCGAGCGAACGACGCAGCGCCGTGGAAACGACGGGCAGAGCGGTTACATACAGCAGGAGGCCGCCCGCGAACACCACTCCAAGCCCCCACCGCGGCGCGCGCAGCGCCCACAGCCCGCCGCCCAGCACCGCCAGGAGGCTCCAGGTGAGCGGGTACAGCAGCAGCGTCAGAACCTTGGAGAGGTAGAGGCTACCCATGCGCCCGGGCGGAAGACAACGGGGCAGGAGCGGACGGTGAGACGGAGGCGCGCAGCAGGTGGCGCAGCTCCTCGCGTTGCTGCCGCACAGCAAACGCGCCGGCCGCGATGCACTCGCGCCGCATGCTAAAGTCGAGCGTGTCGATGGTGCGCGAGAAGCGCGCCCGCAGCACGCAATCGGCCTGCTCAAACCGAATCTCCGACAGCCGCATCTGGCAGATCTCAACCGCGCGCAACGCCGCTTGAAAGCCGTTGCACACCGACGTGGGCGCGAGGGTCTGCGTCGGGTCCACCGCAATGACCACCGAGGGATCAAACGTGCGGGCGAGGTCTACCGGCGCCGAGTCGGTAAAGATGCCGTCCACCAGCTGGCGATCGTTGAGAGCATACGGCGGAAGCACGCCGGGGATGGCCACGCTGGCGTAGACGCGTTCGGCGGCATTGCCCTCACGAAAGACGACCCGCTGCCCCGACCGCAGATCGGACGCACAGATGGCGAGTGGGAGGCGGCTGTCTGAGAGGTCGCGGTCGTTGGTGACGTCCTGCAGCACGCGCATGCCGGCCGCCTGGCACGGCTCGCCGACGCCCCATCCGGTGCCCATCGTCACCAGCGACCGGACCACGTGCCACATGGCCTCGATGCGCGGGCGCCACCCCCGGCGAAAGTCGTGGCTCGTGGGAAATGGATCGGGGAAGGCTGTAGTGTCCATGCGCAAGAGCGCCTCGTACCAGTCATCGCGCAGGGCATAGGTTGCCCCCACAAGGGCTCCCATCGACACGCCTACGATGGCGTGGGGTCGCCAGCCCTCTTGGGCCAGCGCGCGAAGCACACCCACGTGCGCATAGCCGCGGGCGCCGCCGCCGGCCAACACCAGCGTAAAGGGGCGATGCGGGTGCTGCGATGCAGTGTGTGCGTCTGGCATACAACCGTAGATGTTGTGACGGGCGTAACGTATGCAGCATACGAGATGGCACGCCCTACATCAACCCAATCGATCGCAGAGAGGGGTTCCCCCGCATTCTACGCTGCAGCGGGGCACACGGGGCATCACTGCCCGTCTCCTTATCGGAGGGCCGCGCTAAAGGAGCCCCCTGCGTGCCGGTCTCCCACCGCACCCATACGGAGCGGTTGCCGGCATTGCCTAAATCCAATGTGTCAAAGTGCTGAAACCGATGGAAGATGGTTGGCTTGCCAACGCCCTGCGGGGGCTACAGCGTCTTGTGTGCCACACATCCGCTCGGCATGTCGGCTACGGCTTACGTGTAGCGGCCGACGTGTGGCGCACAGACGGCCAAAGCAACATTGCGGCCACCCCACCGGCTCCCTCGCTCAGCAGCATGAGGACGAGGGATCCGTGTAAATCACCGAGTGCAATTCCAAGGAGCCCCATCAGCACCCCTACGACCAGCGCCGCGGTTAATTCGGTGCGTTGAAGACCGTCAAGAAGAAGGGCGACGCCTCGCCCGAGAAGCAAAACCAACGCACCCACAGAGGCAGCCGCCCCAACGAGCAGCCATGCTTGGTCGGCCAGTGTGCCAAGGGTCAGAAATAGCAGTGTGCCGGCAAGGCTACCGAACAGAAGGTTGCGGTATCTCTTGGCTTGATTGTCACGTAACATATTAAATAATTATATTAATAATAAATCCAATGTATTATTTAACTTTTTTTGGGAGAGGCGCACCATTTCCAATCCATTTCGAAATATCGTCCGAGCCGTGATGACGCGCCAGTACCTGATACTCGGACAACTCAATCCATCCAGATTGAGGATTAACCGTGCGTTTCAAGAGTACGACTTGAGGGATTCCAGTATGGGCTGAAGAATCGGACCATAAAAACCGAGAAACGGCGAGATTTATCCAGTTCTTCCCCACGATCACCTCGTCCCACCGGCCATTTTCCTGAAGAAATTTGTACCCAGTGGACACCTTCCAGTCCATGGCTACTCCCATCGCTGAAAAATACCAGCCACGTTCCTTCGCGCGCTGGTCGAGGATAATTTTCATCCTCTTTATAGCCTGCTTCACCTTGGGGGCATGACAAGGGCCACAGCTTTCAGCCCCCATATATACAGCAACGAGTTCCGTGCCAGCCTTGAGCTCATACTCGGGCACATAAGTACTATCCTGTGCTGTGACAGACGAGATATCGGAGATAAGAATCAGTACAAGCAGAAAAAAGATCGAACGGAGCATAAGCGTCTTGATTTTCAATTCGAATTGTCAACGATAACATCTGCTGCATAACGAGATTGAGCTTAGCAGCCCTGGGGAGCCTGGCACCACTGGTGAATTACAATTACGACACAGCACGCGGCGTTGGGTGAAATGCCGGAGCCTTGCGTCCGTCCTAACGCCTGTTTGGTCTCGATCAGATGATTAACCTTCGCGTCGGCAAAGGCGGACAGCATCCGGCGCTGCTTTCGTAAAATCGAGCTTTCAAGCATTGCATAAAATAACAGATTCCTGCATCATTCGCAATCCTGTGGCACGCGCTCCAAGGCAATTGCATCCACCGTTCCAATCTACCCCCCGCGGCCCGCGTTCGTATGTGAGGCGACGATGTCCCCGCGGCGCACATCAGATTAACGGAGTGCTATCTTTGCCCGCGTATGCTGCGGCGGGGGAACTGATGAAAAAAAGGCCGCATTGCATCCCTCGCACTCCTCTGTCCACAAATGACTTGTGCTATGCTCCGTCGCCTGCTGCTCGTTGCTGCATTCCTCCTGCTGGGAAGCGCTCCCATGGCCCACGGCCAGACGTCCGATACGCCAAAAAAAGTGATCCTTCTCATTCCGGATGGCTTTGGGCCCGCCTCGCACACCATGGGGCGCGACATGCTGCGCGCGCTGCGAGGGCAGGAGATGACGGTGCTGGATAGCCTGCAGACGGGCTCGGTGCACACCTACTCCACCAGCCAGCGGATCACCGACTCGGCGGCGGGGGCCACAGCGTACGCCACGGGCGTCAAAACGTACAACGGCGCCATTGCCGTAAACCCCAAGAAGCAACCGCTGGGGACGATTCTGGAGGCCGCCGAGGCCCGCGGCATGGCAACCGGGCTGGTGGCTACGAGCCGCATCACGCATGCCACCCCGGCTGCCTTCGCGGCGCACGTGCCCGACCGCGACCAGGAGAACGAGATCGCGGCGCAGATGCTCAAGCATAACATCGAGGTAGTGCTGGGCGGTGGGCGGCGGCACTTTCTCCCCACATCGGATGACGGGCGGCGCGCCGACGGCCGCAACCTGATCGAGGCGGCCACGGCCGACGGCTACCGGTATGCCGCGACGGCCAAGGAACTAGCCGCTATTGAGCAGCCGCCGGTGCTCGGACTCTTTGCCGCGAGCCACATGGCGTACGAGATTGATCGCGAAACGACCCAGCAGCCGTCCCTTGCGGAGATGGCGCGCACGGCGATCGATCTGGTGAAAGACGATCCCGAGGGCTACTTCCTCATGATTGAGGGGAGCCGGATCGACCACGCCGGGCATGCCAACGACGCCGCGGCCCACGCCGGCGATATCCTTGCGTTCTATGATGCCGTACAGGTGGCGCTCGACGCGGCCCGCGCGCAGGGCAACACGCTCGTCGTGGTGGTCTCGGATCATGCCACCGGCGGCCTGTCGCTGGCGCGCGAGGTGGACGGCGAAAGCGAATACCACTGGTATCCGAAGAAGCTCGCGCAGGTGCAGGCCTCGCACGGCGCGATGTATGCAGCCGCCAAAGAAGCCCGCGAACCGGCCAAGGTCGTGCAGAAAATGCTTGGCTTCAGCAACCTGACCGACGAGGAGCGCAAGCACATTGCTGAAGCAGCCACCATTGGAGATGTTTACACGTTTGGTGGTGTCATCACCGACATTGTGGGCCGCCGGGTGCGCACGGGCTGGACGACCCACGGCCACACGGCCCGCGACGTGAATTTGTACGCCTTCGGCCCGGGGCGCGCGCACTTCATCGGGCACCACGACAACACGTACGTCGGCGACACGCTCGCCCGGCTGATGGGCGTGAACCTGGACGCCCAAACCGCACAGCTGCGCAAGGATATGGCCTCCAAAGCGGCCGCTGGAAAATAGCACGCGCCTGCATCCTGTGCTGCATACGCCGTACCGACACGGCGCGCATCGACACGGCGCGCCCTGTCGGTACTTATGGTTGGGTGGATGAGACCGTGGGCCGGGCTATTCGGGGAAGCGCACCACCACTTTCCCCCGGCTCTCGCCGCTGTGCAGGTACTCCACGGCGTCCGGCACGGTCGCAAGGCCCTCAAACACGGTTTCGTCGATGGCCACCTGCAGCGTCCCCGTCTGCTGACGCTTCATGAGGCGTTGCATGTGGTCGGCGAAGTGCTCGGCGAAGTGCGGCAGAAAGAACCCGTGGATGGCGGCCGACTTCTGGAGCAGTTGCGTGTAGATGCGGGGCGCCTGGACCGGGGACGGGCCGTCGCGGTACTCGCTCACGTAGCCGATGCTCAGCAGCCGCCCGTGGCGCGCCAGGGCCTGCACACAGGTGTCGAATAGCGTGCCGCCCACGCCTTCGTACACGAGGTCTACGCCGTCGGGGTATTCGTCGGAGAGCACCGTCGCCACATCTTCGGTTCGGTAGTTGATGGGGCGGTCGCAGCCCAGGTCGTCAAGCAGCGCGGCCTTCGCGTCGGTGCCGCAGGTGCCCACTACGTGATTGCCCGCTTGCTTCGCCAGCTGCACAGCATACTGGCCGGTTCCGCCGGCGGCCGCGGTTACCAGCACCGTCTCGTCGGTCGAGAGCCCGCCCACCTCCTCCAGCGCGATGGAAGCCGTCAATCCGCTCACCATGATGCTGAGGGCTTCGGGCGAGGCCTCGGGGATGGGAACGGCCTGGCTCGCGCGCACCACGTGATGCGTGCGGTAGCCGCCGCCCAGCGTATTGGTGGCCACGGCGTCGCCGGGCTGCAGGTGGCGGACCTTCGCCCCGGTTGCTTCCACGATGCCCACCGCTTCGGCGCCCAGATCGATGGGCGGACGGACGCCCGGCGTGTAGCGGCCCGCGGTGATGTTGACGTCGGTCGCGTTGACGCCGGCGTATCGGTTGCGCACCAGCACGTCGTGCGGCCCCAGGTCGGGCAGCGGCTCCTCAACGCGCTCGGCAGCGGCGCGAAAGTCGGTGCTGAAGGAGGTGGCGACCCACTTCTCGTACGTATCGGCCATAGGATGGAAACGGTAAGATGACACAATGGATGAACGATGCAACGCGTGGCGCGGCGGCGCGCGTTACGAGTCGTCCGTGAGCTGCTGGGCGCGCTTAACGGCGGCTTTGGCGTTAACGATGCTGCCCGTCACGGACAATTTCCCAAAAGAAACGGATGCCTTGCCCCCGGGGCGCGTGACCGACCGGCTGGCGTACGGCGTGGCCGTTTCCAGGATGATCTGTCGCACCTGTTGGGCGCTCAGCTCAGGGAAATACGCCATCAGCAGTGCGGCCACGCCCGAGACGGTGGGCGCGGCCATGCTCGTGCCGCTGTTGCGCTTGTATTTGCCGCCCGGCACCGTTGAGTAGATGTCAACGCCCGGGGCAAACACGTCGACGCGCGTTGCGCTGTAGTTGCTAAAGTCGGCCGCCAACTGGCCGTTATTTTTCCAGGAGGAGGCGCCCACCTCAATCCACGTCGACGACTGCCCCCCGCCCGCGTAATACTTGGAGGGATAGTTGGCGGTGGAGTCGATGTTGGTACCGTCATTGCCGGCCGCATGCACCATCAGCACGTCGTGTTGGGTGGCATACTGCACGGCGCGGTCGACGACCTTCTTGTACGGCGAGTAGCTCTTGCCAAAGCTCATGTTGATGATGTCGGCGCCGTTGTTTACGGCATACCGGATGGCGTTGGCGACGTCTTTGTCGCGCTCGTCGCCGTTGGGCACCGCACGGATGGCCATGATGCGCACTGGAGCGATGCCGTTGATGCCTTCGTTGTTGTCGCGCTCGGCGCCAATGATGCCGGCCACGTGGGTGCCGTGCTCGGCATCGGGGCCGGTCACGTCCGGATTGCCATAGTAGCGCTCGGTTTTGTCGGCATAGGTGTCGCCCACGCGCGGCCGCGGGTTGAAGTCGGGGTTGTAGCCGTACTTCAGTTGGTCGTGCAGGTACGTCACGTAGTCGTCGAGCTGCTTCGGCGATACGTTCTGATTGTACAGAAAGAGCAGCATCGCCTTGGCGCGCTGGGCTGCTTGCGACGACGGCTGTGCGCCCTCCACGGCGGCTTGCGAGAGCGAATCGAGGCCGGTGGTTTCTTTGAGCGTGGCCACCGCCCGCTGCGCGCGCTGGTTGACCTGCTGCATGCGGTTGTACTGCGTCTGCAGCTCGGACCGGCGTTTCTGGAAGGTGGCCTTAATCTCCTGGTAGCGCTGGTACGCCTGGCGCGCGCTATCGGCCACAGCGGCACTGTCAACCGAGGCAAAGCGTGCGTGCAGGCGGTCGTAGATGCGCGTCAGCTCGTAGGTGTCGTGGTTGACATTTTGGCCGTTGGGGCCACCGATGAAGTTCCACCCATGCACATCGTCGGCGTAGCCGTTCTTGTCATCGTCTGTGTCGTTGCCCGGCACCTCGTCGGAGTTCACCCACAGGTTGTCGTCCAGATCCACGTGTGCGGTGTCCACGCCCCCATCGATGACGGCCACGGTTACCGTTTGCTTCGGCGCCCGGTCGGCCAGTAGGGCGTAAGCGCCGGTGACGTTGAGGCCGGGATAGGGCGAGGTTTGCCCGCTTTGCAGGTGCCAGGCCTTGCCGGCCGTGTTGGGCACCAGCGCAGCGGGGGGCGGCGTTGCGGCGGAGTCGGGCGCGGATGGTGCCGTGGCGGCGGCAGGGGCCGTGGTGTCGGGCGCGGCGGCTGTGGGAGCCGTTGCGCCCGACGATGCGGCGGTTGTGGCGGGCGCGGTGGAGCGGGAGGCGGCACACCCGGTGAGGGTGAGGGCCAGGAGCAGGCCCATGGAAACGCGTATCGCTGACGTCATGGAGCGGAAGGCGCTATGAAACAAACCGTTGGAGCATCCGAACGATGACGGTTCGGTGATGTTGCTACCGGAGGTGCAGTGCCGGATCGGCTGAGCCGTGCGCGTAGCGCTATCGGGTGCGGCGGATGGTGTATTGCGTGAGGCCGATGAGCGAGGCGCGCGCGTCGGACGGCGGCAGGTCGTCCAAACAGGCGCGGGCTTCGGCGGCGAGGGTTGTCATCTGCTGCCGGGCGTAGGCAATGCCGCCCTGCGTTTTCACAAATGCGGTGACTGCCCGCACATCGCTGCGATCCTTGTCGTCTTTCTTTACGATCTTGAGGATACGCTTGCGCTCGGCGCTCGGCGCTTCGCGAAGGGCGTAGATCAGGGGCAGCGTCATCTTTTTCTCCTGCAGGTCGATGCCCATGGGCTTGCCCGCCACGTCGGCCCCGGCATAATCGAACAAGTCGTCGCGGATCTGAAACGCACGGCCGAGCTTTTCCCCAAACACGCGCATCCGCTCAATGGCGGTGTCGTCGTCGGTGGTGCTCACGGCGCCGCTTTTGGTGCACGCCGCAATGAGCGAGGCCGTCTTGTCGCCAATGATCTGAAAGTACGTCGCCTCGTCGATGTCGAGCAGGCGCGACTTCTCGATCTGCAGGAGCTCGCCCTCACTCATGCGGCGCACCGCGTCGGAGAGCGTATGCAAGATGTCGTAATCCTGATGGTCGAGCGACAGGAGCAGGCCCCGGCTCAGGAGAAAGTCGCCGAGCAGCACCGCCACCTTGTTCTTCCACAGGGCGTTCACCGAAAACACGCCGCGCCGTTCGTCCGCTTCGTCCACCACGTCGTCATGTACGAGGGTGGCCGTGTGCAGCAGTTCGACGAGTGCCGCCGCGCGGAAACTCGGCTCCCCCACTGGGCCAAACAGCTGCGCAGAGAGCAGGACAAGGAGCGGGCGAATCCGTTTGCCCTTCTGGCGCAGCACGTACTGCGTCACCTTATCCAACAGGAACTGATCGGCGCGCATGGCCTCGCGGAAGTAGGTGCGAAAGGCCGAAAGCTCGTCCGCTACGGGGGCCCGGATGGCCGCAAGGTCGGTGGGAATGGGCGGCTCGGGCGGTGCATGCGCAGAACCGTCGACCGAAGGAGGCGGTGCGTCAGGCATTTTGATTTTCATTTACCATTGAAAGGTTCGGCGCAATGCTACGCCGGTTCGGGAGAGATGTTTGAGGCCTGTACACCCGGCAGCAGAGCGTTGGTGCCGCCAAGCAGCAACGACAGCACACAAGGCGCGGGCCCCGCATGTTACAATTTTATAATACAGTGCGCATTCACTCTTAAAGCCGTGTTCGCACATCTGAACGGTCTGGCACGTATGCTTGGAGCATAGTGAATGTACACACCCTCGGTTTTTATCCAACTGTTTCTCAAACGCATGCATCTTTCGGTCTTTACGCGCTGGGCATTTGTTGCGGCGGCTCTTTTGCTTCTGGTGGGCTGCGGTAGCGATTCATCGCAGCGCACCGTTCGTGTCGATGGATCGAGCACGGTCTACCCGCTATCTGAGGCTGTTGCGGAGTCGTACATGACTGACAACCCGAAGGCCCGCGTGCTTGTGGGCGTGAGCGGCACAGGCGGCGGCTTCTCGAAGTTTGTGCGCGGCAGTACCGACATCAACAACGCCTCGCGGCCCATCACGCAGGTGGAAGATTCGCTCGCGCAGCAGAACAACATCTCGTACATCGAGCTGCCGGTGGCGTACGATGGATTGTCGCTCGTGGTGCATCCGAAGAACGATTGGGTGGAGTGCCTAACCGTTGCGGAGCTCCGCAAGATCTGGAAGCCGAACAGCACGGTGGAGCAGTGGAGCGACATCCGGCCAAGCTTTCCGGATCGCCCCATCAACCTGTACGGCGCAGGCACCGACTCGGGCACTTACGACTACTTCACGGCGGCCATTGTGGGCGAGGAAGGCGCAAGCCGCACCGACTTCACCGCTAGCGAAGACGACAACGTGCTTGTGCAAGGCGTAAACGGCGATCCGAACGCGCTAGGCTTTATGGGGCTGGCGTACTACGAGGAGAACAAGGACAAGCTGAAGCTGCTGGGCGTTGACGACAACAACCCCAACAACGGCCAGGGCTGCATCAAGCCGTCGTTCCAAACGGTGAACAACGGAACCTATCAGCCGCTGGCGCGCCCCGAGTTCATTTACGTGCGCGGGGAGGCCGCGCAAAGCGAGGCGGTGCAGAACTTCGTGAACTACTACCTGACGCATGCCGACACGCTCGCGAAACAAGTGGGCTACGTGCCGCTGAGCAGGGACGCGTACCAGATGGCGCAGCAGCGCTTCAAGCAGCGCGTAACAGGCACTATGTTCGCTGATGGCTCGGCCGTTGGCGTGCAGATGGAAGCATTGCTCCGTCAGGCCACGCAGCCGACGGCCACGGATACGACCGCTACCCAACCGGATACGACCGCTACCCAACCGGATACGACCGCTGCGCAGTAGCGGCTCCGCCGGATTCGATCCCCTGCCCTCCCGACCAACCGCCGCTGGGCCATGTCCGATTCTCCCCCGTCGGAAGATCGCCTGTCGATCGACTTTTCAGAGAACGTGTACGATGCGCCGCGTGAGCGGCTCATTGAGCGTGTGCTCGCCCTTAGCGCGTTGCTTACCATTGCAACGACGCTGGCCATTGCCGGCGTGCTCATCTGGCAGTCGATTGGGTTCTTTCAAGACGTTTCGCTGATTCGTTTCTTTACCGAAACGCAGTGGACGCCGCAGTTTGCGGAAAAGCATTACGGCATCTGGCCGCTCCTCTCGGGCACCTTTCTCATTACGGCCATTGCGGCCATTGTGGCGCTCCCGATTGGTCTGGCCAGTGCCATCTTCATCGCCGATTATGCGCCGCCGCGGCTGCGCACATGGCTCAAGCCCGGATTGGAGCTGCTAGCGGGCGTTCCTACGGTGGTGTATGGGTATTTTGCCCTCACCTTTGTGACGCCGCTGCTGCAAACGTTCATTCCGGGCCTGCAGGTGTATAACGCGCTCAGCGCGGGGCTGGTGGTTGGCATCATGATTATCCCCATGGTGGCTTCCCTTAGCGAAGACGCCTTGCAGGCGGTGCCCAAGGCGCTCGGTGCGGGTGGCTATGCCCTGGGAGCCACCAAGTTTGAGGTGATCACGCGGATCCGGGTGCCCGGGGCCCTAAGTGGGATCATAGCGAGCTTTATTTTGGCCATTAGCCGCGCGATTGGCGAGACGATGATTGTGACGCTCGCGGCCGGCGCGCGCCCGGTCCTGACGCTGGACCCCACCGGATCGGTGCAAACCATGACGGCCTTCATTGTGCAGGTCAGCCTCGGCGATACGCCCCAGGGCACCACCGAGTACAAGAGTCTCTTTGCAGTGGGGCTCATGCTGTTCATCATTACGCTCGGCATGAACCTGTTTGCCAACGCCATCATTCGCAAATTTCAGGAACGCTACTAACCCATGGCTGACTCGTCAACATCGACTACTTCGCGCGACGAGGCGTCGTTTGCCATCAACCTCCCGCAGCGCAGGCGGGTAGGCATGGTGCTGGCTGGGCTCTTCGGCATTGCCACGCTGTTCGGGATCCTTGTGCTCGTGACGCTCCTGGTAGACGTGGTGGTGAAGGGCACGCCGTGGCTCAATGCGGAGTTCCTCACCAACTTTCCCTCGCGCTTCCCTGAGGAGGCGGGGATTTACTCGGCCATCGTAGGCTCGTTGTGGGTCATGGGGCTTACGGCGCTCATCGCTGTGCCCATGGGCGTGGCGGCGGCGGTCTACCTGGAAGAGTATGCGACGTCCGGTTGGTTTTTGCGCATCGTGCAGGTGAATATTTCCAACCTGGCCGGCATTCCGTCCGTCATCTATGGCATTTTGGGGCTCGCGCTCTTTGTGCGCCTCGTGGCGCTGGGCTCTAGCATCATGGCCGGGGCCCTTACCATGAGCCTGCTGATTTTGCCCATCATTGTGATCAGCACGCAGGAAGCGATTCGGGCGGTGCCGCAGGGGCTGCGGGAAAGTGCGTATGCGCTGGGCGCGACGCGCTGGCAGGTGATCTGGCATCATGTGCTGCCGGTCGCTGCGCCGGGCATCTTTACGGGGGTCATTTTGGCCGTAAGCCGGGCTGTGGGCGAAACCGCACCGCTTATTGTGGTGGGCGCCGCGACGTATATTCCCTTTTTGCCGCAATCGGTGCTCGACCGCTTCACCGTGCTTCCCATCCAAATCTTTAACTGGACGAAGCGCCCGCAGGACGAATTTCAGTACCTGGCGGCTGCGGGCATCATTGTGCTGATGGTCTTCCTGATGCTCACCAATCTGAGTGCTATTCTATTGCGCAACTACTTCGAAAAAAGCCTGAAGGGCAAGTAGGCGCACGTGCAGGTATGCTTTGTGACGGGCACTAATATAGAGGCGTGGCACATCTAACGGTGCACGCTGTACAGGGCTTCCCGCACGTTCATTCATCCGCCTTCTGGTTTGTATGTCCAGTCACAATTTACTGAAAGAAATTGCAACGCTGCGCTCGCTCCTGCTCGACATGTCGGCCAAGGTCGACGAGCAGCTGGCCGATGCGCTCAACGCGCTACTTGGGGGCGACGAGCAGTTGGCCGATGAAGTGGTGACGCGAGACCAGTCGATTGATGCCTTGGAGCTGGAAGTGGATAAGCAGTGCGAGCGCATTCTGGCGCTCTATCAGCCTGTTGCGGTTGACTTGCGGATGCTGCTGGTGGCCGAGAAGGTAAACACCGATCTGGAGCGTATGGGCGACCACTGCCGGAATGTGGCGCGCCACGTGCGGTCCATTCAAGATGCCAGCGGTGCCTTAGCGGTGATGAATCTGGAAACGATGGGCGACAATGCCCGCACCATGCTCCACCGCGCGCAAGATGCCCTGCGGCAGCGCGACCGGCTCGTGGCGCGCCAGGTGCTGTCGCTGGATAATCAGGTGGACCGCCTGCACGATCAAAATTTTGAGGCGCTGGTGACCTACCTGAAGTCCCACCCGGAGCATGCCGAGGCGGTCGCGCACCTGATTGGCGTGAATAAAGCGGTGGAGCGGTTCTCCGACCACGCCAACAACATCGCGAAGGCGGTCGTCTTCCTGGCCGAAGGCACCGACATTCGTCACCGGAGCGTGCAAGCGCAGGATTAGGCATGGCCTTGCCCGTCGGGAACTGCGCCGGCTACGCGCTTGGTGGTTCGCTCACCGACGACGTAGGCGAGGCGTCGTCATGCGCGCGCAGGTGGGTGCGGGCTTCCTGAAGCAGCGCGGCGGTGTCTTTCGCGGCGCGCTCCATGATCGTGGCCACTTCGGCGAGCGGCACATCAAACTCGTCGTGGAGCATGGCCACGTGGCGCGTGTCGGCCTCCAGCGTAAACGTGTCTTCGTTCGCAAACAGCGGCGCCTCGATGTCTTCGGGAGCGGCAGCCGGGGTAACCTCGGCCCAGGTGGGCGCTTCGTCGGGCTGTACGAGGTCTTGCTGCGCCTGTCCGTCGCGGGCGCCGGTTGTTGCCGGCAGCGGCTCGTCGAGCGAAAGGGCTTTCGATTGGCGGTAGGAGACGATCCGGTCGACCATGTCGCGGATGACGCGCACCTGCACGCCCAGGAGCCAGCCGCGGGCGCTCATGTCGGCCGGGCACTGCGCGCGGTGCGACCACGCATAGATGAGCGTCTCGGCCACCACGTCGTCGGGATGGAGGTTATCCGGGTGCATGATGTCGCGGGCCACGTAGTAGTCAATGTCGTAGGCAGCGGCTGAGCGCAAGACGGGGAGAAGCGCCCCCACGCGCTCCCGAAACGAGGCCTCGTCGTCGGTGAATAGCTCGCGAGCGTTGGCTGGCAGATCGGACATTGGAACAGGCTAATTGGTACCAAAAAACGCGTATGCCGCTACGGCAGCGCCTTGACAGCTGTTTATCTGCTGGCGTAACCATTTTGGAAGGGCCCCACTGGACAGCGGATCTTGCCGCCCGTATCGTGTCTTGACAAAACACCGGCGCGGGTAGCGCGTGCGCACTGCCTTCAGAGGCGGTGCGGCGTGCCGACGCGCGGCGCTCCGTGTGCCATTCTTCTACGATGTGAAAACATAAGACGCTTGATGAACTGGTTGCGCATGGTACCGGCCGCTCGTTGGGCGACGTCGTATTCGAGCGAGACGCTGCGGGCCGATGCCGTGGCCGGCGTTACGGTGGGCGTGATGCTCATTCCGCAGGCGATGGCGTACGCTGTCATTGCCGGACTCCCGCCCATCTACGGATTGTATGCAGCGCTTGCACCGCCGCTCATCTACGCCGTGCTGGGCTCGTCGCGCCACTTGGCCATCGGACCTGTGGCGCTCGATATGCTCATTGTGGCGGCGGGCTTGAGCGGGCTGGCGGCGACGGGTTCAGCTGAGTATGTTGCGCTTACCATTGCCCTGACGGCGCTCGCCGGGGTGTTTCAGGTGGGGATGGGGCTGGCGCAGTTTGGCTTTGCGGCCAACCTCCTCTCGCGGCCCGTCATCACAGGACTCACCACGGCGGCGGCCATCATCATCGCCGGCAGCCAGCTGGGCACGCTCATGGGCATCTCGTTGCCCCAGTCGCAATACGTGCATGTGCTGGTGACGGCCGCCATCCAGAACGTTGAAAGTACCCACCTGCTGTCGCTAGCCATTGGCGGCGGGTGCGTGGCTGTGCTTGTGCTGCTGCGGCGATTGGCGCCGTGGGTCCCCGGCGCGCTGGTTGTGGTAGTGGGGGCCACGCTGGTGAGCTGGCTCGGCAATGTGCAGGCGGCGGGGGTCGACATTGTGGGATCGATCCCCACCGGGCTGCCGGAGCCGCGGCTGCCGGATCTTTCCCTTGCCAACATCGAGCTGCTGTGGCCAGCTGCGCTCACGCTTGCCCTGGTGCAGTTTATGAAGAACGCATCGCTGGGGCGCGTCTTTGCTACGCGCCACAACTACACCATCAATGCCAATCAGGAGCTGGTGGGCATCGGGGCGGCCAATGCGATTGGCAGCTTGTTTCAGGGGATTCCGGCGTCGGGCAGCTTCTCGCGCTCGGCGGTTAACGATCAGGCCGGTGCGCGCACGCCCATGGCCAACGTGATGGCGTCGGTCGTTATCATCCTCACGCTGCTGTTCCTCACGCCCCTCTTCCGCCCGCTGCCCGCGCCCGCCCTGGCGGCCATTATTATGGTCGCGGGGTTTGGACTGATCGACCTGGAAGAGATTCAGGAGCTCTTTGAGACGCGTCGCCGCGACGGCACCATCGCGTTGCTCACCGCCGGCTCGGTGCTGTTTATCGGCATTCAGGCGGGTATCATCATCGGCATTGTGGCGTCGGTGCTGCTGGTGCTGCATCGCATCAGTCGCCCCAATGTGGCGGAGCTCGGCCACGTGCCCGGCACGCGGCTCTTCCGAGATTTAGAGCGCTTCGAGCAGGCCGAGCCCATCGACGATATCTTGGTGCTGCGCGTTGACGCTGCGTTTTCGTTTGCCAACGCGGAGTACTTTAAAGACTTTATTCTGGATAAGAGCGAGCGCGAGGGCCGCTCCATCAAGGTGGTGGTCATCGATGGTACCAGCATTAACGACCTCGACACCACGGCCATCGAGGCGCTTGAATCGATGCTCAAGACACTGCGCGAGCGTGGCATCGACCTGCACTTTACCAGCCTCATCGGACCGGTCCGCGAGGTGGTGCGGCGCTCCGACCTCTACCAAGACCTGGGCGAGGACCACTTCCACCTGGACCCCCACGACGCGGTGACGCACGTGCTGCAGAAGTGGGACCGCGACGATGATATCACAAGCACCTCCCGCGAATCGCGCTACATGGGCCAAACAGAGCCCGAGAAAAAAGAGTCCACGCCGGCGGCCTCGTAGCCCGCTCCGTCAACGGGCGTCGTCGTGGAAGCGGCGGCCCTCAGCGGCGCGCTCTTCCAGTCCGGCGGGCGGCGCAAACCGGGGGCCGTGCTGCTGCGCCAGGCGTCGCAGCCGTGCGCGGATGGCGTTGGGGCCCTCCTGATCAATGTAGCGGAACGGTCCGCCCCGAAACGGCGGAAAGCCCAAGCCAAAGACGGCCCCCAGATCGCCGTCGGTGGGGCTGCGCAAGATGCCCTCGTCAAGGCATCGGATGGCCTCGTTGACCATCATAAGCCCCAGGCGCTCTTGCACGGCGGCCGCGTCGATGTCCGCGCGGCTTGATCCGCCAAAGAACTGGTACACGCCGGGATTGAAGTCGGTGCGCTTCAGGTCGCCGTCGTCTTGCGTCTCGTGATTGTAGAAGCCGCGTTTGGTCTTCTCGCCCAGCAGGTTGACGTCAACCAGGTCTTCGGCGCTATGGCTGATGGTGTACTGCTCGGTGTCGAGGTGCGCCTCCATCACCTTCGTAATTTTGGCTGCGACGTCGATGCCCACCAGGTCGAACAGCTCGTAGGGCCCCATCGGGAAGCCCCAGTCTTTCATGGCCCGGTCGATGGCTTCCGCGTCGGCCCCCTCTTCCAGCAGAAGGAGCGCTTCGTTCATGTAGATGGCCAGGATGCGGGTGGTGTAAAAGCCGGGGCCATCCTGCACCACAATCACTGTTTTGCCCTGCTGGCGGCCCGCGGTGCGCGCGGTGGCAATGGCTTCGTCGGACGTATCCTCGGTGGCAATGATCTCCAGGAGCGGCATTTGCTCGACCGGCGAGAAGTAGTGCATCCCCAGCACGCGCTCCGGATGCTGCGCGGCCGCCGCGATGTCGGCGATGGGAATCGAGGACGTGTTGGAGGCCAGCACGCAGTCGGGGCGTACCACAGCCTCCAGGTCGCTGAGCACCTGCTGCTTCAGCTCAAGATCCTCGGGCACCGCCTCAATCACCACGTCGGCCGAGGCAAACGGGGCGTAGTCGCCGGTAGGCACCACGCGCTCCACGATTTGGTCGCGCTCAAACGTGCTGATGATGCCCTTACGGGCCTGTTTGCGCGCGGTCTGCCAGATGTGCTTCTTGCCCTTGGCGGCTAGTTCGAGCGATTGATCCTTCAGGCGCACCTCGGTGCCGTGCTTGGCGCTGGCGTTGGCGATGCCCGCGCCCATGAGACCGGCGCCAATGATGCCCACGGTGCGCACCGGCCGGGCGGCCTCGGGGTTGGGATGCTTGTCGCCGGTTTGCTTGGCAAAGAAGAGGCTGACGAGCGCGCGCGACTCCGGCGTAAACACTAAGTCGCCAAAGTGCTGCGCCTCGCGCTGTAGGCCGGCGTCCAGCCCCTTTTCGAGCCCGGTTTTTACGGCATCCAGGATCTTCGGCGGGGCCGGATAGTTGCCGCGCGTTTGCTTGGCGGTGCGCTTGCCCGCTTGCTGGTAGACGAAGCGACGGCTGAGCGTGTTGCTTTCGAGCAGCGTATCGGTGAGGGAGCCGTGGTCGGAGCGGTCGGCGCTGCGCGTGCCGTCGGCCAGCTCGCGGGCGGCCATCAGCGCGGCGTGGTGCAGCCCCGGCGGGTGGGTGAGGGCGTCGACGAGGCCGATGCGTTTGGCCTTCTTGGGGTAGATGTTTTTGCCGGTGAGCATCATGCCCAGGGCTTGCTGCAGGCCCACGAGGCGCGGCAAGTACTGCGTGCCCCCGCCGCCGGGCAGCAGGCCCAGCTGCACCTCCGGAAGCGCCAGCTTGGTCTTGTCGTGCGTGGTGGCGATGCGGTAGGTGCAGCCCAGCGTAAGCTCCAGGCCGCCGCCCATGGCCGCCCCGTTGATCGCGGCCACCGTGGGCTTGCCGAGCGTGCGCACCCGGTGCAGGAGCTGGTGAGCCGTCTCGCTGATGGCGCGGACGTCGGCGGGGGTGTCGAGGCGCTTGAGCATGTCCAAATCGGCGCCCGCAACAAACGAGTCGTCTTTGCCGCTGATGAACACCGCCGCCCGAATCTCGGGCGTGTCTTCAATGCGCGCAATGGCCTCGGTGAGGGCGTCGAGGACCGCCTCCGAGATTTTGTTGACCGAGGCGTCGGGGTCGTCCAGCCAGACCGTCGCAATGCCGTCGTCGGTCGTATCGAAGCGAAGGAGCGAAGCAGTGGATGCAGAAGCAGGCATAAGGCAGCAGCGGTTCAGGAGAAAAGAGTGTCAGCGGAAGGGGCCGGGGCGGGCGTCATCCCTCCAGGCGTTCCAGCAACAGCGCATGGCCCTGCCCGCCCGCCGCACAGGCCGCCACAAGGGCAAACCGGCCGTCTTCTTCGTGCAGGCGGTTGGCCGCCGTGGTGACGAGGCGCGCGCCGGTGGCGCCAAAGGGATGCCCCAGCGACACCGATCCGCCCCGGGCATTCAGGCGATCCATGTCCACATTGCCCACCGGTTCGCCCCGGTTGAGGTGGGTGGCAGCAAACGTCTTGGAGCGCAACGCCTCCAGCACGGCGAGCACTTGCCCCGAAAACGCCTCGTGCAGTTCGATGACGTCAATGTCGTTGAGCGAAAGGCCCGCCGCGTGCAGCACCTGCGGGATGGCGTAGGCGGGGCCCAGCAAGAGCTCGCGCCCGGGGTCTTGCGCCACGTAGGTGTACTGCCGCAACGCCGCCTTGGGCGTGTAGCCGTCCGCCTCGGCGCGGGCCTGACTCATGAGCAAGGTGGCCGAGGCCCCATCGGTGAGCGCCGAGCTGTTGCCCGCCGTCACGGTGCCGTACGGCTTCACGAACACCGGCGACAGGCCCGACAGCTTTTCGAGCGACGTATCGGGGCGCACCACATTGTCGGTTGTAATCGGGTCGAACGACGGCGGCACCGTAGCCGGAACCAGCTCCTTGTCCATGCGCCCGTCAGACTGCGCCGCGGCCGCCTTTTGGTGCGTGCGTAGCGTGTATTCGTCTTGCGCCTCGCGTGAGACGCCAAACATGGCTGCGAGCTTGTCTGCACTTTCGCCCATCACCTCGCCGGTGGAGAACTCGGCAATGGACGGCGCTTCAGGCAGCAGGTCGCTGGGGCCCAGGCCCTTCAGCAGCTCCAGGTAGTCGCCGGGCCCTTTGGCTTTCTGGGCTTTGAAGAGCCGCTTGCGCACGCTCTTGCGAAAGCGCACCGGCGGGTCGGACATCGTTTCGGTGCCGCCTGCAATCACCGCATCGGCGATGCCCCCACGAATCAGGTCCATGCCGCTGGTTACCGCCTGGTTGCTGGAGATGCACGCCATGGTGACGGTGAACGCGGGCACGTGATTGGGAATGCTAGCGCCGAGCGCCGACTCGCGGGCCACGTTGCTCGTCTGCACGTCCTGAATCACGCAGCCCATGATGACGCGGTCGAGCGTTGCCGGATCGAGGCCCGTGCGTGCGAGCAGGCCCTTCAGCGCCATGCGGCCCATGTCGTAGGCCATGAGGTCGGCATAGCCGGTGCCCGCGCGCTGAAACGGAAGGCGGCAGCCGTCAACAAGCACAGGGGTGCGATCGGGAGAGTGGGGCGTATGAGCAGCCATGGCAGGAAGCGGTTCCAAAAACGAGTGGGCAGGCGCGGGCCGCGGGTAGAACCGCAGCTAGCCGGAGTATAGTTAACAGCGTTAACTAACGCAAGCGATACAACAGGCTTCATGTACGTCCGTATCGCCGGGTTCGTTGCGCAGCGCCTGTGCTGAACGTCTTAGGGTGACGCGCAGGCGCGCGCCTCGGATCTGAAGAAGGGCGTGGTAGGGGGGCATGCAGATGCCGCCCGCGAAAGATGGACCGGCCGCGCCTAGTTGCGCGTGGTGGGAGCGCCAAACGTTAGCCACACCTCAAAGGCGCGCATCGAAGCGCCCAGGGGCGCGCCCGCGGCCAAATATGCCTGCCGGGCATGCTGCCACCCGTGCTGGAGCTGCTGGCGGCGAAGGGTGCGCGAAGCGTCGAACGGATCGGTGCGAGAGCTATCCATGCGAAACCGTCGGTTCAAGTCCCAAGATCGGGTGAGTCACTTCACTCATCAAGACGCCGCGGCCGGGCGCATCGTAACATGGGGCAGACGAATTAGCCGTTGATTTAACACATTGCCTCCACAATGCGGAGCCTCCTCCTTATGATATAGGCGTCCATCCCCTTCAAACGCGTCTTCTGTGTTCCATGCTCGACCTCAATGCCATTCGTGAAGCACCGCGCCGCGTGAAGGAAGCGATGCGCGCCAAAGGCCTCGATCAGCCCGAACTTGTTGACCGCTTGCTGGAGCTTGACGAGGAGCGGCGGGCGGCCATCACCGAACTTCAGGACGCGCAGGCGCGCTCCAACGAAATCTCCAGTCGTATTGGCGCGCTGAAGCGGGAGGGCAAAGACGAGGAAGCGGAAGCCGTCATCGAGGAAACCCAGCAGTTGAAGCAACGCATCAAGGCGCTAGAAGAGACGGCGCGTGAGAAGAGGACGCACACGCAACGTTTGCTGCTCAAGGTGCCCAACATTCCGCATCGGAGCGTGCCGGTGGGCACCTCGCCCGAGGATAATGAGGTTGAAGAGGAGGTGGGCGAGAAGCCCACATTCGACGGATTCACGCCGCGTCCGCACTGGAAGCTCACGGCCCAGCACGATCTGGTTGATTTTGAGCGCGGGGCTAAGGTAACAGGGGCAGGCTTTCCGTTTTACCTGGACAAAGGGGCGCGTTTGCAACGGGCCCTGGTGCAGTTTTTCCTGGATCAAGCTTCGTCCAACGGCTACATTGAAATGCAGCCGCCGCTGTTCATCAACGCCGATAGCGCCCACGGCACCGGGCAGCTGCCGGATAAGGAGGATCTGATGTACGAGATTCCGCGCGATGACCTCTTCCCCATTCCCACAGCCGAAGTGCCCGTCACCAACTTTCTGCGGGACGAAATTCTGCAGGAGGAGACGCTCCCTCAGAAGTTTTGCGCGTACACGCCGTGCTTTCGGCGCGAAGCCGGCAGTCACGGGTCGGATGTGCGCGGGCTGAACCGCCTGCATCAGTTTGATAAGGTAGAACTCGTGCAGGTGGTGCATCCCGATGAGAGCTACCGCGCGTTGGAGGCGCTGCGCAGCGATGCCGAGCGGCTGCTTACGCTGCTTGAGTTGCCGTACCGCCGGCTGCTCATGTGCACGGGCGACATGGGCTTTACGCAAGCGAAGAAGTACGACCTGGAGGTGTGGAGCGCCGGGCAGGAGCGTTGGCTGGAGGTGTCGTCGATTTCCAACTTTGAAGCCTTTCAGGCGCGCCGCATGCAGATCCGCTACCGCGCCACGCCCGAGGATAAGCCAGCGCTGGTGCACACGCTCAACGGCAGCGGTCTGGCCCTGCCGCGGGTGGTGGCGGCGCTGCTCGAAAACAACCAGCAAGCCGACGGCACCATCCAACTGCCAGAGGTGCTGCACCCGTACACCGGATTTACCACCATTGGGTCGGACGCTTCCCGGTAAGAATGAAGCATATGACGTGACGAGGGGTTACAAAAATTCCGTCGGTCGAGATAGAGCCGGCGAATAGATCGCATGTAGCGACGGCGCACGCAACGAACGTGAAATACTGTGGGGTGGCATTACACTTGCAGATGATAGCCAATGTATCTTTCCCTCTACGTCATTGGCTCACGCGCTCGTCATGTCTGTTATGGTCCTTACCCTTCTTGTTGCATGTTGGCTGCTTCCTGCGGGTTTGCTGCTTGCGCTGTATCTGAAAGAAGATCCGTCGGTCGTTGACGCCTCGCCGGTGCTTTTGAAGCGCCGGGTGCCCGTGCCG
Source organism: Salisaeta longa DSM 21114 (assembly GCF_000419585.1). Lineage (NCBI taxonomy): Bacteria > Pseudomonadati > Rhodothermota > Rhodothermia > Rhodothermales > Salisaetaceae > Salisaeta > Salisaeta longa. The sequence continues at coordinate 582,082 of NZ_ATTH01000001.1, forward strand.
GTCAAGGCGCTGAACCGCCGGGCGGTATCGGAGCCCACCACGCGGCGCGAGCAGGCGCACCGTGGCGTGCAGCCCCCCGCGGCGGCCCACATGGTGACCGTGCGGTATATGGCGGCTCAGGTGCGGGTGGCCGATTCCAACGCCAACGGCGCGCGGCGCTGCATGCTCTGCCTCAATTAGCGCCGAGGGACCAGGATGTGATGGTGCCGCCACGGCGTGCGTACCGACATGGCGCGCCGTGGCAGTACGAGCATGCGGCCGGGTAGGCGCAGCTGCTACGGGGTCAGTTGCTTGCGGAGCGCCTCGGCATCGGTGGTGGGGGCGTCGCAGGCGAAGTTGCGGCACACGTACGCGGTGGGCTGCCCGTCGATGGGGCGTTGGGCGTCGGTAAAGGGGGCCAGCGCGGCAATGCGCGGCGCGTCGCCCGCCGGACGGTGCAGCACCACGTCGTGCGGGGCGTAGCGATCATGCACCACCGCGAGCAACGGGTCGATGCCGGTGCCGGCCAGCACAATCTCGCGGGCGTCGGCGTGCTGCGCAAGCAGCGGCAACAGCATGCCGGTAAAGGCGCCCGGACGGCTCCGCACGGCGCGCCCGGCAAAGCGCAGGATGGTGTCGGCCCGCTCGGCATACGCGGTGGTGCCGGTAAGGCGCGCGAGGCGCACCAGGTTGAGCGCGGCAACGGCATTTCCGGACGGCAGCGCGCCGTCATCCAGCTTCTTCTGCCGCACGATGAGCGCTTCGGCATCGTGCGCCGTGTAGTAGAAGCCGCCCTGCTGGTCGTCCCAGCACGCATCCATCATTTCTTCGGTGAGGCACAGCGCCTCGCCCAGCCAATGCGGGTCGAGCGTGGTTTGATGAAGGGCGATGAGGCCCCAGATGAGGTACGCGTAATCGTCGAGGTGCGCACGGATGGCGGCGTCGCCGTCGCGGTAGCGATGCAGCAGCCGGCCCTCGTCATCGCGGAGGGCGTCGAGCAGGAAGTGCGCGGCGATCGTAGCCTCGTCGGCATATGACGGGTCGTCGAGGATGCGGCTGGCACGCGCGAGCGCCCCAATCATGAGGCCGTTCCAGTCGGTCAAAATCTTGTCGTCCAGCGTGGGCCGCGGGCGCTCGGCACGGCAATCGAGCAGCGCAGCGCGCGCCGCATCGAGACGTGCCTGCACGGCGTCTTCCGACATCTCATAGCGGGCGGCGAGGGCGTCCAGCGGCGCCGTTTGGTGCAGCACGTTCGCGCCGGTGCGTTGGCCGGTGCGCTCGTCGCGGTAGTTGCCCTCCGGCGTAAGGCCGTACGCGTCAATGACCAGGTCGGCGGCGTCGGCATCGAGCACATCGCGCACCTCGTCCACCGTCCACACATAAAACGCGCCCTCCTCGCTCGTGCCCTCGGGGGTGAGGCTGTCGGCATCCTCGGCGGAGTAGAAGCCGCCTTCGGGGGCTTGCAGGTCGCGCAGCACGTAGGTGATGACGTCGCGCGTGGTCTTCGCAAACGCTTCGTCGCCGGTGGCCTGATAGGCCTCGGCATACGTCGCCACGTGCAGCGCCTGGTCGTACAGCATCTTCTCGAAGTGCGGCAGCGTCCAGGTGGCGTCGGTGGCGTAGCGATGAAAGCCGTAGCCCACCTGATCGAAGAGGCCGCCGCGTCGCATGGCGTGCAGCGTGCGGCGGACCATCTGCTCGGCCCGTGGCTGCTCGGCCTGATCGCCATAACGCAGCAGAAACAGCAGGTTATGCAGCGATGGAAACTTGGGCGCCGAGCCAAAGCCGCCTTCATCGTAATCGAAGCGGCGCGCCAGTTGTCCGTAGGCCGTTTCCAGCACCTCCGGGTCGAGGGGCGCGCGTCCCCCAATCTCCTCCTCCGATTGCTGGAGCGCCTGCGTAATGCCATCGGCGTCGCTCACCAGCTTCTCGCGGTCCGAGGCCCACAGCTCGCCCACGCGCTTCGTGAGCTCCATGAGGCCCGTGCGTCCGCCGCGTCCGTGCTTCGGAAGGTAGGTGGCTGCATAAAACGGCTTGCGCTCCGGCGTAAGCAGCACCGTGAGGGGCCATCCGCCCTGGCCGTTAAGCATCTGGCAGACGTTCATGTAGATGCTATCCACGTCGGGCCGCTCCTCGCGGTCCACCTTAATGCACACAAACGTGTCGTTGAGGGCGGCCGCCACCTCGTCGTCCTCAAACGATTCGTGCGCCATCACGTGGCACCAATGGCATGTGGCGTAGCCAATGGAGAGGAAGATGGGGCGATCGTGCGTGCGCGCCGCCTCGAAGGCGTCCGCGCCCCAGGGATACCAGTCGACCGGGTTGTCTTGGTGCTGCCGCAGGTACGGACTCTGGGCGTTAGCGAGACGGTTGGGCATGGGCAGAAGGGGATGGAAGGAAGAACACGTTCCGGCGATGGCGGGGGCGGTGGGGCTTCAGCACGCCTGGGCGCTAGCCGTTAAGCAGCGAAGCGCAGCCGATCGTTGGGACAGGCCACCGACGTTCTTCCCAACAGGGAACGGGGACCGCTTGTGCCCGGCGGCCGCGCGCGTTTGCGGGCGCTTCACGGACCCGCCGCGGCGCGGTCTACGAGCCAGCGGCACGCGGCCGGCGCAACGTGCGTCGCGGGCAACGAGCGATCGCCGGCGCGTACAGCAGCGAGCGCCTCGCGCTTCTCATCGCCCGACACCAAAAAGAGGGCTTCGCGGGCCGCGTTCAAGGCAGGCAGCGTGCACGTGAGACGGTCCGCGACGGCGTGACGCGGGGGCGCGTGCACGGCCTGCACCCAGGCGGTGGCCGCTAGTGCTGTATCGAGGGTTTCCGGAAAGAGCGACGCGGTGTGGCCGTCGCCCCCCAGGCCCAGCAGCACCAGGTCGAAGGTGTGCGTGCGGCGGTCGAACGCACGGTGCAAATGCGCGTCGTATGCCGTGGCGCAGTCTGCAGGCGTACCGTAAACCGGCATGCGGTGTACCTGTGCGGGCGGCACGGGCGCATGCCGAAGCAGCACATCGTATGCGTGGCCCGCGTTGCTGTGCGGGTGCACGTAGGGCACGCAGCGCTCGTCGCCCCAAAAGACGTCTAGCGCGGCCCACTGCTTGGGCGAGAGGTGCCGAGCTAGCAGCGCGTAGAGCCGGTCGGGTGTGCTGCCGCCGGCCAGGGCCACGGCCAACCGCCGGTTGTTGGCGCGGGCCGCGTCGAGGGCGTCGGTTACAGCGCGGGCGGCGGCCCGGCTAAGGGCTTCGTAATCGTCGTACACGTCGAGGGGCGCTTCGGGAGCGGCGGCCATGGCCTTAGGAAAAAGTTAGGGAAAACAGGCGCAACGCCAACGCCAAACGATGCGGGGAGTGCCCTACCTGCGCGCAACAAAACGAGGCGGCGCGGCTTTCCATGCAGTGCTCTGTGCGTTTATCCCATCAACCGTTTCTATGACGAACAAAGACGTAGCCCGCGCCTTTCGCGAAACCGCCAAGCTCATCGAACTGACCGGCGGCAACAGCTTTCGGGCACAGGCCTTCAGCCGCGCCGCGCGCACCATTCGTGGCCTGGAAGAACCGGTGGCGCAGTACGCGGAAGACGACACACTGATGTCCATTGACGGCATTGGCGACGGCATTGCGGCCGACATCCGATCGGTGCTGGCCCGCGGCTCGTTCGACCTCCGCGACGAGTTGCTTAACGCCGTGCCCACCGGACTGCTCGACGTCCTGAAGGTGAAGGGCCTTGGCACGAAGAAGGTGCGCACGCTGTGGGACGAGCTGGGCATCACGTCGTTGGATACGCTGGAGGCAGCGGCGCAGGCGGATCGGATTACGTCGCTGCGCGGCTTTGGGCAGAAGACGCAGGACAAGATCCTGGAGAACGTGGAGCAGCTGCGGCGCTACCAACGCTACACGCGTTATGCGGAGGCGCACCAGGCCGTGGCGCCGCTGTTCGAGGCGCTGGAAACCCACGAGGCCGTGCACAATGTCGCGGCCGCTGGGCCGTTTCGGCGGGCCATGGAAGTGGTGGAGCAGGTGGACCTCCTCGTGGCTGCATCCGAGCGCGAGCCGGTGCTCGACGTGCTTGGCAACTACACCGCCGGTCTTGAAACCACTGAGGATACCGTCCGCGGACAGCTCGACGACGGCGTGCCTGTGGCGCTGCACTGGGCCAATCCCAACGATTGGGGGCGTGCACTTTGGCGCGCTACGGGGCCGCACGCACACATCGAGGCGCATCCCAGCAGCGCAGCCACCAACGTGACGACCGAGGCAGCGCTTTACGAAGCCGCCGGCGCCGATTGGATTCCGCCCGAGCTGCGCGATCAGGAGGATGCGTGGACGCTGGCCACCGAAGGGCGCCTGCCGGCGCTCATCACCCCCAACGACCTGCGCGGAACGGTGCACAACCATTCCACTTACAGCGACGGCGCGCACACCCTGCATGCCATGGCCAAGGCGGCCCGCGACCGCGGCCTGGAGTACTTCGGCATCGCCGACCACAGCCAGTCGCTGCAGGTGGCCAGCGGCCTCTCGCCCGACGAGGTGCGCGCCCAACGCGACGAGGTGCAACGCCTCAACGAACAGTTTGCCGATGATGGGCAGCCCTTCCGCATCTTTCATGGGATCGAAAGCGACATTCTGCGGGACGGGTCGCTCGATTATGACGACGACGTGCTTGCGCTTTTCGATTATGTGGTGGCGAGCGTGCACGTGGGCATGAACATGCCCGAGGCGGAAGCCACCGAGCGTGTGCTTCGCGCGGTGCGCAATCCGCACACCACCATCCTGGGGCATCCCACCGGCCGGCTGCTCCTGGTGCGCGAAGGCTACCCGCTCGATCACGAGAAAATTATCGATGCGTGCGCTGCGCACGATGTGGCATTGGAGCTCAATGCCAACCCGTACCGGTTGGATGTGGACTGGCGGTGGGTGCGCTATGCCCGCGACAAGGGCGTGCTGCTGTCCATCAACCCGGATGCACACGCCACCGACGAGCTCGACAACATGCGTTGGGGCGTGTCGGTGGCGCGGAAGGGCGGCCTCACGGCTGCGGGTTGCCTAAACGCGCTGTCGCTGGACGATTTTGCTGCGTGGCTCGATGCGCGCCAGCCGACGGCCGCGTAGCTGTTGTCGCTTCGTTTTGCTTCTTCTCTGCACGGTTGATGGGTGCCTGTGGCTCGTTCGTTGGTGGTGGTGCTAACCGGTTTGTTTGCTGTGGGCGTCGCGGCGCTGGTGTGGACGCAGGTGTACGAGCGCCCGGCGCCGCCCGAGACGGCCCCCGTGGAGGGGCTAACGGCCGAGGCGACCGTTCGCTGGGGCGCGCACGACATGGTGGCCATCGCGGCCGAGACGACGCCTGATGCCTACGCGGCCCTCGGGTATGCGCACGGACAGCGGCGCACGTGGCAGCTTGCGCTGTGGCGGCTTACGGCGCTGGGGCGCACCTCGTCATGGTTTGGTCCGGCCACCGCCCCCATCGACCGGCTGACGCTCCGATTGGGCCTTGGGGCCGGGGCGCGCGCGGCCTTCGCGGCGCTCCCCAATAGCACGCGCCGCCGCCTCACCGCCTACGCCCGCGGCGTCAATGCGGCGTTTGCTAGTGCCCATGCCCAGCGCACCGACGAGCTGGTCCTGCTGGGGCGGCAACCGCGCCCCTGGAAGCCGTGGCACGCACTGGCCATCGAGCGGTTGTTTGCCTGGCTGGCCACCCCGCCCCTGCAGGCGCCCCCCAACGCGCCGCCCGCGCTCGATTCGCTCGTCGCCCGCGACCGGATGCTACATCGCTGGCTCCGGCTGCACGACTTTCAACACAGCGTGCTCGTCGCCACGCGGGGGGCACCGCCGGGCCTCTTGCAGCGCCACGTCACCGGCGCATCGGCGCTGCCTACGTTTCAGGAGACGGTCCTTCGGGTGGGGGGCGGGCCGGTGGTGCGTGGTCTGACGCTTCCGGGGACGCCGTTTTGGCCGACGGGCCAGCGCGGGCCGCGGCAGTGGGGAACGGTGCTGCGCAGCGCGGCCCACATCGAGCGCGTGCCGTGGGAGGTGGCTCGCGCGTCTAGGCGCTACGCACGGCTCCGCTATCCGTCGGGCGACGAAGCGCTGGTCATTGTGCCGCGCTACCGCGGTGTGATGCCCTTTCCTTCATCGGATGCCGTGGCGCCGGCTGATAGCTTGCAGTGGGCGTTGCGCTGGCCGGGGCTTCGGCCGCTCACCGACGTCCGCGCGTGGCGGGCACTGGCCCACGGAACCGCCGATACAACCGCCTTTCGGCTCTTTAGTGGGGGGCACATGGTTGTGGACGGTGGCACGGTGCGCGTCCGGGCCCCCGCGGCGGTCACCATGCAAGACCGCACGCATCTGCTGGTGAGCTACAGCCCGTGGCGCGCCTCGATACAGCAAACGTTGCCACAAACGGCACCGCTGACGGCGTGGGCCCGCCGCGACACCAGCGCCTGGGCGGCCAACCTGCTGCGTTCGGTGCGGCCTGCGCTGCAGTCGCTGGCACCCTCCGACTCGCTGATGGCGCGCGCCCTGCTCTACCTGCGCAACTGGAACGCCCGCTACACCCGCGCAAGCATTGGGGCATCGATCTTTGACGCGTGGATGCGCAACTACCAGCGGCGCATTGGGCATCGGCCCATGCCGCCCGACACCACGACGTTCTTTGCGACGGTGCGGCGGCAGCGGGCGTTTCGGGCCGCCGTGGATACGCTACGGCAGCGCCTGGGCCCCAACATCCGCCGGTGGCGCTGGGAGCGCGTGGCCCCCAACGTGCGACGCTTTCCGGCATGGGGCACGGCGGCCGGAGCGCAGCTATCCGCTCCGCGCTACGGGCCCTACCAGCGGCCGGGACAGGGGCATCCCTCGGCGCCTCACTTCGGAACGAGCTTGCTCCTTTCTGCACCCCGGCCCACGGTGCAATGGCTTGGGTGGATGGGCGGCGGCCGCGACACGATGGTCGTCCGGCGCCGGCGCTTGCCAGGCGGCGTGTTTGATCGGGCGATGCACGAGCATGCCCCCACCCCGACGCGCGCGCTGCGGGTGGAGCCGACAGCGCCTACAACCCGTCTGCGCCCGATGATGCCGTAACCGCCGTGTCGAGCCGCGTCCGTACCGCCGCAAAGAACGCATCATCGGCCATGAGCTGAAGCAAAAAGCCCTTGTCGATGCCCGTCTGCAGCAGCTGGTAAAAGACAGCCATCGGGAGGTCGCTCGCAAAGAGGACCACGATGCGGGGCAGGGCATCGGCGCGGCGCGCGTACCCGGCAAAGGTGATGTGCCCGGGAAACGCACCCCCCAACGACGCGACCGCCGTGAGCGGCGTTTGCACCGAGTCGCCCCGAATCGGCGTTTCCATCAAGCCGCGCACGCGCTGCGCCACCGGATTCGTGGAGGCTGCCAGGCGCAACAGCAGGCGCGCGTAGCGGTCGGCCCGGCCTTGCGGAAACGAAGCCGATGCCAGCGCCCGTTGTTGCTGCACGGTGAGGCCCGAGCCGCGCTGCTTCAGCTGCTGGCGCACGCGCATCCGAAAGGGCAGATCAACCTGAAGGCGTCGCGCCCAAAAAAACGTCGTATCAAGAAGCGCGGCCACCGATGGGGCGCGCAGCGCGTCGGCGGATGCTACAGCGGGCGTGTCGGTGGTGGGCGTACGCCAGCGCAAGAACAGTCCGCTGTACGGACGCGGCGTGGCCGATGGCGTCAGCCCAAGCGTTGCCGTCCAGCGGCGCAGGGCCTCCGGTTCGTGCTGCAGCATCCACCAGTCGGCCGCGGCACGGTCGCTGTATCGCGCCATGAGCGTTGCCACCTGCAGGGGCGAAAGCACCGAGTCGCCCAGGGCCTCCATCCCGCGCCGGTGCGCCGCGCCGCCCGCGCTGGGCAGCGCAAACGCATCGAGGGCCTGCCGCGGGATGGCCGGGACGGTGTCGGGGCGCGCCTCGACGAGCGTCCAGATCAGCGGAAGCATTTCGGTGTGTACCGTCGGGCGCGGCTCGTGGGCCCGGTAGCGGAGGGTGTCGCCCGTTGTGCCCGCGGTAAACGCCACCAGCGAGAAGTGCTCCGGGTGCTCCGCCATGTAGGCCAGCAAGTCGTCGGGCGACTGGATGGCCTGGGCCGCCTGTGCGCCCTCGTTCATGGCCGTGGCGTTGTCCACCATCACGCCCACCGTCTTCCAATTCCACACCACAAGCCCGGCCACCACGGCAACGAACAATCCGGTGGCGATGAGCACGTGACGTTTCAGGTTTAATCCGGCCATAACCACGCAGCAATACGGTGGATGAAAGGCGAAGCGTAGAAGGGAAGGGTCGCAGGGATTAGCGCACCACCGCGCCGTTTTCGCTGTCGGTGGAAAGGAGCGACAGGTTGCCGTCGCGGTCTTCGGCCATCAGCACCATGCCCTGGCTTTCCAGCCCAAACATCTCTTTGGTGGCCAGATTGGCGACAACCACCACGGTGCGGCCCACAATCTCATCCGGTGCCATGTGCTGCGCGACGCCCGCTAAGATTTGGCGCTCCTCGAAGCCGAGGTCGACCTCCAGGCGCAGCAGCTTATCGGCATCGGGCACCGGCTCGGCGGTTGTTACGGTCCCCACGCGAAGGTCGAGGTCCATAAAGTCGCCGAACGTGATGGTGTCTTTCAGGGGTTCGTATCCCATATCGTCGGGGGTTGGGTCGGGTGATTGTAGTTTGTCGAGTTGCGCGTCGATCTGTTCGTCTTCTACTTTTTCGAAGAGGATCGACGGCGTGCCCAGCGCGTGGCCCGCGTCAAGAAGCGGCGTGGCAGCATCCTCCCACGTGAGGGCGGTGTCGGGCGCCTCGCCGGGTGTGCTGGGCCGTACGTTGGTGAGGTTCAGCATGGCGCGCAGCCGTTGGGCGGCATCGGGCAGCACCGGCTCCATCAGGATGCTCAGCGACGCGCAGAGCTGCACGCAGATGTGCACCGTGTTGGCCGCCGCCTGCGGATCGTCGGTGCGGGTGTGCCACGGCGCGGTGTCGTTGAAGTATTTGTTGCCGAGGCGCGCGAGCTGCATCGTCTCGAAGACGGCCTCGCGCATGCGATAGTCCTCGTAGGCGGCGCCAATGGTGGCGGGCGTTTGCTTGAGCTGCGCCAGCACGTCGCGGTCGACGTCCGACAAATCGCGGGCTTCGGGGACCGCTCCGTCAAAGTAGCGATGCGCAAAGGTGAGCGTGCGGTTTACGAAGTTGCCCAGCACATCGGCCAGCTCGCCATTCACGCGATTCTGAAAGCCATCCCAGGAGAAGTCCGCGTCCTTCGTTTCGGGGAGCGTAGCCGCCAGCGCGTAGCGCAGCATGTCGGCGCCGTAGTCGGGAAAGTCGTCCAGGTACTCGTGCAGCCACACGGCCCAGCCGCGGCTGGTGGAGAGCTTTTGGCCCTCGATGTTCAGAAATTCGTTGGCGGGCACATGCTCCGGCAGCACGTAGTCGCCGTGCGCATGCAGCATGGCCGGAAACATGAGGCAATGAAAGACGATGTTGTCCTTGCCGATGAAGTGGACGAGCTCCGTGTCGTCGTCTTGCCAGTATTCTTTCCAGCGCTGGGGCGTGCCCTGCGCCGCGGCCCACTCTTTGGTGGCCGAGATGTACCCGATGGGCGCGTCGAACCACACGTAGATGACTTTCCCCTCGGCTTCCAGCCCGTGGCGCGCGGCCACATCGGCGGGCACCGGTACGCCCCACGGCACGTCGCGGGTGATGGCCCGCCCCTTCAGGCCCTCGTTGAACCAGCTTTGCACCTGGCCAAGGACGTTATTCTTCCATTCGGGGTGCGTGCCGATCCACTCCTCGAGCCACGGCTGCATGCGGTCGAGCGGCAGGTACCAGTGGGTGGTTTCGCGGAGCGCGGGCGTCGCGTCGGTCAGCGTAGAGCGTGGGTCAATCAGCTCGGTGGGACTGAGGGAGGAGCCGCACTGCTCGCACTGATCGCCGTAGGCCTCGTCGTAGCCGCACACCGGGCAGGTGCCCACCACAAACCGATCCGCCAAAAACATCTCAGCTTCCGGGTCATAGAGCTGCTCGTTCGTCTTGAGGTCGAACGCGTCTTGCGCGTCGAGCGTGCGAAAGAAGTCCTGCGACGTTTCCGCATGGGTCGCGGAGGTGGTGCGGCCGTAGTAGTCGAAGCTCATGCCAAAGTCGGCAAAGCTGTCGCGGATCATCGGGTGGTACGTATCCACGATGTCCTGCGGGTCGCGGCCCTCGCGCAGCGCGCGCATCAAGATGGCAACGCCCATCTCGTCGGAGCCGCAAATAAAGGCCACGTCGCGGCCGTTGAGGCGCTGGTAGCGCACAAACAAATCGGCCGGCAGGTACGCCCCGGCCAGGTGCCCAATGTGCACCGGACCGTTGGCGTAGGGGAGTGCAGCGGTTACGAGAAGGCGGTTGGAAGCGTCAGCCATGAAAAGACCGGGGTGGGGTGAAGGGAAAGCGAGCGGGCGGGCGGCTGGTTAGTTGAAGCTTACACCGTCGAGTAGGTCGCCTTCTTTTTTGCGCAGCGCCTCTTCGGCAAACCAGGCCTCGTCGACCGCCTGGGTTTTGTCGGGCAGATTGGGGTGCGGCTTCTCGTAGCCCTCGATGTCTTTCAGCCACACGAGCGTTTTGGTTCGTTTGGTTCCGTCTTTGGCTTCAAACGCGACATTGGTCTCGCGGGCCGCGCACGTTCCTTCGGCCTCGCCAAACACGCCGCCGTGTTTGGGATGACGCAACAAGATGCGGACGCGTTCGCCATGCGAGAAGCGGCTGTCCTTGAAGTCGGCGTCGCTGTACGTTGCCATGGAAAGCAAAAGCATCGGGTGATACGAACAAGCAAACACGTACAAAGTACGCATACAAAGTATAGCAATCTGCTCGGCCCCATGCAGGTTCAGCGCCGCGAACCGTGCATGAAAATACCGATGCACTCCCCTCCGTAGGCAAGGGGTGGGTGCAAGGGCACGCGCGCTCCTCGTTTTCTCCTTCTCGTTTTTCAACACACGATGGCTGCTACCCCTTCCTTTGCGCCCCGCACGGCAAGCGTTGAGCGCGGCACGACCGAAACGAACCTGCGCATCGAACTCACCTTAGACGGCGACGGCTCGTACGCCAACGATACGGGCATTGGCTTTTTCGACCACATGCTCGACCTGTTTGCGAAGCACGGTGGGTTCGACGTGGCGGTGCGCTGCACGGGCGACCTGTACGTTGACGACCACCATACCGTGGAGGACGTGGGCATTGCGCTGGGCCAGGCCGTGCGGCAGGCCCTGGGCGACAAGGCGCACATTGCCCGGTACGGCCACGCCTACGTGCCGATGGACGAGACGCTCGCCCGGGCGGTCGTCGACCTCTCGGGGCGCTTCTACCTGCACTTCGACGCGGCCTTCGAGCGGCCCACGGTGGGCGACCTCTCCACCGAGATGGTTGAGCACTTTTGGTACTCGTTTGCCGAGCACGTGCGCTGCAACCTCCACCTCACGGTGCTGCACGGCCGCAATGCGCACCACAAAATCGAAGCGCTGTTTAAAGCCGCGGCCCGCGCGCTCCGTGCGGCGGTGCGGCGCGAGGCGCGCAACGCGCGCATGCCATCAACGAAGGGGCAGCTGTAGGAACGCATTGCATACCGAGTTGCATGAAGCAGCGCCGCGTGTGTGGTAGCAGCTATACAGCTCACACAAACGAATAGGGCGGCCATGGCCCCACCACATCTAAGCCGTTCAAACCGGGCACCGAAAGCCGAAGCGCCTCTTGACGAAAGGACTGAGCGTGCGCGCGTTGAATTAAGAAGGCGATAGATACGACGCTATGAGCCTTCCCCGCAACGCGTTTGGGGATTGATGTCGCCACCGTAAAGGCATCGAGCGCGCTGCGCACGTCCCCAACGATGCGGTGGGTGCTCGCTGAAAGCCCCGACCGTTCGCGTTGACGCCTAAGAAGGTAAGATGTGCCTGGCCGCTCGGCGGGAGCGCGACCGTCAGGGGCCTCGGCATCGTCGGGGGCAGTATCAGCCGGAACGAGGCGCATCCGAAGGCCCATTTCGGCACATCCCTCAAGAGCGTGCAGTTGCTCACGGTAGCGTTTTCCTTGGTCTTGCAACGCGTTCATTAACGCAGCGGCAGATGGCACGCAGGTGCCAAACTGCATGGGTAGTACCGTGCCACTTACAAATGCCGACTCAACAACGTCTTTATAGAGGAGAAGCGTTTCTACAGAAGCCTCCTTGAGCCTGTTCGTATCCGAGACGGGTGAAACGACCGCTGCGAGTAGGTCGGTGTATACTAGGTCCACCGGTTGCTCAAAAAGCCCCAAGCGCCCTGCAAGGGATTTTCTGTTGCTAAGGGTGCGTTTGAGGCCTAGCGCGTACAGCACAAGTGGCGTATCCGCAGCAGGCATTTGAGGCATGGCAGAAGGGCCTAGGTCTGTGACTGCTCATTGAGCGATGGCCGAAACGTGTAGGGCGGCCACGGTCCAGAGGGCGTTAAAGAGATCCCATCGTTCGCATATGCAGCGTCAAAGGCCTCGACTTGTTTGAGAAAGGATGCCTGATTGGTGGTGGGCACCAGCAAAGCCCAATGGGTGATGGGGGCTTCGGCAGGCGACTCGGGCGTGACCGATTGACGGACGGACGTGGCCCGCGCAAGCTCACTCAGCGCTTGCTCTATCTCGGTGAGGGTATCGTCGATCCACGCATCGAGGGCAGTGTCCGCCTGCTGCGCCTGTTGGCGGCGTTGCAAGTACGCCGTTCCCGACAGCGGCTTTTCCGCCCGAGACGCGGATGAAAGCTGCGCGCGCGCCTTCAGGGCTTGATCGCGGTCTAGGTGCACCTTCACCGACCACTCTTCGGTACCATGAACGGTTTCGAAGAAGGAACGCAGCTTATCTTTAGAAGAGTCGATAGACTGTTTCAGCGCATCGTGTGTTGAAAAGAGTGTCGCGAAGCGAGCGGGGTACGTGGGGCCGTGCTGCATCATCGCCTCCACTACCTGCTCGTGTGCAATGGCACGAGGGGCAACCCAGGACAACGCCTGTAGATTTTGTTCGCCGGTGGTACCTGTCCACTCGTCGCACGGCACTGCATCTACGACGGCTGTCCAGTCCGCATATTGCATTGTGCGCACGGCACCCGCTACGCCCGATGCAGAAATAGACACCGACGGGGCACCGGTGATGCCGTACAAGTACAATGCATCGTTTGGTGAAGAAGGCATGCCAGCATGGTAGTGCTTTTAGAAAGCGCACGGAAGCATACAGCAGGGCAAGCCACGTCCTTAGGCCGCGTCGTATGCTACGTCTGCAAAGCTGTACGGGGCCATGGCATCGGTATACGTAAAGGTGAACGAGTCATCAAACGTTTGGGCAGCCCTGTGCACAGCCGCCTCAAAATCTGTGATGGCGGCCTCGGAGACCAAGCACGTGAGCCGTGCGACATCGGTTTCATCGCGTACCTCGTCGATCAGTACTTCATCGCACACCGGATGTAGGTGCGACGTGATGGTTTGCTGGTGGCGGTGGCGCTCGTCGGCGCGCAGCGCCTCGAAGTGCTCGCCTAGTTCAATTTTATCTTGGCGGCTAACAGGGCCTTGCCCTCCAAACACAGCATCGCGCTGCGTGCGAAGTGCGTCGTGACGATTGACAAAGTGGGCAAAGATGTCGTCTACGTTCCAGGTTACACGCACGCCGATTTCTACGCGGCCTTCGAGGGCATCGAGGCGCTCAAGAAACGGTGTGGCGTGTGCTGTTAAAAAGTCACGCACCTCGGCAGCGGAGGCAGCGATCACGCCAAAGGCCATAGGCAGCACAGTGGTGGTGGCGTGAAGGCGCTTAATCACTGCGTGGTGCACTTTTAGGTTACGGCGCCTTGGGCGGGGCGTGCCGGCAGAGATGGGGCTGCAAACCACCGACAGCCCACCGCCGTTAACAAGACGCAATGCAGCGCCTTGGATGCCGGTACGGCCGTCGGGAAGCTCCGGCGTCGCTTGGGCGATAGCATACAGGTAAAGCGAAGACATACGTCAAAATTGGACGGTAGAGAATAAGGGGGGAGCGCCCAGGAGCACTCAGTAGGCATAAGAGAACCCATCATCTTCTGCCGCAGGTGCGTCAGCAGAAGGATCATCATCTTGCTCGATGGGGGCAAGACCCACGTGTTCGCACAACGCATTGATCTTGGCGTCTATGCGGTCAATCTCACGCGCGCACTGATCCACTTGGTTACTAAGGGCCGCCTGGATGCGCTGCTGACGTGCTTTTGCCATCTGAAGGTTGGCAATTTGCACAAATACCTCGTGCGGTGCTTGTTGGCGGGCCGCGTTCAGACTAGACGGCGGACGGAGTGAGGGCGGGCTGGGCCGGTTAGGGCGCGGAGCAGCACCATTTGGGCGTGTTCGGTTGGCCATGCGAGGTCAGAGATTGATGCAACGGGTGAGAAACAAGAGTACAAATGACGGAGGCGTCCGCGGCGGCGCGGAGCACTCAACGGCCGGCAGAACGCAGGACCGTTTCCACAGCATCGTGGATGTGAGATGCTACATCGGCCGATGGGTCGGTTAACAGAGAGCGGCGGCTGGGACGCAAAACATCGACGCAGGCAGCTCGAAATAGCGCGTTGGAGGCGTCGATGGCCTCCGTCCGGTCTGCAAAAATGCGAGCAAGCGCAATGGCCGGGCGAATCGACGGGCCGCGTTTCAACAGGCGGGCCTCGCGTAAGGTGCGCACAATATCGACGATGCAGGCCGCGTCCGTCTCGCTTATGCCAGCACGCGATTGTACAATGTCAACCTCAGCCGAGCGGCTCTGAAATTCCAGTTGAATAGTGATGAGGCGGTCGAGGAGCGCATTTTGCGACTTGTGCGTACCGGCATATTCTTCGGTGTTCGACGTAAAGATCGCGCGGAAGTTCGGGTGTACACGAATGTAACCGGTGCCCTCGCCAGCGCGAGACGGAAGGTTCAGTATGCGCTCTTCCAGAATGCTAAGCAGCACATTGTTGGCTTCGGCGCGTGAGCGGGTAAACTCATCGTAGATGAGAGTATATCCTTTGCGGCATGCCGTTGCCAGTCGGTTATCTTCCCAGAGGCGTTTCACCTGCTCGTCGGTCTTAAGGACCGAGCGAATAAAGTTGTCTACAACTTTAGACTTCCGGTACCCCACTTCTCCTCCTACCAAGTCGCTTCGTCCAAATTCGTCGTCGCCGTGCAAGAGTACAGCCGGCTGGTCGAGCTGTGCAGCGACATGAAAAGCGAGGCTGGTTTTGCCGGTACCCGCCACGCCGCTAAAGTGCACGGGGTAGCCCGCGTCCATATACGCCAATGCTCGGGCCGTCGTCCGTTGTACTTCCGGCGTCTGTACAAAGGAACGGCTAGGCACCGGCAAGAAGGCACCGTCCGTCTTCTGCGTGTGGATGGTTGTGGGCGTATGTTCTACGGCCTGTCGCATAAAAAGCCGGTCAGTTCAACAGAGAACGTGAAGACGAGCGCGTTGCTATCGCTAATGCCCCTAGGGGCGTAGACGTTCGAAGGAGAGCCGGTAAGACGAGGACCTGGGTCCAACCGTCCATCGACTCTCCTTCACTAGCACCCGCAGCGCGTGTGATAGCCTCGATACCTATTGCGACGCCGGTGAGGCCGCCATCGCCGTCAGGCCAATGCCTTCGGCATACTTCAGGTATGTTTCGACGGAGGCCACAACAATGCGCGCTTCAACGGAAACGAGTTCGATGCCCACCAACGAAACCCGGGCAAAAACATCGATGACGATTCCTTTGTCGAGAATGCGATCAACAACTTCTGCCAAACCGCTTGCGTCTGTAGACTTTTGGACTTCAGCCATGGAATGGTCCTCTGGTTTTGATTAGGAAGGTGACGAGGCAGCTGATTAGCACAACAAGAACTGCCTGCTTTTGATGATACGTACAGCGATTATAACGTAGCAAGGCGCGTGGTAAACTGCAACAGCTCATCCATACATGGGCAGAACGGTTTGCCGTACTGTGGCGGAGCCGAAAGGCGCACAAGCCACTTTCAAATAGTGCCAAATACCATTCCAGCCTTAACGGGGGGCCATGACGAGCCCAATCGTTCACGAGCCGTTCAATCGTTTACTAAGAGCCGTTACCTTTTTTCCGGGTCGGGGGGATCCGTGTCGTCCGTTCTGTCCTGGTCAAGCGCATCGCTGAGGCGCGCAATTTGAGATTCTAGACGCTGCATGCGGTCATCAAGCGATTCAAGGCGCTGCGCCGTTTCAGCGCGCGGGGGGGAGGCCTCAGGATCGTTGGAGCTAAGGCGCCCATGATTGGCCGTTAGGTAATCGGCATGCCGCCACCAATCCATGCCCATCTCCTGGGCCTTATCCACCGAGCAAATGATGAGTCTGATTTGTATGGTAAGCAGCTCTACGTCGTTAAGGTTCACGCGGATGTCTCCGGCGACGACAATGCCAGTTTCCAGCACGCGCTCCAAGATGTCGGCGAGGGTATCGGAATTGGCGAGCGACGTACGGCGAGAAGAACGAGGCATGGCGGAGACGTAAGCAAAACGATAGAAGAACAATATTGGCGGCGGTTGCTGGTGTCAAGCACAACAGCCCGCAAGCGGTGCTCACTCCATAGCACTGGTTTCAATAGTGCCCAGCGGGAGCGACAAGTCAGACGGACTGAGGTCGAACACCTCACACAAGTGCTCGATCTCTGCGGCTTGCTGTTGTAGCGCCTGGCCGAGCCGCTCAATTTCGTCATCGGTAAGCGTGCCATTGTCCATACGCCGAAGGGTTTGTTTTTCCAGCAGCTCATGGATCAGATTGATTACCGATAGCACAAGGTGGGCAAGACCGTTTGTGGTCGTGCCATCCGTTGTATTGGAGGGAAACGTGGGGTCATCATTCATAACAGCTTAAACGTATCGAGACAGCATGCAACGCGAAGCACTAACCGAGCCCCAAGCACTAGCCATTGGAAGGGGGCGCGGATGGTGAGGCATCGGTGTTGTCCGCATGATGCGGCGGGTGGGGGGCTTTAAGTGCGGTATCCACAGCGCTCACCAAAATGCGTACATCCAGGTACATCAGGTCAACATCCGCAACGGTAAGTACCAAATCGCCACGGAGCACAGCGCCCTTATTCATGATGCGATCCAACGCTTCGGCAAGTTCGGTAGTGCGTGGGCGGTTAGGAGGAGCAGGGGGCATAACACGTAGCGTGGCGTTGCATTCATATTCGCGGAAATAGGTCGCGGCCGAGCTTCTGACAGGCCGATCGGCTGTCCGGCGGAGCACCTTCATGCACCACAGCGTGCGAAAGCGCTGCGTGACAGCGCCGGTAGTGATTCAAAACAACCGCATGCCTTGCGCGTCGCTTGGCCGCGGCATCCGTTGCGGCTACGCGGTTGATTACGAGAGGTCCTACCGGCAGGCCCAACGAGTGTGCGCGCTCGATCAGTGTTTCTGTTTCTGCGGCAGCTACCTCTGTTGGAAGGGTGACTACCAGCAGCGTTGTTTCTTCTGAGCGCCGCATGTTCTTCTGCAATCGTTTGACCTGTTTCGACAGGTGTACCAGCCGGTCGGTAAGGCGCGGAAGATGGAGCACCGTACGGTACTTGCGCAAGATGCGGAAAAATGCTCGAATCCAAGATGCAAAGGCCCCCGGCATCTCTAGCAATCGCAGCAAGTGGCCCGTTGGAGCTGTATCTACAACACATGTAGTATACGGACGCTCGTCCATAAAATCCATGAGTGCCACGAGCCCCATCACCTCATCAATGCCGGGCGGCGCGAGATCCATGAGCGCGTTCATCACGGGCCGATCGTACGTGAGGTCGACGTCGGCGCCGCCTGTTCGATCGAAGAATTGACGAACTGCCTGTGCGTAGCGGCTGCGTAGCGATTCAAACTGGGCCTCGGCGTCAATTTCGCAGGCCCAAAGCGTTTGTCCAATCGGCCTGGGGGTATGTTCTAAGGATTCGTCGAGCAACGAATGCAAGGAGTGGGCTGGGTCGGTAGAGGTCAGCAAAACGGGCCGGTTGGGAGTGCCCGCCGTTTCGGCCAACCGAAGAGCTGTTGCGGTAGCCATAGTGGTTTTGCCCACCCCGCCCTTGCCGCCTACAAACACGAGAGAGCCCCGCGGGCATGCCACACTGAGGGACACCTTGGGCGGATGAGGCGGTGTCGTTGTAGGGGCAGACGCGATGCGGTCATAGGGTAAACGGGTTGTGTCTGACAACAAGTTGCGCAACCGCGCCGGCCCGCGCGGTTCTGGGTCGACAGCAGGTACAGTCCATACCGCAGACTGCCCTTGCACCGCCGAATGGTTTGCGAACGCCTTCAGACGCTGCCGGCCACCACTCGGTGGCCACTGGTTGAAAATGATATCTTGCACAACGATATCGGCCATTTGAAGCTGTTGCACGATATGCTGCGTCTCGTGCAAGACGAGCGGTTCGGCTTGCGCAACGACGAAGAAACGGCACAGCGCCTCATCGCGAAATGCATCACGCACGCGCTCCGCTTTGCTAAACATAGCGGCAACAAAGTCGTCCAGCGTATCGGATGCTCCGTTCCCAAACACCGACCGCATATAGCGGTGCTTGTCTAGCATCACGTCAAGCACGTTGACCCACGCACTAAACTGGTCGGGCGTATGAAGCAGCCGAAGTGTGTGACCGGTGGGAGCGGTGTCGACGACGATGACACCATCGTCATCGTCCGCAAGCAGGTCGGCCAACCGTATAAAGGCCATCATCTCGTCGAGCCCCGGAAGCGACAGATCCAACAGACGCTCAATGTCGGTCGCATCGAAAAGGGTGCCCAGCCGAACAATTTCATGAAGCGTGGCGCGATGGGCCGCACGAAATGCGTCGAGCGCAGTATCGGCGCTGAACTCCTCTACGGTCAGTGTATCTGGAAGCGCCGCTTCAGCCAAGCTGTCGCGCAGAGAGTGCGCCGGATCGGTCGACAGGAGGCGCACCGGGCCCTCATCTGCAAGCCGCAGGGCAGTAGCGGTCGCGATGGTCGTTTTGCCAACCCCGCCCTTACCGCCAAATAAGAGAAGTGCCGGGAGTGGAGCGGCGAGTGAAAAGGGCAGATGGTTCATGCGTGCTGGACAGTCATAACCTACGACTCAAGCGACGCGTCTATCGCATGAAGCTCATCGAGACGGTCAAGTATTTCTTCCTCGCGCGCGTCGAACGTCTCTTCTTCTATCATTCCCATATCGAGTTGCATGTATAGGTCGTTTAGCTCGTCGCGCAGCGCGCGCTGTTCGCTCTCGATATGGTCTTCCGCTGCATCATGAACGGCCTGCGCGATAAATGCAACGCCACGAACGGGAGCAAGCAAAATGTCATCAATTAAGAACACAAGCCGTTACGTAAGCCCTAAATAAATTGCTAGGTGAGCAGCAGGCAGGCCCGCCAGGCCCGCCCTTTCACGCCGGAATGCAGCTACTCACCAGGCGTCACACGCGTTTCGACAGCCGTTGGATTGAAACACCTACGACTGCTTTCGGACTTCCAGCTTCGCCTGCTCAATCCACGACTCAACATCTGCAAAGGAGGGCAAGCCATCCATGAGTTCTCGGAGATCCTCAGGCGTTAGGTCGGCCAGGTCGTCGAACGTGACAACCCCGGCTTGGCGCAAACGAAACGCCATTTTGGGCCCTATACCCTTTATGGCGGCAAGGTTGTCAAAGGTACGGCTCGAACTGGATTCTTCATGACGGGTACTCCCAGAGGTGTCTTTGGGATCGGCAGAGGACGCCGCCGACGGGTTCGAAGAAGCAGTGTCTTCCGTAGCGGAGGGTGCTGCTGCACTCTCCGATGCTGTAGCTTGCGCTCCTCCCGGGGCTGTTGCGTCATCGGCCGTCGATGACGAATCCTGGCTCGTTGCTGATGCGGCGGATGATGCCGACGGCTCGGTGGACCTGCTGGGTGCGGAGGACTGTTTCGTATCGGCGGGCCGCGAAGCGGTGTGCTGATGGTGGCGAGCGGTGCGGGCTTCAGCCAGAAGGGTGCGCACCGAAACGCGGACGCCGGACAAGAACGCGCGCCGCGCGTTGGCCGCGGCCTCCTTACGTTGGCTCCGTTCGCCTTCCATGTCTTTCATGAAGTCCCGGACCTCCACGCGCAAGTTTTCTACGAAGGCTTGTGCTTCCCTGACCGCTTCGGCCCGATCTGCCCGGTTCGTTTGCGCCGCCTCAACGCGTGCATCTCGATACGTTTGAAGCGACGCAGCCACTCTGCTGCTCAACGCTTTCACTTCCTGCTGCAACTCGTTCAAATACTCGCGACGTTGCGCCTGCAGTTCGTTTGCTGCCCCGATGCGCTCATCACGAAAGGTATGCAGAAGGTCTTCTACCGCTTCCCCAATCTGGTGTACGTCCTCTCGGATGGTGCCTAAACGCTCTCTCTGTAGATTCCGAGCAGCCGCAAAATCCTTACGAAGTTGCTGCATCTGGTCAGCGAGCTCTTGCATGATTACAGCTGGGAAAGATGAAGGTGCTATCGAGTCGGGAGTATGTATCGATTAAGCAGCTTCGTGGGCATCTTCGAGCACAGAGGTGCCCAACGATTCCGACTTGGAGAAGCGCTGCGCGATCGATTGTAGCTTATGCTTCTGCTGATAAAAGGTACGCTCTACGGCCCGCAGACGCAAGCGCAACTGCTCGTTTTCTTCTTCGAGCGCCTCGTTTTCCTTCTGAAGCACCTCGTTTTCTTTCTGTACGTCGGGGCGGTGCTTTGCAAGATCGCGCAAAGACGACCGTAGCGCCTCAAGCGCTTGGTCCGGCGTCACCGCGTCCTCCGCTGTGCTCAGGTTGGCGGCATCCACATCTGGCTTCGAGGGGTCGGCCCAGAGCTCAAGCCGCAACTCGTCGAGCGCAGATTGTAGCACACGCAGGGCCTCTTCCGGGGGCAAATTGTTGATGCCTGATGCCGGAACGGTTGTAGATTGGGACGGGGCTTGAGCCTTTTTTTCTGGAGCGCCTGCTCCGTACATCATGCTGCGGATTTGATCGAGCGCCTCCATAACCTCGCCGGTAACGGAAAGATGCTCGCGCGCTTGCTCCTTCTGATCGGCCTTCAGGGCGTGTATCTGCTTGCGCAAAGTTGCGATGGTGCCTACCGCATCGCCGATCTGTTCAACGCCGAGTGCCTGCAATCGCTTGTGCACATGGTAATGCGCCCGAAGCACGCGCTTCATCGTGCGGATTTGTTGCAGTGCGCCGTCAGGATGCTTGGCGCCAAGCTCGCGGCATAGGATCTCGGAAACCGTGTGAGGGGAAGCAGACATGAAACCGCGTAGGTTGATGGAAGGGACATGTGTGCGCTCGCTAGACCCTACAAGCATGTTGCAGTTACACGCCACGCTTGCGTATCAAGATCCAATTGCGTCCTGAAGCGTCGCCACACATGCGCACATCAACGAGCGTTGGACGCATCTTGTACGTAAAAGTGTAAGTAAACGACTTGTCCAGGTTGCCGCTCCGGATGCCTTCCTTAAACCTTCCGTAGAAGATACGGTTGTTGCTGCAAGGGGCCAGCTCGGTAAAAAAGTTTTTACCGTGCGCCTCTTCCGGTTCGATGCCCGCGAGATCCGATTCGTACTGATTGTAAAACGAAACGATGCCTTCGTTGTCAACCCTCACAATGCCGAAATCGGCTGCATGGAGTTGCTCCTCGCTGGCTTGGCGAAAGGTTTTTGTTATGTTTGGGCTATCAAAGGTAACAAGGGGGCGGGGGCCGGACCGGTCTTCCTCGGAGGCATGCTTTGAAGACGGCGGACGAGCTGCGCGTCGCTCAGCGGGAGATTCGCCCCCAGAGGCTGTAGACTCCTTTGTTTGTTGAGGAGAAAATCCTTTATCTTTGAGAAAGCTGTACAGACTTTGCGTGGACATATGATCGCACCGACGTTAAGATGGCATGGCTTCACGCAATATTATATGATCCAAAACTGTGCCAGCATGGGGATGCAAGAACGTGCGCTGCCGGTGTCTAGGTGTTGTTCTGTTCCGCTGTATGCCTACAGCGGTTTCTGGGGCATATGCCGCAATTTCCAACCGGCATTTGAGTCCCAAACGAGGCAAGGGTCTGACGGTGCGTTGCGAGGGCGCGTGGGCTCTTTGAAATAAATTACATCTTACATGAATAAAGCACCCATACAGAGGCCATAGTGCGAGGCAACGCTACATAGCTTCGAACAGCAGCCAGTTGGCTCTTTCATCGCTCGAACGGTACAGGTGCACGGTAAGAACGACCGGTGCGCGTCCGGGGCTGATGAACGTGTACGGGAAGCATGCGTCCATTGCCTTTTGTTGAACTCCTTTTTTGAAGCGCCCCAGGAATAAACTGTTTTTGGTGCTTGGGGCGAGGTCATCAAAAAAGTTTTTACCTGTCAGCGTCGTCTGGTTGTCCGCCTCTTTTAAACCAGGGAGCGAAAGAGCGTTCTCGTTGACAAACTGTATGCGTCCTTGATCGCTCAACTTAATGACCCCATAGGGAAGTGCGTCTAGGGCCGTGCTGTCGAGGGCGTCGAGCTGCTCAAGCGTTGCACGTTCGGCAAACTGCGGGGCGGCCTGGAAGACGAAGCCCGTGCCGTCACCGGACGCGTTGCGTTGCGTGCCCGAAGCGTCTGTTGATGATCCTGCGTCCTTCAAAGCACGCTCCTTAAGCAGCCGCACCCGGCTCACCAATTTATCAAGGTCATCGGTTCCAATGATGCTTTCTATCCGCCGCAGCCACAGCTGGTACGTACCCTGTTCGCGCTGAAGCTGTTGGATGCGTCGTTCGAGGGTTTCAATTTCTGCAACGGCTTCGTCAATGCTGGTCATGCCTTTCGCAAAGAGCAGTTCTTTTGCTTCGTAAAAGGCATCAAGCTGCTCTTGCATGCTTTGCATCATGAGCTCGGTGTCTTCGTCGTTGAGGCTCTCGCCGTCATCGCCCGTCGTCCACTCGTCATACGGACGGCCTTCAGTCATGGAGTACACCTCCATGAGCTGAGTAGAAAGCCCCTGGACCATCTCAACAATGGCATCGGCCGACGAGACGCCGATTTCGCGTTCTAGCAGCTCTTGTTCCGCGTAGAACGCCTCAAGCTGCTCGAAGTTATCTTGGCCCATGTCGTGTCTGTCAACGCGCCGCTGCACATTTTCTTTGTCCATGTACATTTCTTGCAGCTGCTGTTGCATGCTGTTTACCATGTCGATGGCATCAGCCACCGAGCGGACGCCGAGTTCTTCCAGGCGTTCTTGCTCGGTTTGCAGAATGTCTAGCTGCTCCTTCATGCGCAGCACCTGTTTTGAGAGCTGCGACGCGTCTTTGGCGGTGCTCACGTTCAGCGCTTCTCGTATGTGGTGGAGGTGGCGCTTCGCCTTGCGAAGGGTGTTGCGCTCATCTTTCAGCGCGCGAAGACGGTCGCTGGTGCGGTCGATAAGGTCGTCCAGCTGCTCGGCCGGTGGTTGCCCATCGCGCTGCAGCGAAGCGTTGCCTGCATCCAGCAAGGTGTTGGTGTGGTTGCTGAGCGCCTGAATGCCCGCCATGAGCGTTGATGCCTGTGCAGGAGGGGCTCCCAACCGCTTGCCAAGGTGGTTCAGGGCTTCAGCAACCTCCGGGGCGTCGTCTAACACAAGCGCAGATGCTGGAGTCGCCCCGGAGGAGGCTTCCGAACGATCTATGTTCCTGTATAAATCTACCAGTTGCTCTTCCATGCTATCGATCATAGCAAGCGCAGCATCCACGTCACTGATGTTATGATGCTGCAGTTTTTCCTGCTCTTGCGCGAGGTGCTCCATCCGGGCTGTAACATTGTGCACCAAAGCTTCCAATTCGCGCGCCTGCTCTGGGGTCGTAACCCCAAGGATTTCATGAACTTCGTCCGTAACTGCTGTAGAGGAAGGGGGATTGTCTAGCGCATCATTCTCCAGCGCATCATTCTCCTCTTCATCCACTGTCAGGTACAAGTCCACCAGTTGCTCCTCCATCGTATCGATGAGCGCCCGCATGGTCGGTGCGTGAGAAGAAGATTCATGGGTTGCAGCAGGTTCTGGTGTTTCCAACAGCGCGTGAATGTGCGTACCCATGCGGTGCAGCTGCTCGCGCAGCGCGCGCGCTTCGTCGGGCGTATGTGCACCCAGGATGTGCTGTATTTCCTCAAGAACGGCATCAGACGCGGCTGACGAAGCCTCCAGATCTGCCTCTCGCTCCTCATAAAGAGCAGCGAGCTGCTCTTCCAGGCTTTGTATCATGGTAAGTATGTCGTCGGCGTCTTCTAAGCCGGTTTCATTGGAGAGATGCTTCTTGTGATTGGAAAGGACGTGCAGGTTATCGGACATGCGTCGCACCGTTTGGGCGAGAGCGTCGACCTCTGCCGCATTCGACACGCCAAGAGTGTCCTCTATAACCTTTGGAAGCGTCGCGTCCCCTTGGTCGCGCTGCTCGTAAAGGTCTACGAGCTGCTGCTCCATGTTTGTAATCATGTCGAGCAGGTCGTCGGCTGTGTCGACGCCTACCTCCGCGGTGATCTGCTCCTTTGCGGCCAGCAGGTCATCAAGGTGGCGTTGCATGCCTCGCACCTTCTGGGCTAGGTTACGTGCCTCCTCGGGCGTGCGTATCCCAAGGACAGACGTGGTGGCGTCGAGGAGGGCGCGGGTCTCTTTATCAATGGAGCGCGTGCGCAGCGCATCTCGCTCTTCGCGTAATGTATCTACTTGCTCTTTTAGGGTTGCGCGTTCTTTCGTCAGCCGGTCTACACGCTCGCGCAGGGCCTGCTGTGTCTGTTCGGCTTCGTTTAGACGTTCCTGCAGCGCATGGATCTCGTCCAGGGCCTCTTCGGTGCTCGACCAGCCAGCTGCTGCAAGGCGCTCTTTTTCATCATACAGAGTCTCAACTTGTCTTTGCAGGCTCTCAACACGTGCTTGCACTTCCTCCAGGCTATTCACGTCAAGGTTGTCCATCAGTTGGTTGACCTCAACGTGAAGCGTATCCATCTCGGATGCACTGCCCTCAGCTTCCAGGCGCTCTAATAGGGCCGCATTGCGATCGCGGAGCGTTTCGAGCTTGTGCTGCATTCGTTGCAACACTTCCTCAACGTCGTATACGCTCACCAGGCCATCGGAAGAGGCGTGGGGGGCCTCGGGGTCCGGCACGTTTGTTTGAGCGCGTAGCATGCGCACCTTGGTGACTACTGCATCAGGCGAATCCGCGCCAAGCATTTCGCACAGCTGCTTCCAGGGTTTTGTGGAGGATGCGCTTTCACTTGAATGGTTGGGATGGGGCGTACTCGAATCGTGCTGTGTAGCCATTGGCTTGTGCGTTTGGGTAGAAAACTTGTGGCCGCTGGTTAAGCCCGCATCTGGGTGCGACTGGCTGCTTCTGGGTGCGATTAACTGTGCCCACACCGATGGCCACGCGGCGTGCTAGCGGTGTCGTATGCGTTGCTGGAGCATTGGGGTAATGCTTCCGCTACAGCTGCAACGTAGGGGTTTTGAATACAAGGAGCATAGGTGCTGGCCGATACCCGCTCAAGCACCGGACCGATGCATGGGCAGCAAGTGGGTAGCAATCATCAGCGTACGGGATTGTCGCTTCCAGTTTACAATAAACTACAACAAAAAACATACCTTCTCAGCGTTCGCTTCTATATTAGAATTTTCTGCCCACCGGATGAGGGGGCATGTGAATGCCCAAGAAGCTGTTGGGCGAGCGTCAATTAATGAGGATTGATCATCAGATCGCTCCGTCTTCTTAGGCGCACCCTCCTCTTGGAACAGAGGCGGCGGGCAGAAGGGGCGTAGAGAAGTGCTTGCCGAATCGTCTTAGCGACACACTTCACAGTGCGTCAATGTTCACCCAGTAGGTCCTGCACCAGCTTCGTCGCATCGACCGTAACGACCGCTTCGTGGCCGTTACGGCTTCCCAAGATAAGTACCCGCATGTTTTCTTAGCACAAGCCCCCGTGCGCCTTAACTGAAGATCGTGCCCATTTGGTATTGAAAGGCCCACCCTCCGGTGGGCAGTGCACGGTGGTCACTCTAAGCCATGTTGCCGATAGTGTGTGAAGCTACAAAGTCCCGTTGTGGAAGACAATGTCGCCGTAATAAGTCGTTGCTGTGCCGCCGGTGTTGTCGGTGTCGGTCATGAGCGCGACGCCGTTGATGGGCGGCACCGGGCCGTCGCCCCCGAAGGCCGCGCGGTAATCGGCGACGATGTTGCGGCGGTACGTGCGCCACGTGCCGGTGTGCTGCGGGCCGCTCTCTACCGGAAGCATCATCACCCAGTCGGTGTACGGACTCGGCAGAAATTGGCCCTTCGGTGCGCGGGTGGCCCAGATGTAGCACAGGGCCCGCGCTGGAATTTCGTCGTACCCCAAAGCGCGCAGCGCGCCCAGTTTGAGGCGGGCCCCGAGGCCGCTGGGTGTGTAGTCGAACAGCAGGTAGAGCCGGGCCGCATAGTCGTCGGTGGCCTTGCGGGTGGCATCGGCCGCTTCCACGACGCTTTCTGCGCGCCACGACCATTCCAGCACCGGGTAGGCCGATGGATCGACGGTGCGACGGGTGACGAGCCCCGACGCGCCGCCCGCGCTTTGTGCCCGCACCACCCGCTGCGAATCGAGGCGCACCAGCCGGTAGTCCGTCGCCTGGTCGATGGACGTAAAGGCAAGCGACTCCCAGCCGTGGGGGAGCATGCCGGTGGTGTCAGCGGCCGAGAAGTGGCCTACACGGAGCGGATCCACAGAGTGAACGGCGCCGGCGGTGGCGCCGATGAGGAGACAAACGATGAGCGTACGCATGGCCCGGGAGCTTCAGTGGGTAGGTGTCATGAAGTGCCGGGGAACGGTAGCGTACCACACGCGGCATACAAGCGCAACAGCCGCCCTGCAACAGATTGGTAAGGATAGGTTCGGTTTAAACCCCTGATGGCTAAGGCGCCGGGCCGCTACCGTTCCGGGCAGCATCCAAAGAAAACAGCCGAGACGCGGAAGCATCCCGGCTGCTGCAGGGCCGCACGTAACGCGCGGCTTCGATCTGTGCGTTGCGATTACATGTTTTCGACGATCGCATCGCCAAATTCGCTCGTGGAGAGCAGCGTCGCATCGTCCATCGCGCGCTCAAAGTCGTACGTCACCCGCTTCTGGCGGATCGTCTCCTCCAGGGCGTCCACAATCAGGTCGGCAGCCTCGTTCCAGCCCATGTAGCGGAACATCATCTCGCCCGACAGGATGATGGACGAGGGGTTCACCTTGTCCTGGCCGGCGTACTTCGGCGCGGTGCCGTGCGTTGCCTCAAAGATGGATTGCCCGCTGTTGTAGTTGATGTTGGCGCCCGGGGCAATGCCAATGCCGCCTACTTGCGCGGCCAGCGCGTCGGAGATGTAGTCGCCGTTCAGGTTCATCGTGGCGATGATGTCGTATTCCTCGGGCCGCAGGATGATCTGCTGCAAGAACGCATCGGCGATGACGTCCTTCACCACAATCTCGCGGCCATCGTCGAGCGTAATCACCTGCCACGGGCCGCCGTCGAGGGCTTCGGCCCCGTAGTCTTCCTTGGCCACCTCGTAGCCCCAGTCGCGGAAGGAGCCCTCGGTGAACTTCATGATGTTGCCCTTGTGCACGAGCGTCACGCTGTCGTCGCCGCGCTCAATGGCATAGTCGATGGCCGAGCGCACCAGCCGCTTGGTGCCTTCTTCGCTGATCGGCTTGATGCCAATGCCGCTCGTTTCGGGGAAGCGGATGGTTGTGGCGCCCAGCTCGTCTTGCAGGAAGTCGATGAGCTTTTTGGCCTCGGGGGTGCCGGCGCGGTACTCAATCCCGGCGTAAATGTCTTCGGAGTTTTCCCGGAAGATCGTCATGTCGACCTTTTCCGGCTCCTTTACCTGCGAGGGGACGCCGTCGAAGTAGCGCACGGGGCGCACACAGGCAAACAGGTCAAGCTGCTGCCGCAGGGCCACGTTGAGCGACCGAATGCCGCCGCCGACGGGCGTGGTGAGCGGGCCCTTAATGGCCACGAGGTATTCCCGGATGGCGGCCAACGTATCCTCGGGCAGCCACTCGCCGTACTTTTTCTGGGCCTTCTCGCCCGCAAACACCTCAAACCACACAATTTCGCGGTCGCCGCCGTAGGCGTGCTCCACGGCAGCGTCGAAAACCGTCTGCGCCGCCGGCCAGATGTCGACGCCGATGCCGTCGCCTTCAATGAACGGGATCATGGGGCGGTCGGGCACCTGCAGCGTGCCGCCTTCTTTCGTGATCTTTTCGCCGTTGGCGGGGGGCTCGATGTGGGTGTAGGTCGTGTCGGATGTATCGCTCATGTCGGTTGCTATTGATCGGAAAGACAGGTCTGCGTAGGGCGCGAGGGCCACGCAAGGGAGGCATACAACCAGTAGTATACAAAGGCGCACGCATTGTGTCTGTTAGAAAACACGAAAGAGCGCGCCTACTGTCAGGCGCTATGCATGCACGTGGGCCGAGCGGGCCACGCGCCGGGCGTTGCCACAAGGCTCAAACTCGAACTCCAGCGTGGCATGCTCAATGCCGTGGGCGTCGTTCATCTGCTGTTTGAGTTGCTGTTTGATCTGTTCCATGGCCGACAGGTCGTGCTTTTCGATGACGACATGGGCCTCGCAGGCCGTGCGATGCTCGTCGAGCTGCCACACATGCACGTGGTGCACGTCACACACGCCGCCAACGGCCTCCATGGTTGCCACGAGGCCGTTGAAGTCGAACCCCGCCGGGGCGCTCTCCATGAGGATGCGGATGGTTTGCTTCAAGAGGCTGTAGCTGTGCCCCAGGATGTAGCAGGCGAGCGCTGCCGTGAGCAGGGGGTCGATGAGCGTCCAACCGTACTGCATGATGAGCACGCCACCGACCACAACCGCTACCGACCCCAGCGCGTCGGCCACAATATGGACGAAAGTGCTCTTGATGTTGAGGCTGTCGTGCGACGGCTTGTAGAGCACCGCGGCCGTGGCCACGTTGCCCACCAGCGTGGCGAGGCCCACCCAAATCATGAGCGTGCCGTCAACGGGCGAAGGGTTCAGGTAGCGCTGCACCGCCTCAACGAGCAGGTACAGCGCAATCAGGATGAGGGTGAGGAGGTTGATGAACGCCCCGATGAGCTCGGCCCGCTCGTAACCAAACGTGCGGCGGCGGTCGGCGGCGCGGGTGGCAACGCGGCGGGCCACGAGGGAGGTGCCCATCGACAGCGTATCGCTCAGGTTGTGGGCCGCGTCGGCCATCAGGCTGAGGCTGCCCGCCACGAGGCCCGCGATAAACTCCGCAAGGGTGATGGCCAGGTTGAACACCAGGGCCAGGACCAGGCGGGTGGTGCCCACATCGCCCACGTCGTGCGCGTGGCCGCCGGAGGTGTGCGCGTGATCATGCGTGTGCGTCATGGGCACCGGAGCCGCTGAGTGAAAAAGGCCATGGACCGTCTCGTACACGGCCCCAAACGGCAATGTTCGATGGCCGCGCGGGGGCGCTACGCATTCCGCTTGGCCTCCTCCTCGGTTGACGGCAGCGTAGCCGCGACGGTACCAGCATCTGTAGGGGCCGACGCCTCGCGCGCGTACACGATCTCGTCGAGGGATTTTTCCTCCGCAACGTTCAGGCGCGCGGCGCGCTTTTCAAACTGTGCCATCCCGATGTCCACAAACGCCTCGGCGCTAATGCCAAAGGGCACGTCGTCGCCGTAGGGGGCGAGCGTAGCGGTGATGTGGTCGATAATGAGCGGGAGGAGGGCTTCCAGCCGCTCGTCGATGGCCGCGCGCACCGGCGTGCCGTGCGTTGCCAGCAGCCGCGAGAGCAGGTAGACGCCGTAGCCGATGTGGCGCGACTCGTCTTGCTGAATGTTTCGTACGATAGCGCGCACGCCGGGCATCAGGTCGTGCGTGTCGAGCACGCTGTAATACGCCGTGTAGCCAGTTTCCGCCAGCACCCCTTCCACAATAATCTGGTACGTTACCGCGGCGCGGGCGACGGTGGCAGGCGAAGGATCATCGTGCAGCGCCTCCATGGCCGCGGGCAATTCCTCGAAGAACAGCGTCTCGTAGGCCGTCGTGAAATACTGCGACGGATCGGTCGGGGGCGTCATCACGTCCTGCACAAGGCGGTGAAAGGCCTCCACGTGCTTGGCCTCTTCCCACAAGTAGCTCGTCAAAAACATTTCGTCTTCGATCCAGCCCTGGGCGCCGGTCCAATGAAGCAGCGGCAAGAGGTCGTGGGTAACCGATTCTTCGCCGCCCATGAATTGGGTGGTGAGGCGGAGCAATAGGTCTTGCTCGCGGTCAGACATTTGCTGCCAGTCGGCGCGATCTTGCAACAGATCGATGGCAGCAGGGTCCCATGTACCCAAGCGTTTGGCTTTGGCCCAGAGGCGCATCGGGTAGCGGTCCATTTCGAGCGGGCGAGAGACAGCGGAGGGCGACTCGGCAGCGTTTGGCATAAGGCACGTAGCAGGATGAAATAAAGTGGGCAGCGCGCGACTACAGGTGCTAATTATTATGTTTTATATTACTTCAGTAACGTAACACGTTAGAGCAACAAAAGTGCCGCGGGCGACGCCGAAAAATTATTCGCCCTGCATTTGCGCTATCGTTTGGTGTTGAACAATCCTTTGCAATGACAGCTTCTGCTGAAATTATTCTCGGTGTGCTGATGGGCATTGGGCTGAGCGCGGCCAGTGGGTTTCGTGTGTTCGTGCCGCTTCTTGGGGCGAATGTGGCGGCACAGGCGGGTGTGTTGGACCTCTCGGCGAACATGGCGTGGATGGGAACGCCGCTGGCTACGGTTGCCTTCGGCGCGGCGGCCGCGGTAGAAGTGGTGGCGTTTTACGTTCCGTGGCTCGACAATGCGCTCGATGGCCTCGCTGTGCCGCTTGCCACGGGCGCGGGCACGCTGCTGACGGCGTCGGTGCTGGGCGACGTGCCGCCGGTGGTGCAGTGGACGGTGGCGACCATCGCGGGCGGCGGTACGGCGGGCCTCACGCAAGGGGCCACCACGCTGGTGCGGGGCGGCTCGACGGCCACTACCGGGGGACTGGCCAATCCGCTGGTGGCGACCGGCGAGATGATTGGATCGGTGGGCGCGACGATTGGTGCGCTGCTCGTGCCCGGCGTAACCGCGCTTGTCTTGGGCCTACTGGGGCTGTGGGTATGGCGCACCTGGCGCCAACGCAGCCATGCACGGTAGGCCGGGCTTCCGGACGCGTTATTCATTTGCAGTCTGGGCGCCAACCGCTATATTATGAATCCGTCACCCCTTTCGACGAAACCTGCACGCCATGGAGGGTCTTCCGGACACGCCACCGTCGGAGCGCCGCACGCCTGCGCGGCCCACGGGTACGAAGCTGCAACGCATGGCCGCCCACACGCAAGGGCTGGTTGAAGACCTGCGCGAATGGGTCGACGCCCGTATTGACCTGGCGCTCATCGAGGCCGAGGAACAGGCCGACGCCCGCATCAATCAGGCCATTCAGCAAGGCGTGGTGGCGGCGGTGGGCGCACTCACCGGACTCTTTGCGCTGCTTACGGTGGCGTGGGGACTCGGGTGGCTGTTGGGGCATCCGTTTTGGGGATTCCTTATCGTGACGGTGCTGCTGGGCGTAGGCACCGCCGTGCTGCGGGCCGCCGATATTGCCCCGGTGCGCACGCGCCTGCAAGCCAAGCTGCGCGGAACGCCGGCAAAAGCCGCGGCCGACTCGGCCGACGAAGCGCCCGCACGGCCCGAGCGCACCGCCGCCCCCGACGATGTTTCCATTACCGACGCGTAGTTGCCGCTCTCCTTCGTAGCATATCGTATTGCCCATGCCGCTTGGATCGACCAAAGAAGAACTGAAAGAGACGCTGCGCTCGCGGGCTGCCGACATGCGCGAGCGAACGGCTGCGCTGCAAGATGAAGTGGCCACCACCGGCGATGACGTGCGCGCGGCCGTCATAAACAACCCGTGGATCGGCGTGGGCGGCGCACTGGCCGCTGGGCTGGCCGTGGGCCTGCTGTTTGGCGGAAGCCCCGCCCGGCGCCGCCAGCGTCGCTACACCAAGCTCACCGACAAATACCTCGATGCGCTCGCCTCCGAGGTGCGCGCTTCGGTCGACGCGGGCGACGATCCGGCCGATGCGCTGGAGGCGGCCCTGCAGCAACGCGTTCCGCTGGTCGTACACACCGGCGATGCGCCCGCCTCAACGAGCTGGGTGCGCGCCGGGGCCCGCGCGCTGGGCAGTGCCGCGGTTGGGCTCGTGCTCCGTGAGGTGCTGGCGCGCGCACTCGAAGATCCTTCGGTTCAGGCTACGCTCGACGAATATAATCCGCTAACATAACTGACGCACCACGCACTTGCTCTATGCGCATCATTCTGTTTGGCCCGCCCGGCGCGGGCAAAGGCACGCAAGCCCGTCTGCTCGAAGAACGCGAAGGCTATACCCAAATCTCGACTGGCGACATCATCCGGTCGGCCATGAAAAACGAGACGCCCGTGGGCAAAGAGGCGAAGGCGTACGTTGAAAAAGGCGAGCTTGTCCCCGACAGCGTCGTGCGGAAGTTGGCCGAAGGCGCGATCGCTGATGAAGGCTACGACGACTTCGTGCTGGACGGCTACCCGCGTACCACGCAGCAGGCCGAGTGGCTGACAGAATTTGGAGCGGCCCACGATGCGCCCATCGACGTCGTGATTAGCCTCGAAGTGCCCGACGACGTGATTGTCGACCGGTTGTCGAAGCGCCGCGTGCACACGAAAACCGGCGACACGTACCACCTGGAGCATAACCCGCCGCCGGATGACGTAGACCCGGCCCACATTATTCAGCGGGATGACGACAAGCCCGCGACCGTGCGCAACCGCCTGGCGGTCTACCGTGAGGAAACCGCACCGTTGGAGGCCTACTACGAAGCGCGCGGCACGCTCGTCACCGTCGACGGTGTCGGCGGCATCGAGGATATCTACGACCGCATCACGGCGGCCTTAGAGGCTGCGTAGACGCACCCGCTTCTCTGCTTTCGGCTCTCTGGTCCATGTTTGATGCCCCGCGCCTCGTGGCGCTCCGCCAACAGATTGACGATGCCCTCGCGACGCTCGTTCATGATCGCGAGCCCGCCGTGCTCTACGCGCCGGCCCACTACGTGCTGACGGGCGGCGGCAAGCGCGTGCGGCCGCTGCTCGTGCTGCTGGCGGCCGAGGCGACGGGGGGTGCGGTAGAGGACGCCTGGGAGGCTGCCCTGGCGGTTGAGGTCTTTCACAACTTCACGCTCGTCCACGACGACATCATGGACGACGCGCCCGAGCGCCGGGGCCGCGCAACGGTCCACGAAGCATGGGACGAAGGCACTGCCATTCTGGTGGGCGACCGTCTGATGGGGCTGTCGTACGAGCTGCTCACGCAGGGGCCTGCGGAAGCCGTCTCCAAAAGCCTCACCCGGTACCACACCATGGTGTCCGAGCTGTGTCGCGGTCAGGCGCTGGATGCCGACTTCGAGACGCAGCGAGAGGTGTCGGTGGCTGCGTACCTCGACATGATCGATGGCAAAACCGGCGCACTGCTGGGCGCTTGCCTGGCCATTGGCGGCCTCATGGGAGGGGCGGAAGAGCCCACCGTTGAATCGCTGCATCGGGCCGGAAAGGCACTGGGGCGCGCCTTCCAAATTCAGGACGACCTCCTGGACGTTGTGGCGCAGGACGATGCCTGGGGAAAGGCCGTGGGGGGCGACCTGCGCGTGGGCAAACGCACCTACATCACCCTCACCGCGCTGGAACGTGCGGAAGGTGACGATCGGGCCTGGTTTATGAGGGGACTGGACGGCGGGTTTGCGCCGGAACGCATCCCCGAGGCCCGCGCCCGTATGGAGGCGTTGGACGTATTTACCGCCGCCCGCGAGGCCGTGCACCGCTACAGCGAAGCGGCCCTCCGTCACTTGTCCGCTTTGCCCGACGGGCCCGCTGCCACTCATCTGCGTGGGCTCGTCAATCAGCTGCGCGAGCGGACCCACTGACGATGGGTTGAAGGCAACCGTGCCCCACAGCGAACTTTAGCAGCCGAAGGGATTACCGAGTAGCCCGTCTCACCAGCCTTCCCGTGTCCATGACCACGCGCGAGCTCACGGTTCGAAACAATGCCGGGCTGCACACGCGGCCGGCGTCGATGGTGGTGCGCACCGCCTCCAAGTTTGCGTCCGACCTGGTGTTGCGCCGCGATGGCTACGAGATCAACGCCAAGAGCGTGATTGGGGTCATGACGCTGGCGGCCGAGCAGGGCGCTACGCTCACGTTGGTGGCCGACGGGCCCGATGAGGAAGAAGCAGCCGATGCGCTGGCGCACTTGTTCGACGACGGGTTTGGGGAGGCCATCGATCCATGAGTGATTACGACGCGCCCCCGGCGAGGGCATCGCTGGGACGAGACGTACTGACGGGGCAGGTGTTGGCGCCGGGCCTGGCGGCCGGGCCGGCGTACGTCTACGCGCCGGCGGCGGCCTCTGCTGCGCGGCAAACCATTCCCTCAGACGCCGTAGACGATGAGCTGGCCACCTTTGCCGCGGCGCTCGCGCAGGCCCGCACGACGCTGGACGAAACCATCGCCACGGCGCAGGAGACGCTTGGGGCCGACAGCGCTTCGATCCTGCGCGCGCACCGGATGATCCTATCGGACGACGCGCTCACGGAGCAGGTGCGGGGCCGGATTCGCGAGCAGCACGAAAGCGCACATACAGCCATTCGGTCCGTGATGCGCGCGCACCGGGAGCGCCTGGAGGAGCGCGCCACGCCACACGTGCGCGAGCGATCGGACGACCTCGCGGATGTGGAAAAACGCCTGTTGCACGCCCTCTCGCAACGAAGCGACGGGCCGTCGCCCCCTCCGGGCGCTATCGTGCTGGCCGAGCAGCTCACGCCCTCCGACATCGTCCGGTTCAATCAGCAGGATGCGCGCGGGTACGTGCTGGCGCAGGGGGCGGCCACCTCGCACGTTGCAATCATTGCGCGGGCGCTGGGCGTGCCGGTGCTGGTCGTCGATCAGGCCCTCGACCGCGTGGCCGCCGATGCGCCGCTTATTCTGGACGGAGGCGAGGGGCAGCTGGTGGTGGAGCCAACCCCTACAGCGCGGCGGTACTACGAGGCGCGGAAGGCCCACCGTGCGGCCGTACAAGAGGCCCAGCGCGAACAGGCGCAGCAACCCGCCGAAACAACCGACGGGCGCCGGGTGGTGCTGCAGGCCAACATCGAGTTTTTGGAAGAGCTGGAGCTTCTCGACCGCGTGGGGGCCGCGGGCATCGGGCTGGTGCGCACCGAGATGCTGTTTGTGAGCCAGCAACCGCTCAGCGTAACCGAAGATGCGCAATACCAGGCGTTTCGGCGCATCGCGGAGGCCGCACATCCAGCGCCCGCGACGATTCGGCTGCTGGACATTGGCGGCGACAAGCTGGTGACGGCGAGCCGCGCCGAGGCAAATCCGTTTTTGGGGTGGCGCGGGCTTCGCATCCTGCTCGACCGGCCCGCGCTGATGCAGCGTCAACTGCGGGCCGTACTGCGCGCCAACCGGCACGGGGCGCTCCGCCTTTTGCTGCCCATGGTGGCCCACCTGGAAGAGGTGGAGCGCGTGCAAGACGCCGTAGCAACCGCCGCCGCATCGCTGGACGCCGACGGGGTGGCGCACGACCCGGACCTGCCCGTGGGGCTGATGGTGGAAGTGCCCGCCGTGGCTGTGCAAGCCAGCGC
Source organism: Salisaeta longa DSM 21114 (assembly GCF_000419585.1). Classification (NCBI taxonomy): domain Bacteria; kingdom Pseudomonadati; phylum Rhodothermota; class Rhodothermia; order Rhodothermales; family Salisaetaceae; genus Salisaeta; species Salisaeta longa. The sequence continues at coordinate 617,706 of NZ_ATTH01000001.1, forward strand.
ATTTGCAGCACACGCCGACTTCTTTTCCATCGGCACGAACGACCTGACCCAGTACACCTTGGCGGTCGATCGGGGCAATCCGCGCGTGGCCGATCGGTACGACGCCTTGCATCCCGCGGTGCTGCGGCTCATGGAGGCCGCCACCACGGCCGCGCACGACGCGTCCATCGAGGTGAGCGTTTGCGGCGAGCTGGCACACGAGCCCACGGCACTTCCGGCCTTGGTGGGGATGGGCGTCGATACGCTAAGCATGTCGCCGACCCGCGTGCCCGCTGTGAAGCGCCACCTCCGCGGCCTCTCCTACCGCGCCGCCCGCGCGCTTCTCCCCTCGCTGTTGGACGCGCCAAGCGCCGCCGTCGTGCGCAAACGATCGGCCGCCCTGCTGGACGCGCACGCCACGGACGGTGCCGGAACGCCCCACCGGGCCCAGCAGTAGAGCGCACGTCCATTTGTCTCCCGTTAGCTTTTGTTGCTTCCTATGGCCGAATCCCTTGCCGACCGCCTCACCAACGACCTGAAAGATGCCATGCGCGCCAAGGACAAGGTGCGCCTGCGCACCATCCGGCAGCTCCGCAGCGCGCTCAAGAACAAAGCCATTGATGCCGGCGAGGACCTGAGCGATCAGGAGGCCCTGGCGGTGGTTCGCAAAGAAGCCAAGCAGCGCAAGGAAGCCATTGCGCAGTACGAAGAAGCCGGCCGCTCGGATCTCGTGGCCAAAGAGCAGGAGGAGCTGGACGTGCTGCAGGACTACCTGCCGGCGCCCATGACCGAGGAGGAGCTGCGCGGCCACGTGCAGGAAGTCATTGACGCGGTGGGGGCCTCCTCCATGGCCGACATGGGCCCGGTGATGGGCCGCGCCATGAGCGACCTGAAGGGCCGCGTGGACGGCGGCCGGGTGCAGCAGGTGGCGAAAGAGTTGCTCAGCTAAGCGATCGCCATGGATGTAGGAAGCCTCACGGCCATCGACTGGTTCATTGGAGCCGTCCTTGCCATCGGACTGGCTCGGGGCGTGCAGGCCGGCGCGGTGCGCCAGGTGGCGGGACTACTGAGCTGGGGGCTCGCATTTCTTGTGGGCGCCGCGTTTATGCATCCCGTCGGCCGCGCCGTGGGCGACAGCCTAAACCTTGCCGCAGCGGCCGAGCCGCTCGTCGGTTTTGTGCTGGCCTTCGTCGGCGCGCTCATCATCACGTATGCGCTGGCGCACCTGCTCGAAAAGACCCTCGATGCGCTGAAGCTGACCATCGTGAATCGGTTGTCGGGCGGCCTCTTTGGGGCCGCCAAAGCCGCGCTGATGCTCAGCGTGCTCTTTTTCGTGCTTCACCACGTGGGCGTACCTTCCGCCGAGGTCCGTGCCCGCTCGCAGCTGTATCGCCCCGTGGCCCACGCCTTGCCTACCACGTGGAACGCCGTGGCCCCGTATCTTCCGGCCGCCCAGCAGCTTACGATGTCGCTGCAAGACGAACTCCGCGACGCCCGCCAGTCCATCGAATCGCTGCACGCCCCGCCGGCCGACACCACCGACGCGCCGTGAAGGGGGCGGCGCTCCCCTTCCATCCAGAAACCGTTAACACAGCGCTACAGAGAAACATCGGATGTGGCCTGGCGTTGCGTGATGATGGACAAAGCAAGCGCCTGAATGGGCGCCTTGCCTACACGGACGAAGGATGCCCCCGACAGGCATCCGGTACGGAAACGCTCGTCCCGCTTTGGGGGTCGGGCGTTTTGTAGCTATAGATCGTAGCGCTCCGATGGATCGCCACCTGCAACAACCAACCGCTGAAGCACCTGCTGCATAGCACCAACCGTTGTATGACTGAAGCCAACGCCCCGGCGCAGCCCCTGCCCGAGCGCATCCGCCAGTTGGCGGAAGAGCTTATCGCCGGCACCGACTACTTTTTGGTTGACGTGAACGTGCGCGGCCATCGCGGCACGCGCGTGGTGGAAGTGTACGTGGATGGCGACGCGGGCATCGGCCACGACAACCTCGCAACCATCAGCCGCGAGCTTGGCTTTCTGCTGGAGGTTGAGGAGGTGGTGCAAGGCGGCTACACGCTCGACGTCTCGTCGCCCGGCATCAAGCGGCCGCTTACCATGCCGCGCCAGTACAAGAAGAACGTGGGACGGTCGCTCCGCGTTAAGTACGACCTGGATGATGGACGCGGGACGCAGTACGAAGTCGTCACGCTGATCGATGCCACCGACGAAGCGGTCGTCATCGAGCATCCCGATGAAACGCGCGAAACCGTACCATACGATGCCATCGCCCGTGCCAAAATAGAACTGCCCTGGTAGACGACGGCCCGCTCCCAGCGCGCCGCGCTCACGCTTTCCGAACGAACCACGCTCATTATGCAAAGCGAAGACCTTGTTTCCTCCTTTGGGGAAATCGCTCAGGTCAAGGATATTGACCGCGACACGCTGCAGATCATTGTCGAGGATGTGATTCGTGCAATGATCCGCAAGCGCTACGGTGCAGATGAGGCCTTCGAGATCATCTTCAACCCCAACCAGGGCGACATCCAAATTTTGCACATCCAAGAGGTGGTGGGCGATTGGGAGGTCGAAGATCCCGTCACCGAAATCCGCCTCACGGATGCCAGGAAGGTCGACGAAGACTTTGAGGTGGGCGAGGAAGTGGCAAGCTCGCTCGACATCACCAACTTTGGGCGTCGTGCCGTCATGACGGCGCAGCAGACGTTTCAGCAGCGCATCCGCGACATCGAGAAGGAACAGATTTACGAGGAGTATTCCGAGCTGATCGGCGAGATTGTGGTCGGCGAGATCTATCAGGTGCGGCGCCACGAGGTGCTCCTGATGCACGAGGGCGTCGAGATGGTGCTGCCGCGGCAGGAGCAAATTCCCGACGACCACTACCGCAAGGGCGACATGCTGCGGACGGTGGTGAAAGAGGTGATGCGCGACGCGGGCAGCGACCCGCAGGTTGTGGTCAGCCGCACGGCAGACGTCTTCATCGAGCGGCTCTTCGAGCTTGAAGTGCCCGAGGTATACGACAGCATTGTGGAGATTAAGCGCGTGGCCCGCATACCGGGCGACCGCGCCAAGGTGGCCGTGACGAGTCATGACGAGCGCGTGGACCCGGTGGGCGCATGCGTTGGCGTGAAGGGCGTGCGCATTCACGCCGTGGTGCGCGAGCTGTCCGACGAAAACATCGACGTGATGGAGTGGTCGGACGACCCGCGGACGCTCATTACCCGGGCGTTGTCGCCGGCCAACCCGACGCGCGTAACCCTGAAGCAAGACGCCAACCCGCCGCGGGCCCGCGCAGAGGTGCCCGCCGACGAGGTGAGCCAAGCCATTGGCCGCCGCGGCGTAAACATCAAGCTTGCGGGCAAGCTGACGGGCTACGAGATCGACGTATACCGCGAGATTCCGCCCGACGAAGAAGACATCAACATTGAAGAGTTTGCCGACGAGCTGTCGATGGACACCATCGAGAAGCTCAAAATGATTGGGTGCGATACGGCCAAGGCCGTGCTGGAGCTCTCGGCGCCCGCGCTTGGACGCCGCGCCGACATGGATCGTGAAACCGCTGAGCACGTGTTAGATACTATTGAACGAGAGTTTGAACGCGGCCCGAGCCTGGCAGAGTCGCTCGAACGGGGCCGGTTCGTTGTGGAGCAGGGCGCTGAAGCAGCTGAGGCGACCGAAGACGAAGCGACCGAGGACACAGCGACCGAGGACACAGCGCCTGAAGACACAGCGCCTGAAGACACAGCGCCTGAAGACACGGTGGCCGAGAACGAAACGACGGAAGACGAAACGAGCGAAGACGCGCCGGTGGCCACGGAAGAATCAGGCGACACGCCGGCGGCCGCTGCATCAACTGATGACGCGGCCGATGAGGCCGCCGACACCATCGACGATACCGAAGACACAGACGGCAGTGCATCCGACGAGGATGCAGTGCGGGAGGAGACCTCTCATTCGTGATGATTAACCGCTTCTTTTAAGCCCTGTTTGGAAAGTCAGCGTGTGGGTAAGCCCGCGGAGGGTTTTCAAGCAAGGCCCAGCAGTACCTCTATTGAGTAACACAATACCGATTGCATGGCGACGACTGAGACGAAATTTAAGAAGAAGCGCCTTTTCAAGGTCCTCCGCGAGCTGAATGTCAAAGAGGAGCGCATCGTCGCGTTTCTTGAGGAAGAAGGGTACGAGGACGCCCTCAAAGGCAAAGGGCTGAACGCCTCGATTGTGGATGAGGAAGCCTACCTGCGGCTCCGCGAAGAATACGCCGATGATGCCGAAGCGGCCGAGCGGATTCGCGAGCTGCGCAGCAAAGACGAAGACACGGCCGACCAAGAAGCCGTAGCCTCCATCGAAGAAGAGGAGGAACCGGAACCGCCCGTTGCCGAGGCTGCAGACGAGCCGTCGGCGAAAGCCGAAGCGCCGGCGGACACGGCGGACGAAGAGCCGTCCGAGGAGCCGCCCGCTGATGCCACGTCCTCCGCTGCGGTAGCCGCTGGAGACGGCGCCCCCGCCGATACGTCGACTGAAGCAGACGCCGCACCGCCTGAGGAGGCGTCCGAGGCGTCCACGCCCGAGCCATCCGCCGAAGCGACAGCCGAGACGGAGGCCGCGCCCGAGACAGAGGCGCCGGCGCCGTCCGACGAAGCCGACGAACCGACGGCCGATGAAGCCGAACGCACCGAGGCTGCACCCGCGGCCGAGGAAGCGCCCGAAGCTACCAGCGAAGACGCCGCCCGTGCAGAAGCACAAGAGGCATCAGACGAACCGGCGGCCGCCGCCGATGCAGAAGCCGCGTCGGCCCCTGAGGCATCGGCCGCTGACGAAGCAGGTGCGAGCGCGGCAGCCGCGCCCGAAGCTTCTGATGAAAAAGAAGCGACCGACGCAACCGCTGACGCCACAGGCGACACCGAAGATGCTGCTGCCGCGGACGACGAGGCGTCTGATTCAGCCGGAACACCGGTTACAGAAGCCACCGACGCAACGGCCGCAGACGAAGCCACGGACGAGGATACCGCCGACGAGGACGCTGCGGATGAAGCAGACGTCGAGGCTACGGCCGACGCTGACACGGAAGACGACGAGGCCGCAGACGAAGACGAGGAGGACGACGCTACACTGAAGGCGAACCGCTACCGCCTGAAGGGTACCCAGGTAATGGGCAAGGTGGACCTCGACCAACTGCGTCCGCGCCGCAAGCGTAAGCGCAAGCGCAAGAAGAGCAAGCAAGAAGAGGAGGATAAGAAGAAGAAGCGCGAGAAGCGCAAACGTAAGAAGAAGCAACAGAAGCAACAGAAGAAGAAAAAGCGTCGCAGCAAGCGCGACAACGTCGACGAGGAAGATGTCGAGCAAACCATTCAGGAGACGCTGCAAGAGCTGGAGCAGGGGGCGAGCCGCGCGCGTCAGCGCCGTCGCCGCCGCCGTCGTCGCCGCCACGAGGAAGAACGCGAGCGCCGGCGTAGAGAGCGCCGCGAAGAAGAGCAGAAGCTGCGCGTCACCGAGTTCGTGTCGACAGGCGAGCTGGCCAACCTCATGGGCGAGCCGGTCAACGAGGTGATCAGCACGCTCTTTGAGGCGGGCATGATGGTATCCATCAACCAGCGCCTCGACCGCGAAACCATCGAGTACATCGCGGCCGAATACGACCTGGAGGTCGAGTTTATCGACGAATTCTCGCAGGCGGATATTGAGCTGCGGGAAGACAACCCGGAAGACCTCGTGGGCCGCGCGCCGGTTGTGACCGTAATGGGCCACGTGGACCACGGCAAGACCTCGCTGCTTGACTATATCCGCAACGAGAACGTAGTGGCCGGCGAGGAAGGCGGCATTACGCAGCACGTGGGCGCGCACCGCGTGGAGCTGCCCGACATGGGCGCCGACGGCGATGCCGCGATCACCTTCCTCGACACGCCGGGCCACGAGGCCTTTACGGCGATGCGTGCACGCGGCGCGAAGGCTACCGACATCGTGATTCTCGTCATTGCGGCCGACGACGCCGTGATGCCGCAGACGGTGGAGGCCATCAACCACGCCCAAGCCGCCGACGTACCCATCGTGGTGGCTATCAACAAGATGGATAAGCGCGAGGCCGACCCGCAGCGTGTCATGACCGAGCTGGCCGAGCACAATGTGCTGGTTGAAGAGTTCGGTGGCGACGTGCAGGTGGCGAAGGTTTCCGCAGAAACCGGTGAAGGCGTGCAAGACCTGCTGGAGAAGGTGCTCCTGCAATCCGAGCTGATGGAGCTGCAGGCCAATCCCAACCGGGAAGCCTCGGGCGTCATCATCGAGAGCCGCCTGGAGAAGGGCCGCGGCAACGTAATTACGGTGCTCGTGCAAAACGGCACGCTCAAAGTGGGCGATCCGTTTGTGGCGGGCATCTACAGCGGCCGCGTACGCGCCATGTTTGACGAGCGCGACCACCGCATCGAAGAAGCAAGCCCCTCGCACCCGGCGCTCGTGCTGGGCTGCAACGGTTCACCGGAAGTGGGCGACCAGTTTGTGGCGATGCAAGAAGAAGGCGAGGCCCGCGATATTGCGCAGGAACGCCAGCGCATCCACCGCGAGCAGAAGCTGCGCCGCAAGAGCCAGATGTCGCTCGAACAGATTGGCGAGCGCGTGGCCGCCGGCGAGTTCAACGAGCTCAACCTCATCGTGAAAGGCGATGTGGGCGGTTCGGTCGAGGCCATCTCCGACGCTCTGCTGAAGCTGAAGACCGACGAGGTTGCCGTGCGCATCATCCACAGCGGCGTAGGCGCCATCACCGAGAGCGACGTCATGCTGGCGCGCGCTTCCGATGCCGTCATCCTTGGCTTCCAGGTGCGGCCCACTACGGGCGCACGCACCACCGCCGATCAGGAGGACGTTGACATCCGGACGTACTCGATCATTTACGACATGATCGAAGACGTGCACGACGCCCTCGAAGGCATGCTCTCGCCCGAGCGCCGCGAGGAAACGAACGGCCGCGCCGAGGTCCGCGACATCTTCAAGGTGCCCAACGTAGGCACGGTGGCCGGATGCTACGTCACCGACGGCCGCATCCACCGCAACGACAAGATCCGCGTGATTCGCGACGGCGTGGTGGTGTACGACGGCACCATCGGGTCGTTGAAACGCTTCCAGGAGGACGTGCGCGAAGTGCAAAGCGGCTACGAGTGTGGCATGTCCGTCGAAAACTTCAACGATATCAAGGTGGGCGACGAGCTCGAAACCTACGAGATCGTTGAGGAGCGCCGCACGCTCGACGTCTAGCGCGTCGTTGATAGGTCACGCCTTGTTGTACTGCACCGCGGCGCCGCATGATCGGCGCCGTGTGGTGCGGCCAGGCGCCTTGTGCGTTCCGTCCACCGTTTGCCCAACTTCTGCCATGAGCATCCGAAAAAAACGCGTCGCTGCGCTCATTCAACGAGAAGTAGCCAGCATCCTGCAGCAAAATTACGCCGATCAGCTGCAGCCGATGGTGACCATCACCGACGCCCGCGTAACCGGCGACCTGTCGATTGCCTACGTGTACGCGAGCGTGCTGGGCGATACCTCGGCCAAGCGCGAGGCGACGTTTCGTCAACTGAAGGCCCTGGCGCCCGAGGTGCGCGACCAGCTGGCCTCGCGGGTGCGTCATCAGCTGCGCACCGTGCCGCAGCTCAAGTTCTTCCTGGACGAGTCGCTGCAAAAGGCGAAGCGGATGGAGGACCTGTTTGATCGCCTCCGGAAGGAGCGCGAGATGCGCGAGCGGGCCAAGGCGTCGAACGACGAGTCGTCGGACCAGTAGCGCGTGCTGTTGTGACAGGGGCTGCCCATCGATCCATTGACGAAGCGCTCGTGTATCCCGCGGGCCGCACACTGCCGCGCGACCTGTCGCGCGGTGCGGCGTTTTTGGTTGACAAGCCCAAGGGCGATACGTCGTTCGCTGTGGTGCGGGCCGTTCGTCGGGCTGCGAAGCAGAAGAAAGTAGGCCATGCCGGCACGCTTGATCCGTTGGCCACGGGCCTGCTCATTGTGCTGGTGGCGCGCCCGGCCACGCGCCTGCAAGATGCGTTCATGGCGCAGCGCAAAACCTACACCGGCACGCTTCGCCTGGGCGAAGTGACGCCCTCGTACGATGCCGAAACGGCGGTAACCGCGCGCGCCGACGCTTCGCACATCACCGATGCTGCGCTTGCCGAGGCCCTGGGGGCGTTCCAGGGCACCATCATGCAGCGGCCGCCGATGTACTCGGCCGTGCGCGTAGACGGCGAGCGGCTGTACAAAAAAGCGCGCCGCGGCGAAACGGTAGACCGCCCGCCCCGGCAGGTAACCATCTACGACGCGACGATCACCGCGCGCGACGGGGCAGACGTCTCGTTCCGGGTCGAATGCTCGAAGGGCACTTATATCCGGAGCCTCGCGCACGACCTGGGGCAGGCGCTGGGCGTCGGGGCCCACCTCACTGCCCTCCGGCGCACGGCGATTGGGGCGTACCGCGTGGCCGATGCGTGGCCCCTCGACGTGCTCTGTGATGCGCTCGATGACCACCCCTAATGCAATCAGTCGGCAGCGGCCGGTGCCTATGCGACGAGAAATTGGATGGGATGCGATCACGCACGACGACCGATCGGTCGTTACGGTGGGCACGTTCGACGGCGTGCACCGCGGGCACCAGGCCATCATTGAGTACCTGATCGACCGCGCCGCAACGCGCGACGGCGTTAGCACGCTGCTTTCGTTCGATCCGCATCCGCGCAGCGTGGTGCATGACGAAGACGTTCCCCTGCTGTCCACCATCGACGAGCGCGGCGACCTGTTGGCGCGCTACGGCCTCGACCGCTTCGTGGTGGTGCCGTTCGACGAGGACTTCGGGACGCTGTCGCCTACGGCCTACGTGGAAGACGTTCTCGTGTCGCGCATTGGGCTGCAGGAAATTACGGTGGGCTACGATCATCGCTTCGGGCGCAAGCGGGCGGGCGACGTGGAGCTGCTGCGCACGCTCGGGGCCCGGCACGGCTTTGCTGTCGACGTCATTCCGGCGCAAATTGTTGACGATACGGTCGTCTCCTCCAGCAAAATACGGGCATGCTTGCTTGACGAGGGCGACGTAGCGCAGGCCGCAACGTGGCTGGGCCGCCCGTACGCCCTTACCGGCACGGTGCGGCATGGCGAAGGCCGCGGGCGCACCATCGGCTATCCCACGGCCAACATCGCAGTGGCCGACGCGCGCAAGCTCGTACCCAAACGGGGCGTGTACGCCACGTACGTGCGCTTGCCCGGCGGCACCAAGCAGCCCGGCATGATGAATATCGGGCGGCGGCCGACCTTCGACGGGATGGACGTAACCATCGAGGTGCATCTGCTCGACTTCTCGGGCGACCTGTACGGCCAAACGCTCACCGTTGAATTCTTGCAAAGACTCCGCGACGAACAAAAATTCGATTCGGTGGACGCGCTCGTGGCGCAACTTTCAACCGACGAATCTCATTGCAGAAGTGTTATAGAGACGCTGAAGTAATTGCCGTTTTGGCGCGCCGACGCGCCCACAACGCACCACTTTGGCAGACTGGGCCGGCACCGTCGCTGGCGCCTGGTTCTTCTTTATGATGGCATAATCTAAAGAGGATAAACCCCAACCCACATGATTACGAAGGAAGAGAAGCAAGCACTGATTGAGCAATTCGGCGATGGACCCGACGACACGGGCACGTCCGAAGTGCAAATCGCCATTTTTACGAAGCGCATTGAGCGCCTGACGGAGCACCTCAAGGAGCATCCGAAGGACTTTTCCACCCGCCAGGGCCTTCTGAAGCTGGTCGGTAAGCGGCGTCGCCTCCTCAACTACCTGATGGACCGCGACATTGAGCGCTACCGCGCCATCATTGGCGAACTCGGCTTGCGCAAATAGAATCAACGACGACGGCGCTCATGCAGGGCGCCGTTGCTGTTTGGGTGGGCCGCGGGCGTGTGTATGCCGCCTGCCGCGCATCACCCCTCGCAGCAGTAGCACGGGCAGCGCGCGTTGTGCCCGCGATGTTGACCCGCCGCCCCGACGCGCATTCGACGGGCGGTGCCGATTGACCAAACGAGACTACGTGTTATGACACCGCAAGCAACCATTCAAGAAATCGCATTCGCGCCGGGCAAAACGATGTCCCTGGAAACGGGGCGCATCGCCAAGCAGGCCGACGGGGCCGTTGTTGTGCGCCTCGGCGACACGATGGTGCTCTCCACGGCCACCATCAGCGACTCGCCGCGCGAAGGCTCCAACTTTTTCCCGCTCACGGTTGACTACCGCGAGAAATTTGCCGCTGGCGGCAAAGTACCGGGCGGATTCATCAAGCGCGAAGGCCGCCCCACCGACAAAGAAACCCTCACGGCACGCCTCGTCGACCGTGCCATCCGGCCGCTCTTTCCCGACGGATTCTACCACGACGTTCACCTGGTGAACTTCGTGATCTCGGCCGGCACCGACTTCGACTCGGATATCCTGGCGGGCGTGGGCTCTTCCGCGGCCCTCATGTTGTCGGGCGCGCCGTTTCAAGGCCCCATTGCCGAAGTGCGCGTGGGCCGCGTAGAGGGCGATTTCATCGTCAATCCCACGCTCGAAGAGACGGCAGCGAGCGACATGGACCTCATCGTTGCCGGCAAGCAAGATGCGCTGGTGATGGTTGAGGGCGAGGCGCACGAGATCAGCGAGGAGGAAATGATCGACGCGCTGGACGTCGCGCACGAGTCGATCCGCACGCTGTGCAGCGGCCAGCACGACCTGATGGAGGCGTTTGGCACGCCGGAACCCATGGACTGGACGGCCGACGTGGTGCCCGAGGCCCTCGTGGCGAAAATCAGCGAGCAGTTTGGGCAGCGCGTGGCCGACCACGTGCGGGCGCCGTACAGCAAGGAATCCTTCTACACCGGCATCGACGAGATCAAGAGCGACGCCGTGGATGAACTGCTGGGCGACGAGCGCACCACGCCGGAAGGTTACACCGCGGGCGACGTTCGCGATGCGGTGGGCGCCGTTGAGAAGACCAAGATGCGCGAGATGATCCTCCACGACGGCCGCCGCCTCGACGGGCGCAGCCTCGACGAGGTGCGCAACCTGTGGATGGAGGTGGGCTACCTGCCGCGCGTCCACGGATCGGCCATCTTTACCCGTGGCGAAACGCAAGTGCTGGGGTCGGTCACGCTGGGAACGTCGAAGGACGTGCAGCCGGTGGACGAAGTGTTCGACGAAGCCGACAAGTCGTTCTACCTGCACTACCGCTTCCCGCCGTTCTCGGTTGGCGAAGCCGGTTTCCTGCGCGGACCGAAGCGCCGCGAGATTGGCCACAGCATGCTCGCCGAGCGCGCGCTGCGTCCCATGGTGCCCGATCAGGACACGTTCCCGTACGTCATTCGCATCAACGCCGACGTAACGGAGTCGAACGGCTCCTCGTCGATGGCCAGCGTGTGTGCGGGCAGCCTCGCCATGATGGACGCCGGTGTGCCGCTGAAGAAGCCGGTGGCCGGCATCGCGATGGGCCTCGTTACCGACGGCGAGAACACCCGCGTGCTGACGGATATCCTCGGTCAGGAAGATCACCTGGGCGACATGGACTTCAAGATCACGGGCACCCGCGACGGCATCACCGCATGCCAGATGGACATGAAGATCAGCGGGCTCTCGCGCGATGTGCTGCTGAAGGCCCTGAAGCAGGCCCGCGAAGCACGCAGCCACATCCTGGACGCGATGGAAGAGACCATCGACGCGCCACGGGGCGAGCTCTCGGCAACCGCACCGCGCCTCACGAAGATCACGATTGATCCCGAGCACATCGGGGCCGTGATTGGACCGGGCGGCAAGGTTGTGAAGAGCATCCAGAAAGAGACGAACACCGAGGTCACCATCGAGGAAGATGAGGGCGTCGGCTACGTCACCATTGCGGCCAAGAACCAGGCCGATGCGGAAGCCGCCATTGAGCGGATCAAGCAGATTGTGGCGGTGCCCGAAGCCGGTGAGGACTACATCGGCACGGTGAAGAGCATCCGCGACTTTGGAGCGTTCATCGAGATCATGCCCGACAAGACCGGGCTCTTGCACGTCTCCGAAATCTCGCACGACTACGTGGAAGACATCAGCGAGCACCTGAAGGTGGGCGACAAGGTGAAGGTTCACCTGCTGGAGGTGCGCGACGATGGCAAGATGCGTCTGACGCGCAAGCCCTTTGTGGCGAAAGGCGAAGACGCCAGCAACGGCCAGCCGTAACACGCGGCCATCGCTGCAGAAACGCATCAGGGGCGGGGATCCATCAGCGGATCCTCGCCTTTGTTGTATGGCACCACTCACAGGCACTCTCTTTTGATTTCCATCGTAATGAACATCCTCGTAACCGGCGGGGCCGGATACATTGGCAGCACGTGCGTGCATCAGCTCGTGAAGGCAGGCTACGACGTCGTCGTGCTCGATAACCTGTCGCAGGGGCACCGCGCGGCGGTCCACCCGGCGGCCGCGTTCGTCCGGGGCGACCTCGACGACCGCGCCACCATCGACGACGTGATGCAGGCTCACCGCCCCGACGCCGTGATGCACTTTGCCTCGCACACGCTCGTGGGCGAGTCGATGGAGGAGCCCTTCCTATACCTCGACCGTAACGTGCGCTGCGGCCTCAACCTGATCCGCTCGGCGGCCGCGCACAATGTGGAGCGCTTCATCCTCTCCTCCACCGCCAACCTGTTCGGAACCCCCGAGCAGGTGCCCATCGACGCGTCCGAACGGATCGACCCCGGCAGCCCGTACGGCGAGTCGAAGTTCATCCTGGAGCGCATTCTGCACTGGATGGACGCACTCGATACGATGCGCTTTGCTGCGCTCCGCTACTTCAATGCCGCCGGGGCCGCGCACGAAGACCTGGGCGAAGACCACGATCCCGAAACGCACCTCATCCCCATCGTGCTGGAAGTGGCCCTCGGGCAGCGCGACGGGCTCTCCATCTTTGGCGACGACTACGACACGCCCGATGGCACCTGTGTGCGCGACTACATCCACGTCCTCGACCTGGCCGATGCGCACATCCGCGCGCTCGAAGCGCTGGGCGACGGAAGCTGCACGTACAACCTGGGCAACGGCCGGGGCTACAGCGTGCGCGAAGTCATCGAAACGGCGCGTGCCGTGACGGGCCGCGACATTCCGGCCACCGTGAGCGACCGGCGCCCGGGCGATCCGGACACCCTCATTGCCAGTAGCGACGAAATACGCGACGACCTGGGGTGGGCGCCGCAGTATCCAGCCCTCGAAACGATCATCGAAACCGCCTGGCAATGGCATCAGAAGCATCCCCACGGCTACGACGATTGATGCGGACGCGCCGCGTGTTTTCCGAACTGACCGCCCATGCCCATGTATCGGGTTGAGCTGCAGCAGTTTGAGGGGCCTATGGACCTGCTCCTCTACTTCATTCGCCGGGACGAGGTCGACATCCACGACATTCCCATCGCCGACATCGCCGACGAGTACCTGGCGTACGTCCGCGTGATGGAAGACATTGACCTCGACGGCGTCGCCGACTTTATCTACATGGCTGCGCTCCTCATCAACATCAAGGCGCGCACGCTCCTGCCCAGCGATGCGTCTGATGAGGAGGAGGGCGAGGGCGTCGATCCGCGGCGCGAGCTGGTGGAACGCCTGCTCGAATACGTGCGGTTTAAAGAGGCCGCCGAGCAGCTGGCGCTCAAGCAAGAAGACCGCCTGGCGCGCTACACACGGCGCGACGTGGCCATGGACCGGAACGTGGCGGAGGCCAACCACGAGGTCAGCGTAGACGGCTCGGTGTACGATCTGGTGCAGGCGCTGGGCTGGCTCCTCACCGCCTCCGATGCGGAAGACGAAGGACCGGTGGTGCACGAGGTGGAGCCGCTGGCGTACAACATGGAGCAGCAGCAGACCTACGTGATGGAACGGCTGGCGACCGAGCAACAAATCATCTTCAAGACGCTCGTGCAGCGACGCACCAAGCCGTTTGTGATCGCCACCTTCCTGGCTGTGCTGGAGCTGGCGCGTCAGCAGCACGTTCACCTGTACATCGGAGAAGATCCCACGGCCTTTGTCATTGAACCGCGCGAGTCGCTTGCAGCCGCTGCGCACGAATCGCATGGATGAGGATCGCATGGATGACGCCCGGCCGGCCCTTTCCGTCCGCGATCTGTCGGTCGTCCTGGGAGGTACGACCATTGTGGACGAGGCATCGTTTACCTTGCCTACAGGAACGTGGACGAGCCTCGTGGGGCCCAATGGGTGCGGAAAAACGACCATCGTGCGCGCCATCACGGGTGTGTTGCCGCACCGTGGAACCGTGCACGCGCATGGCGAGCCGCTGGCGTCGCTATCCGACCGGGCCCGCGCCCAACAGATGGCGGTGGTGCAGCAAGCGCCCCGCCTGGCGTTCGACTTTACCGTGCGCGAGCTGGTGCAGATGGGGCAGCTGCCCCACAGCGGATGGCTAAGCATGTCGCGCGGCGACGCGGAACGGCTGGACGATGCGCTGGCGCGCGTCGACCTGCAGGGCTACGACGATCGATCGGTGCATACCCTGAGCGGCGGCGAGCTGCAGCGGGCGTTTCTGGCACAAGCCTTTGTGCAAAATCCGAAGTTGTTTGTGCTCGATGAGCCCACCGCTCACCTCGACGTGCACTATCAGTACGCCTTGCTCCGCCAGGTGCGCGCCCTGGTGGATGGCGGCCGCACGGTGCTGGCTATTGTGCACGATCTGGAGCGCGCGGCGCATTTTGCCGATTCCATGCTGGTGATGAAGGCGGGCCGTATCGTGGCGCACGGGGCGCCGGCCGACGTGCTGACGCCCGCGTGCATCGCCGAGGTCTTTCGCATGCGGGCCTCGGTAGATGCGGCCCCCGATGGACAGCTCCGCATCACGTATCACGACGCGCTGCCCGCCCAGGAAACGAGGGCCACTCGGTAGCGTGCGACCTGACGCATTGATCCTTCAGAACGTTCAGCCTGCTATGCCCAAAATCTACACCCGCACCGGCGACGACGGCACCACGGCCCTGTTTGGGGGCGAGCGCGTGCGCAAAGGCCATCCGCGCATCGACGCCTACGGCACGGTCGACGAGGTGAACTCGTTCGTTGGATTGGCGCGCGCGCACCTGCAAGCGTCGCTGGGCAACGACCGGCTGGACGCCGTGCTTAGTGATGTGCAAAACGACCTGTTTGTAGTGGGCGCCGATTTGGCCACGCCCACCGATGCCAAGCCGGTAGTGCCGCGGGTGAAAGTGGCCCACGTTGACGTGTTGGAGGCACACATCGACGCGTTTGAAGACGATCTGCCGGCGCTGAAAAACTTCATTCTGCCGGGCGGCACCCCTGGAGCGGCGGCCCTTCACACGGCGCGCACGGTGTGCCGCCGGGCCGAGCGCCTGGGCGTGCAGGCCAGCGCGTCCACCCCGCTCAATGAGCACGCGCTCACGTACCTCAACCGGCTCTCGGATCTCTTTTTCGTGCTGGCGCGCTGGGCCAATCGGCAGGCCGGCACGCGCGAGGAGCGCTGGACGGGTGCTTCCACGTCTTCGGATGCAGCGGCCGAGGAGACCTCCTAAGCCGCAACGACACCGGCACAGGGCTTGATATTCATCCCCGCAGCGTCTTGTTTGCTTTAACGTAGCACGACGCATCCTGCTTGCTCCCACCCACGGTCTCTTGTATGCCCGCTGCAATGACACGCTCACGGTCACTCCTGTTCATTAGCCTGGGAACACTCGCGGCCCTCGTTTGGCTCCTGATGCCGCGGCTCTCGGCTGACGGAGGCGCTTCTTCGGCATCGTACGCGGCGTCGCCGCCCGAGCGGACCGCGGCCGTCGATCGGTTTGGGCTGCCCGTGACCGGTTTCAACGTCGACCGGCACCGCATCGACCGGTATCAGACGTTTGCCGACCTGCTGCTGGATTACAACGTGCCGTACGCACAAATTGTGGCGGTGGCGGAGCAAACCCGCGACGTATTCGACGTGCGCGACTTTCGCACGGGCGATGCCTATCAGGTGTACGTAGATCCCTGGCTTGGGCAGGCGCGCTACCTGGTGTATCAGCGCAGCCCCGTGTTGTATGTGGTGTACGACGTGCTGCGCCCCGAGCGTTCGTTCAAGCGCACCCGTCCGGTACAGACGAACTGGAAGACCGCAAGCGGCGTCATTCAGTCGTCGCTCTACGCAACGCTCATGGACGCCAATGCTTCGCCAGAACTCGCGCTTGCCCTCTCGGAGGTGTATGCTTGGCAAATCGACTTCTTCCAGCTGCGTCCGGGCGATCGGTTTCGGGTGCTGTACGAACAGCAGTCCGTGGATGGCGAAGTCATAGGGCCCGGGGCCGTCGTGGCGGCATACTTTGAGCACCGGGGGGAGCCGTTTTACGCCTTCCGCTTTGATGATGGCACCGGCGCGACCTATTACGACCGGGCCGGGCAGAGCCTGCAGCGGGCACTGTTGAAGGCACCGCTGCGCTACACGCGCATCAGCTCGGGCTTTCAACGCAGCCGGCTGCATCCGGTGCTGGGGCGGCGGCGCGCGCACTTAGGAACCGATTATGCCGCGCCCACCGGTACGCCCGTGCACAGCGTGGGCGACGGGTTCGTGACCGAAGCCGGGTACGGGCGCTACAACGGCAACTACGTCAAAATTCGCCACAACAGCGTGTACACCACCGGCTACCTGCACCTGACCGACATCGCCGATGGGGTACGGGCCGGCACGCACGTTAAGCAAGGCCAAGTCATTGGCTACGTGGGCAGCACCGGACTGGCGACGGGGCCGCACCTGCACTACCACTTCTGGAAAAACGGCGAGCCGGTGGACTCGCGCGACGTCGAGATGCCGCCCGAGCGACCGGTGAACCCCACGTACCGCGCGGCCTACGATCGGCTGGTGGATCGCCTCTTGCCGTATGTCAAGCCGCGCCATATGATCACCGAGCGGTACGCCCCCGCTATTTCGCAGGTTGGATAAGAAATAATTGCCTCTTGCGTCGTTACAAATTGTACCAAAAAGTAACACGAGTCAACGGCTGTTAACGCAACCGCAAGAAGCCATCCCGCCAAAAGGCGCGATTGTAACGAAACGTGTACGCACCCCTTGTAGGGAAAATCCCTACATTGCAACCTCCGCATTAGTGCGGAACGGATGTTGTTGATACTGTGTGACAGCGGCACAGGAAACGGTGTGTGCATTTGCTAACCCCAAAGCTCACAGTCGTGGTACGTACTCGGCAGACGCAAAAGGCTTCTTTAACAGACCTCCTCCGTCATTATGCGCAGTGCAAAACAACTCTTCGGCGACCCGTCATCCGATCCACTACTGAATGAGGAAGCAACAGCACCACAGCCTGCGACGCCCTCTCGTTCAACCAAGCGCGAACCGGCAAAAGAGCGGCGCGTGATTAAGGTAGTGCAAACGCCACAGGGCAACTACGCACTGGAAAAGCTAAACGACGCTATCTCGCACGGTTGGACGCCGGTGGGCATAGGGGTTACGGCGGTAGACAAAGAGCACCAGAAGCTCACGATTACCATCAAGTTGGAGCGCGATGTGGACGAGACGCGCTCCATCTTCGACTTTACGGTCCCGCGCACGTCGTCCAAGGCATAGGCTGCGTTTCCTTGCACTAAGCTAAGGGAAGTTTCGTCTCCTGTGGATCCTTTGGGCACAAAGGATTTGCACAAAATAGAAACACGGTCCACCGTCGTGGCGAACCCATGGCGGTGGTTTTCGTTATTTACAGATGAGGATATATTCTCAGCACTCCAGCGTATACGCTCACAACTATCAGCCTTATGGCCACCGTTCAGAAAAAGTCGACAACCGAAGATCAGTTGCGCGCGCTGGTTCGGTTGCAGCACATCGACAACCGGATCGCCCAGATTCATAAACTGCGTGGCGACCTTCCGGACGAGATTCAAGACCTGCAGGATGAGAAGATGGGGCTTGAGACGCGTCTGGAGAACTACCAGGAAGAGCTTGAAGAGAAGAAAGACGCCAAACGCAAGGCCGAGCGCACGCTGAAAGAGGCCGAGTTGCAAATCGACAAGTATGAAGATCAACAGTTGCAGGTGCGCAACAATCGTGAGTTTGAGGCCCTCACGAAAGAAATTGAAGCGCAGAAGGAACGCATCTCAAATGCCGAGAAGGCTTCGGCCAATGCCGAGCGCACCATCGAGGCGCACGAAGAAGCCATCGAGGATACGAAGGAGCGCCTGGACGACCTGACGACGGTGCTTGAGGAAAAGCGCGAAAAGCTCGATGAGGTCCTCGCCGAAACGAAGGCCGAAGAAGAGGCCCTCGAAGGCATCCGTGAGGAAGCACAAGCGGCCGTCGACGACCGCTACCTGAATGCGTACACGAAGCTGCGCGACCGGCTGCGTGATGGGCGGGCGGTTGTGCCGCTAAAGCGCGGGGCCGCGGCCGGTTTTGCGGTGCCGCCTCAGCGCCAGGTCGAAATTCGCAAGCGCAAGCGCATCGTGGCCTGCGAGCATACCGGGCGCATCATCGTCGACCAGGAGCTCTACGAGCAAACCATCGAGGACATGCAGAAGCAACTGGATTTGGAGTAGCCGCTGCGTGAGGACACCTGCCGGTACGCCCTAAATTGGGCTCCCGCATCGTTCCATCCAGCCCGGGCCGGCACCATCCGCGGCCCCATCATGTACACTGCCTATAGAACACGAGCCGGGCTGTCGCTCCGTTGACCCGATCGGGCAGCGGTGAGGAAAGTCCGAACACCAGCGGGCACCGTGCTTCCTAACGGGAAGGCGTCGTGCTTCGGCACGACGACGGCACATGCAACAGAGAGGAGTCCCGCCCCGGGCCCAGCGCCCGCGGTAAGGGGTGAAAGGGTGCGGTAAGAGCGCACCGGCGTCTTCGGTGACGAAGGCGGCCAGGCAAAACCCACGGGGTGCAAGGTCAAGACGCGTTCGTCCTGTGCAGCGCACAGGCCGCGGTGGCCCATCGCGTACGACGCAGGTCGACCGCTTGAGGCGCCGGGCAACCGGCGTCCCAGATAGATGATAGCCTCCCGGTGCGTCCACGCGGCGCCTCGGCAGACAGAATTCGGCTTACAGGCTCGTGTTCTTTTTTTGTTTATCCCCATCTTTGTTTATCCCTATCTTCGGGTCGTTCTGCAGCGTGATGGGCCGTAGCGTATAGCGACCGCTCGGTACGGCCACTCATGCGGCCAACATACGCAATTATTACACCCGATTCACGTCTTCCGAGGTGCTCACGCATTGGATGTTGTAGCGCACATAACCCCTAACCGATTGCTACAATCCCATGGGCAAAAACGTCGCAGAAAAGCTCATCGAAAGCCATCTTGCCGACGGTACCCTCAGCGTAGGCGAGGAAATTAGTCTGACGATGGATCAGACGCTTACGCAGGATGCTACGGGCACCATGGTGATGCTCGAATTTGAGGCGATGGGCATCCCGCGCGTGCAAACCGAGCTTTCCGCGCAGTACGTCGATCACAACCTCATTCAGTCGGACTTCAAGAATCCGGACGATCATCTCTTTCTTCGCAGCGCGTGCAAGAAGTTTGGTGTGTGGTACAGCCGCCCCGGCAATGGCGTCAGCCACCCGGTGCACCAGGAGCGCTTTGGCAAGCCGGGCAAAACGCTGATTGGCTCGGATAGCCACACGCCGGCCGCGGGAGCCCTGGGCATGTTGGCGATTGGTGCCGGCGGGCTCGATGTAGCCATGGCCATGGCCGGGAAGCCATACACGATTCGCATGCCCGAGATTTGGGGGGTGAAGCTGACAGGCGAGCTGCCTGATTGGGTGAGTGCCAAAGATGTGATCTTGGAGATGCTGCGGCGCCACGACGTGGATGGCGGCGTGAACCGCATCATTGAGTACTACGGCCCAGGGCTCGATACCCTGAGCTGCATGGACCGCCACGTCATTGCCAATATGGGCACCGAGCTGGGCGCCACCAGCACGGTCTTTCCGTCCGATGAAGAGGTGAAGCGCTTCTTGCGCTCGCAGGGCCGCGAAGACGACTGGCGCGAAGTAAGGGCCGACGCGGATGCCGATTACGACGTCTACGAAGAGATCGACCTCTCGGAGCTCGTGCCGCTCATCGCCAAGCCCAGCAGTCCGGGCAACGTGGTGCCGGTGCGTGAGGTGGAAGGCCAGGAAATCTACCAGAGCTACGTCGGGTCGTCGGCCAACCCCGGCTTCCGCGACTTTGCCGTGGCGGCAGAGATCGTGGACGGCAAGCAGGTACACGACCGCGTCTCGTGGGACATTAACCCCACCTCGCGACAGATTCTCGAGAACCTGATGAACACCGGCCACCTGCAAATGCTGACGCGCTCCGGCGGGCGCATCCACCAGGCCGGATGCAACGGATGCATTGGCATGGGGCAAGCGCCAGCCACCGGGCGCATCGCGCTGCGCACCGTTCCGCGCAACTTCCCGGGCCGCTCGGGCACCAAGGAGGACGCCGTGTACCTCGTAAGCCCCGAGACGGCGGCCGCTTCAGCGCTCACGGGCAAGATTACGGACCCCCGCGATCTGGAAGAGATCTACGGGATGTCGTACCCGCACGTGCAAGAGCCCGAGGAGATCACCATCAACACCGATCAGCTCGTTGAGCCACCATCGGCCGAGGAAGCCGAAGATCTGGAGCTGGAGAAGGGCCCCAACGTGGTGTCGCTCCCTGAATTTGCGCCGCTGCCCGACGCGCTCGACGTACCGGTGCTGCTCAAGGTGGGCGACGACGTCTCGACCGACGAGATTATGCCGGCCGGCTCACGGATCCTGCCGTACCGCTCCAACATCCCGGAAATCAGCAAATTCGTTTTCGAGCAGGTCGACGAGACGTTCTACGACCGGGCCATGGAGCATCAGGAGAACGGGTTTGCCATTGTGGCGGGCAGCAACTACGGCCAGGGCTCCAGCCGCGAGCATGCGGCCATTGCACCGCGCTACCTGGGCACGCGCGTCAAGATCGTGGAGAGCTTCGCGCGCATCCACCGGCAGAACCTGGCCAACTTCGGCATTCTGCCGTTGATGTTTAAAGATCCAGCCGATCACGAGAAGATCGAGCAGGGCGATACGCTGCAGCTGCGGAATCTCCGTGAGACGATTCAAGACGGCTCCACCGTCGAGGTCTACAACGCGACGAAGGATGAAACCTACGTCACGGAGCACGACCTCTCGGAGCGCGAGCTGGAGATGGTGCTGGAAGGCAGCCAGATCAGCGTCGTGAAGAAAGAATTTACCGACGCCCGCGCATAAACACAGCGCGGCTGGTGTGACCAACCACAAGCGGGAGCCTCCAGGTACGGAGGCTCCCGCTTTTTTGGTGGACGTCCTGCTGTACGAGGAGGCTAGAGGCTCACGGAAAGTTCGGTAACGGCGCCGTACCACTGCTCGCCCAGCTGACCGGGGCTGTTGCGGCCTTCCCACTGCGAGACGCCTGCCACTTTCCAGCGCGCAACGTCCCAGAAGTTTACCCCAAACCCGACTTGCAATCGGAAGAGGCCGGTTTCGTCGCTGGGAGCCCACGACGAACTATTCGCCGCATACGAAGCCCGCGAGGCGACGTAGAAGGCCTCCGACGCATTCAGCTTAACCGTCGTGCCGCCCCACCACATCTGACTCGTTTCTTCCACCAGTCCGGCCGTGCCCAGGCGCGGCGTGGTGGGGGCACCGCTCGCGGTGGCAAAGCTGTACGGCTCGGTGGCAAAGCCGCCCCAGGCATCCAGCACGAGGCGCTCGCTCGAAAAGCGGAGATCGGCCGCCAAAAACGTGGGCTGAACGCCGGGCAGCAAGTACGCATGCGTGTAGCGGTTGGGCTGGCCGCGCGTGCCCACCACGTAGTTCTCGCCGTCGCCCAAGATCCAGTTGGCGCGGTCGCCGCCCACTTGATTCGTGCCCTGTCCGATGGCAACGCCAACCTGCAACTGCTCGCCGAGCGACGTGCGCCCGCGGGCAATGAGCGAGAGTCCCGTGCCCGGCGCAAACGTTTCAAAGAAGGTGGGCGACGTGACCGTGAGGTCGAAGCTCGACGCTCCGTACGTGCCCACGAGCTGCACGCCGGTTTCTGCCGTCAAGAAGTCGATGGGCGAGTTGCCAATCAGGGGATTCGCCTGCACGGCCGCTCCATCGGAATAGCCGCGGAAGTTGAACAATCCCACCACGGGCGTGCCGAGGCGCAGCACGTAGTGATCGGAGAGCGCGAGGTCGAGCGCAGCGTAATCGACGACCGGCGCGAAGTTACCGCCGAAGTCGTTCGGCTCGTGGCCGAGATCGACTGTTGCGGTGATGCGCTCGTGGAAGCGCGCATCGATGGTGAAGTTAAACCGGACGCGCTGGAAGCCAAACTCGGCATTGCCCTCTGGGCCCGGATTTTCGGTTTGGATGAACTGCGCCCCTTGCATCACTTGGGCCCCAAGCGTGAGCTCGGGAAGCAGCGTTTGGACGGTTTCGGCGTCTTGGGCGTATGCGGTTGGCGCAGCCAAAAGGATGAGCAGAAGGCCCAGGGCAATGCGCCGAAGGGCAGAAGATGAATGGTGGAGAGCACCCGTTGGTTTGTACATGACGGTAAAGGGCGTAAAGAAAAAGGCACGAGAAGCCGTAGACGGGTGTTAGAAGCCGCCGATGGCGAGGCCGAGAAGGGCAGCCAACACGCCGCCTACCAGCGGCCCCACCACTGGAATCCAGGCATATCCCCAATTGCTGTCGCGCTTGCCCGGAATGGGAAGGATCTGATGCATGAGGCGCGGTGAGAGGTCGCGCGCCGGGTTGATGGCGTAGCCGGTGGTACCACCAAGGGCAAGACCGATGACGAGCACCACGAGGCCCACAGGCAGTGCATCGAGGGCGCCCAGTCCAATCGCTGTATCGATGGCCGCGCCATTGCCGAGGGCTGTTTCGAGCCCGTTGAGCTGAATGGAAGGCCCCGTGAGGTAGAGGACGGCAAACACCAGCATGACGGTGCCAATGACTTCCGAAATAAAGTTTGCGGGCACGTCCGGAATGGCGGGGCCGGTGCAGAAAACGCCGAGCTTGGCGTCGGCATCGTCGGTGGTGGCAAAGTGCGGCCGGTAGTGCAACCAGACGAGGAATGCGCCGATGGCCGCGCCAATGAACTGGCCGGCGAGGTAGAGGGGCACGCTGGCCCACGGAAAGATGCCCGCGGCCGCCAGGCCCACGGTAACGGCCGGGTTGATGTGGGCGCCGCTGAAGGCCGCTACGCAGAATACAGCTACGAAGACGGCCATGCCCCAGCCCCACGTAATGACGATCCAGCCGGAGTTCTCTCCGAGGGTGTCTTTCAGCACCACATTCGCCACAACACCGTCGCCGAGGAGAATGAGGATGGCCGTTCCAATGATTTCAGCTATAAAAGGAGACATAGTTGGTGCGTGTGCTCATGGAAAAAAGAAAAAGGGGACTGCCAGGAGCGCAGGGCAGTCCCCGTGCGGTTACGCAGCAGTCGCCTTCTCGGCGTCCTGCCATGCCTTCGAGCGCTCCAGCGCCTTGTCCCAGCCGGTGCGCAGCTCTTTGACGTAGCTCGCGTCCATGCTGGGCGTGAAGCGGCGGTCGACGGTCCACTGGTTCTTGATTTCCTCTTGGGTATCCCAGTAGCCCACCGCGAGGCCCGCGAGATAGGCGGCCCCCAGCGCGGTGGTTTCAAGCGTTTGCGGGCGCACCACGGGAATGCCCAGGATGTCGGATTGGAATTGCAGCAACAGGTTGTTCGCCGCCGCCCCGCCGTCGGCACGCAGCTCCGGCGTCTCGATGCCGCTGTCGGCCTCCATGGCATCGACGACGTCGGCCACCTGATAGGCAATGCCTTCGAGGGCCGCGCGGGCGACGTGTGCCTTCGAGACGCCGCGCGTAATGCCCGCGATGACGCCGCGGGCGTACTGATCCCAGTGCGGCGCGCCCAGGCCTACAAACGCCGGTACGAGGTACACGCCGCCGTTGTCATCCACCTGCCGCGCAAGCGCTTCCACCTCGGCCGAGTCGCGGATCAGTTCGAGGCCGTCGCGCAGCCACTGCACCACGGCCCCGGCGATGAAGATGGAGCCCTCCAGGGCATAGCTCGTTTCGCCGTCGATCTGGTAGGCGACGGTGGTAAGCAGGTTGTTCTCTGAGCGGACCGCTTCGGTGCCGGTGTGCTGCACCATGAAGGCGCCCGTGCCGTACGTATTCTTGCCCATGCCCGGCTCGGTGCACATTTGCCCAAAGAGGGCCGCCTGCTGATCGCCCGCGATGCCCGCGATGGGAATAGACGCCGGCGTGATGTCGCGGTCGGTATGCCCGTACACCTCGCTGCTGTCGCGCACATCGGGCAGCATGGCGCGCGGAACGTCGAGGATGTCCAGGAGCTCATCGTCCCAGCGCCCCTCGTGGATGTTGTAAAGAAGCGTCCGCGACGCATTGGTAGCATCGGTGATGTGTACATCGCCCCCCGTCAGCTTATACACGAGCCAGCTATCCACCGTCCCGAACGCCAGTCGCCCGTCCTCGGCCTTGGCGCGGGCGCCGTCTACGTGGTCCAGGATCCACTTAATTTTGGTACCCGAAAAGTAGGCATCGAGGATCAGTCCGGTGGCATCGCGAAAGGTATCGACGTGACCCGCATCGCGCAGGCGGTCGCAGATGCCCGAGGTGCGGCGGTCTTGCCACACGATTGCATTGTAGATGGGCTGGCCCGTCTCGCGATCCCACACAATCGTCGTTTCCCGCTGATTGGTGATGCCCAGTCCGGCAATGTCGCGCGCTTGTACGCCGGCCCGGTTGATGACCTCCGTCATCACGCTGCTCTGCGACGACCAGATCTCGTTGGGGTCGTGCTCCACCCAGCCCGGTTCCGGAAAGATCTGCTCGAACTCCTTTTGGGCGACGGCTTTTGTTTGCCCCCGATGATTGAAGACTATCGCCCGCGAGCTCGTGGTGCCTTGATCCAGTGCCAGAATATATTTCATGGCGATCTTCCGATTGGTTATCGGTTTTGGTTTCGATTTCCTTCGATTGGTTATCAAATCATAATCACTGGAAGCGCTTTTGTCAAGAAGAAGAAAACTATTTGCGGGTGCAGGTGGGTATCCCAACCACCTATTTACGTTTCCTTCATAAAACGATGTGTGTCGTGTGCCGTTGGATGGCGCAGGTCACACATTCCATTCCATCTACTGCCCTACTTCCCTTGTCGATGTATGTCTGAGCATGCGCACAGCCCGGCCGAGCGCCACGATTTTATTCTGAAACGGCTCAAGAACGAGGGGTACGTGAAGGTTGCGGCGCTCAGTGAGGCCCTACACGTTTCGAAGGTCACCATCCGCAAAGACCTGCGGGAGTTGGAAGACCAGAACTTGTTGCATCGCACCTACGGCGGGGCAAACTTGCGGGCGCCGTATGTGGGCGAGCGGCCGCTGGGCGAGAAGGCAACGGAGTTTGCAGACGAGAAGGCCCGCATCGGGGAAACGGCGGCCGCGCTGGTGTCGGCGCGCGACTCCATCATCATTGGCTCGGGCACTACTACGTTGCAGGTGGCGCGTCATCTGCCGGAGACGAATGAGCTGACCGTCATCACCAATGCGATGAACGTGGCCCGCCTCATCGCCCAGCGTAAAGGCATCGAGATCCTGATGCTTGGCGGCATCGTGCGGCACAACGCCGAGTCGACGGTAGGCAGGCATGCCGAAGAGATGCTGACGGGCTACACCTGCGATACGATGTTTATGGGCGTTGACGGGTTTGACGTGGAGTACGGCCTAACGACAACGAATGCGCTGGAGGCCAGTCTCAACCAGGCCATGATGCACACGGCGCAGCGTACGGTGGTGGTTACGGATGCGAGCAAGTTTGGCCGGCGCGGCTTTCGTCGCATCTGCGGGCTCAACCACATCCACCGGGTCATCACGGACGATGCTGTGGAGCCGCGCGTGGTCGATGCGTTGGAGGGGCAAGGCATCACCGTCGACGTGGTGTAGGGGGCGACGTGATGTAGATCAGGCACCGCCCTCGGAAGAAGACGGTGCCTGCTTGGGGGTATCGGACACGTGCGGTTGGAACGGCGCAGGATCGGTGCTACGTCAGGTTGCTGATGAGGTAGTTGGCGGCGAGCGCTTCGTATGCCTCCACCTGTGCGTGCTGCCAGGCCTCGTCGTGTCCGAGCGTTTCGGCCATTAAGCGGGCCACGGCGGGGGCACAGTCGATACTGGCCTGTGCATTGAGCAGGATCGAGCGCGTGCGCCGGGCCAGTACGTCCTCCACCGAACGGGCCATCTCGTGCTTCGCGGCCCACACCACCTGTACCGGACGCAGCGGGAGGCGATCGTCGAGGGGCTCGGCCCATTCGGGATGGTCGCGCATGAGGGTGCGAAGCTTGGTGGCATCCGAGCCGTAGTGCGCCAGGTCGCCAAACTGCTCGGCATGCTCGTGCCAGCCGTGGATGTGCAGGTCTTTCGTCACGCTCTCTTGCTCCTCAACGTCTGCCAGCACCGCCGCCCGGTCGATGGTATCCTCGGCCATCTTGCGGTACGTCGTCCACTTGCCGCCCGAGATGGTGACGAGGCCGTGCTTGGAAATGTGCACCACGTGCTCCCGCGAAATCTCGGACGTGTCGCTGGCCGGATGGCTGGGATCGGTGACGAGCGGACGGATGCCGGCAAACGTGCTCAATACGTCGTCGTGGGTCGGCGCTTTCACCAGATACCGCCCGGCGTGCTCCACGAGAAAGTCGATTTCTTGCTTCGTGGGCGTAGGCTCCAGGGAGGGCCCCTCCACTTCTTCGTCGGTTGTGCCGACCACCACGCGGTCGTGCCACGGGATGGCAAACAGGACGCGCCCGTCATCGGTTTTCGGAATCATGATGGCGGCATCGCCGGGAAGGAACGAGCGATCCAGCACGATGTGCGTGCCCTGGCTGGGGCGCAGCGTATCGTGCGCCTCCGGGTCGTCCATCTTCCGGATGCTGTCTGTAAAGATGCCGGTGGCGTTAATCACGGCGCGCGCCTGTAGCCTGTGGGTGGTGCCGCTTTCCTGATCGGTGGCAACGACCCCATCCACAACGCCATCGTCCGACTTGGTGAGGTCGTCCACCTTGAAGTAGTTCAGCGCCGTGCCGCCCTGTTCGACAAACGTCTGGGCCATATTTACCGCGAGGCGCGCGTCATCGAACTGCCCGTCGTAGTAGATAACACCACCGCGCAGCCCTTCCGGCGCAATGGTAGGCAAATGCTCGAGCGTTTTTTCCCGGCTTAGGTTTTTGGAGCGGCCGAAGTTTTGACGTCCGGCCAGCATGTCGTACACCTTCATGCCAATCCCGTAAAACGGCCCCTCCCACCAGTCGTAGTTGGGCACGATGAAGGCCAGGTTGTGCACCAGATGCGGCGCATTGCGCTGCAACAGGCCCCGCTCCTGAAGCGCTTCCAACACGAGCGATACGTTGCCCTGCTGCAGGTAGCGCACCCCGCCATGCACCAGCTTGGTGGAGCGGCTCGACGTGGCTTTCGCAAAGTCGTGCATCTCCAGGAGGAGGGTGTCGTAGCCGCGGGCGGCAGCTTCAATGGCGCAGCCGAGCCCGGTGGCGCCACCGCCGATGACGATAAAATCCCACGGCTCGTTGTGGGCTTCAAGGGTCTGCAGGGCTGCGTCGCGATCCATGGTGCTGTTAGGGTTAGGAAAGGAGGCGGGGCAACGGATGACGTGGGGCGCTATTGGAGGCGCCCGTTGTGGACGTCATCGCGCGCGATCTTCACAAATGGCGGGCAATGGGTTCACCCGCAGGGTTTCGTTACGAAAGATAGTATAGGTAAAACGAAGATTGAATGCAAGCCAAAACGTAACCCAGGCGTTATGGAACGAGGGGTGGGACGCGAGAGGCTTCATGCGCGACGGGCCGTACCCCCGGGGCCCGCGTCAAGCCCCACGGTGTCTTCCAAGAACGCACGGCAGAGGGCGTGGACGTCGGCTGCGTCCCGGGCGGCCAATGCCTCGTGGGCGAGGGCGCGCGCCGGGTCGCGTGGGCAGTGGCGGACGATGGCCTTTACCAGCGGAACGGCCGGCGGAGCCACGCTGAGGCGCTCGATGCCCAATCCCAAAAGCAACGGAACGGCCGCGGGCTGCGCGGCGAGTTCCCCGCACACGCTCACCGGAAGCGGCCCCGACGCTTCGCGCGCGGCGGTGGCCACCTGATCGATGAGCGATAGCACCGGCGGGTGCAAGGCATCCGACAAGCTCTGGAGGCCGTCGTGCTCGCGGTCGGCGGCCATGGTGTACTGCGTGAGGTCGTTTGTGCCAATCGAGAAGAAATCGACGTGGGCGGCGAAGCGTGCGGCGGCGAGTGCGCTGGCGGGCGTTTCGATCATCATGCCCAGTGGAAGCGCATCTGCGGCCGGTACGCCGGCGCGCTGCAGGTCATCGCGGGCCGCGTGGAGGGCCGCCCGCGTCTGCTCAATCTCGGATGGTACGGCAACCATCGGGAGCATCAGCGACACGTCGTGCGTGGCTGCAACGCGCAAAATGGCCCGAAGCTGGGACTGGAACAGCGACGGCATCTGCAGCAGCACGCGAATGCCGCGCAGCCCCAGAAATGGATTCGCCTCCGGCGGGAGCGGCACGTAGGGCAGCGGCTTGTCGCCGCCCACGTCGAGGGCACGGACCACCACGGGCTTCCCGCCGAGGCGCGTGGCTACATCGTTGAGCGCGCCAACCTGCTCGTCTGCTGACGGCGGGTCGTTGCGGCCGGTAAACAGAAACTCGGTACGCAGCAACCCAACGCCATCGGCGCCCATCGCGGCAGCGGTTGCGGCGTCGGCGGGACGGTTGACGTTGGCCGTTACGAACACCCGGGGCCCGTCGGGGGTGTGGGCCGGCGCGTGGGCCGCGGACACGCGCTCGGCGCGCGCCTCCTCCGCGGCAGACTGCTGGCCGCGCAGGTCTCGCTCAATTTCGGACGACGGATCGATCCACACGGCGCCCGTGTCGCCTCGAAGGGCCACGCGCGTGCCATCGGGGATCGCGAGCACGTCTGCGCCGGCGCCAAAAACGGCCGGGAGGCCCTGCGAGCGAAGCAGGATGGCGCTGTGCGAGGTGGCATTGCCCTGGGCGCAGAGGATACCCCGCACCGGTCGGTCTTGCAGTGCGGGGACGTCAGAAGGCGCGAGGCTGCGGGCCACAAGGATAAACGGCTCGCCAGGATCGATGGGGGCGGGCGCCTCGCCCAGGAGGTGCCGCACCACCCGATGGCCTACGTCGCGTACGTCGTCGGCGCGCTGTTGCAGGTAGGCATCGTCCATCGCTGCGTACTCCTCTGCGAGTGCTGTTACGGCCTCCATCCAGGCGCGGGCGGCGGGGCGATGGGCCTCCACAATCGCGCGGCGCACCCGGCGGCGCAGGGCCTCGTCGGCAAGCAAGAGGGCCTGTGCGTCTAAGATAGCAGCGGCGTCGTGCATCCCGGCAGCGGCCATCTCCGATTGTTCGGCGTCCATCTGTTTCGCTACCGTGTCGAGAGCGTCCTGGAGATCGCTCCAGGCAGCTTCGGGGGCATCGGGGGGCGTGTCGGGCAGGTCGGGACGCGTGGCGCGCTGTTGGTAGATCGGGCCAAGCGCAATGCCGCCGGCCACCGGCTGCCCCACAATGGTTGCCTCGGGGCCCGTGGCTGAAGCGGGCGCCGCGGGTTCTTCAGCAGTCGATGGATCGGGTGCTGCGTCGCGGGGCGCTTCAAGTTCTCCAAACCCCTCACGGATGAGATCGGCAAGTGCGCTGAGCGCCGCCTCCGCCTGTGGACCCTCGGCCGAGAGGCGCAATCGATCGTTGTGCCCGGCCCCCAGCATCATAACCGACGACACGCTGCGGGCAGACACGGGGCCGCGGCGGGCGGTGCGGTTCTCGATGCGAATCGTTGCGTCAAACGTGCTGGCGGTGCGAATGAGTTGGGCCGCGGGGCGCGCGTGCAATCCGTGCGGGTTGGGCAGGGTAACCTCCACCGTACGCGTCGCATCGGTCGGTGCAGCCGCGGCAGCGTCCTCCGGCGCTGTATCATCGGGGACGGTGTCGCCGGTAGCCTCCGCAACGGCGGCCACTTTCTGCTGAAGGGCGCCCACGGCCTCGCGATACGCCGCGTCGAGATTGGCACCCACGCTGGCCTGCACGGCGGCGCTGAGGGTGCCTTCTACAAACGGGGCGGGACACAGGCGCACGCGGGAACGCACCGCATCGGGCAGGAGGTCGAGGGCCAGTTCTGCGCTGAGTACGGCGCTGCCCACGTCAACCAGCAGGAGGGTTTCGGCGTCGGGCGGGCCGTCGGTGATGGCCGCTACGATAGCCGTCGCGTCGGTTCCAAACGCCACCCCGTCGTCGGTACCGGCCGCGATGGAGATGGGTACGTCGTCGCCCGCCATCTGCCGCACGAAGTCGACCAGGCGCTCGGCGAGGGGGCGGCTGTGGGAGACAAGCACAAGGTGAAGCATGCAAGCAGGGCGCTAAGGCCCGGTTAAAGAACGCGGAGGGCTGTACGGGCGGCATCCACGGGCTGGCGCTCACGCAGGACGTAGGGCCTCGGCTGCGGTGGCAAACAGGTAGTAGGTAGACGTGGCGCCGGGGTCTTGGTGTCCTTTGCTGCGCTCGCCGAGGTAACTTGCGCGTCCTTTGCGTGCAACGAGCGGGGTTGTTTCATTCATGCCATCTTTGGCGGCTGCGGCCGCCTGCTGCAGCGCAGCGCCAAACGCTTCGTCGTTGTCTGCCGCCGCGTGTAGGGCGCGCACGGCGGGCACAAGCGCATCGACCATGGTCTTGTCGCCCAGGTCGGCCTTGCCCCGGCGCTTCACCCCATCGAGGCCCGCCTGCATCATGGCCGTCCACGCGGCAAGATCCACCGTATCGGCAGGGGCCGCCTTGGCCGCCTCCATAAAAAACGTCCCGTAGAGCGGTCCGCTGGCCCCGCCGGTTTTGGAGATGAGCGCCATCGCCACGCTTTTAAGGAGCGCAGGCGGTGTAGACGCCTCCTCAAGGTCCGCAGAGGCCGCACGCAGGCCACGGGTCATGTTTTGACCGTGGTCGCCGTCTCCAATCGCTGAATCCAGCGTGGTGAGATACGTCTTGTGTTCGGCCACGTGGTCAGCGAAGGCCTGAATCCAGCGTGCGAGGTCGTTGGTGGTGAGCGCCATGAAAGACAAAAGTCATTGGTGAAGCCAGTGAATGGGCAGCCGATACAGCTATACGCCCCACCGCAGCGCAGGCGTGTGCACGGGCGCATCCCACAAGCGGAGGCGCTCGTCATCCATTTGCAGCATCGTGATGGAGAGCCCCGCCATTTCGAGGCTCGTGATGTACGGCCCTACGAGGTTGCGCACCACCCGCAGGCCGTGCTGTTCGGCGACAGCGGCTGCCCGGCGGTACGCCAGGTAGACCTCAATCAGCGGCGTTCCGCCCATGCTGTTAACGAAGAGGAGGACGTCGTCGCCCGCGGTAAACGGCAGATCCTTGATGATGGGCTCCATGAGCATGTCCACAATTTCATCGGCCGACGCCAGGGGTTTGCGCGCGCGCCCCGGTTCGCCGTGAATGCCAATCCCGATTTCCATCTCGTCGTCGCTCAGGTCGAAGGTTGGCGTGTCGGAGGTGGGCAGCTGGCACGACGTGAGGGCCATGCCCATGCTGCGCACGGTGTCGTTGCAGCGATCGGCCAAATCCGCAACGTCGTCGAGCGAATAGCCCGCGTCGGCCGCTGCGCCGCATAGCTTTTCGATCAGAACCGTGCCGCCCACGCCGCGCCGGCCGGCCGTGTAGGTGCTGTCTTCAACCGCCACGTCGTCGTTGATGACCACGCTGCGCACCTCGACGCCGCTGTCTGCTGCAAGGTCGGCGGCCATCTCGAAGTTCATCACGTCGCCTGTGTAATTTTTTACCAGGTGGAGCACGCCCGCGCCGCCGTCGATGGCCTCGGTGGCTGCTTGCATCTGATCGGGGGTGGGGCTGGTGAACACTTCGCCGGGGCAGGCCGCATCGAGCATGCCGCGGCCCACGAAGCCGTTGTGCATGGGCTCGTGTCCGCTCCCACCGCCCGACAGCAAACCCACCTTGCCCGTTTGGGCCCCGTCGGCGCGAACGACGTACGTGGGATCGGTGTGCACCGTGACGAGGTCAGGGTGGGCGGCGCCGAAGCCCTGAAGCGATTCGCGGACGACGGCTTCCGGGTCGTTGATGAGTTTTTTCATGGGCCGATAGGCAGATGGACGATGGACCGCGTGGATTCTTGGAAGCCCTTCCAGCATAAGCCGTTGTGCACGAAGGGGGCAACAGGCGCTGTATGACTCCGGAGTGTTGAAGTAAGATGAACATTGGGGGCAGAAAACGCAACCGGCGGCGCCACTTTTCTTGCATGTGCGCTGCGGGTCCGCGCGCTGACGCTTCGGGGCGTGGTTACGGGCGGTAAGTCACAGACAGCGCCACGGAGCGTCCGGCAAATCCGTACGGGGCCGCGCGGGGGTAGCGCGCCACGTCGTCGCCCTGATACGGAGCGGGCCACGCGGTGGGGTACTGGTCGAGCAGGTTGTTGACCCGCAAGCCCACGCGTAGCCGGTTGCCCCACATGGAGCGCCGGACGTGCAGGGCCACGCGCGTTTCGGGAGCAAAGCGCACGTCGTGGGCGGGCCGAACCCCGCGCCAATGAAAGGCCCCGGCATGCTGGACACGTACGCCCCACCGCCAGCGCGCCGTGGCATACGTGAGGGCCGCGCCGGTGAGGGCGCGGGGCTGCGCATCGACGAGGGCGCGGCGGGTGGCGCGTCCGAATCCGGGCTCGCGCGTGACGGTTTTGAGCACGCGGGGCGCGGTGTACAGCGCGGCCGCTTGCACGACGAGTTGCCGGTGGGCGCCGAGCGGGCGCCGGTACGCCGCCCGCGCTTGCACGCCGGGGACTGCCAGATCGAACGCATTGTCGAAGTGCCGGATGTAGGGCGCCGATTGTGCGGACTGTCGAAACAGCCGGTCGGGCAGGGCCCGCGAGAGGGTAATGCGGTCGCGGATGAGCTGGTAAAAGAGGCGGCCGCTTAGGCGGAGCGACGACCCGCGGTACTGTCCGCCCAGGGCTGCTAGAAGCGTGGTTTCTTCGCGGAGCCGGTTGGCATCGCCGCTGCGCGCCAGCTGCGCCGACGCCACATGCGTGACGCGGGCGACGGTGCGCGGCGGTTGTGCAAGGTTTTGGTCGCCGGTTGTGCGGAGCGGGAGGACCCACGTGTCCAGCGTGGTGGTGGCGTAGCGCTGCATGAGCGTCGGCAGGCGCAAGCCCATGCGGCCGATCAGGAAGAAGCGGAGGCGCGGGGAAGCCGAAAGGCGAAGGCCCGTGAGGCCGTTGAGCGTAGCGCTGGAGTCGGAGGCAAAGGCAAAGCGGCCGCCAAAATCGAGCGTGAGGCGCGCCGCCAGCGGGATGGCCACGTCGACGGTTGCATCGACCCGCGTGCGGCGCCCGTCGGGTGCGAGGGCGGGATCTAGCGGCTGCAGACCGGCCACCTGCGTCCCGGCCGGAGCCCCTGCCTGCTGCGTTAGCGTCTCGTGACTGACGCGCGCGCCGGCGTGGACGGCCAGCGGCCGCACGAAGCCGACATCTACTGTTCCGCTAAGCGTAGCCCGCAGCGCGCCGAGGCGTGCGATGCGCGCCCCGACGCCCACATCGGGCCGCACGGGCGTGCCCAGCGGCAGAGCGGCCGTGGCGGTTGAGCGGAGGTGCACGGTGTGGTGCTGCGCGGCCAGCGAGAGGTCGTAGCGCCACGTAGGCGTCCATGGCCCACGCACCCCCGCCACCACAGCGCCGCTGTACACGTCGGTCTGGCTCCACGGTTGTACAGCGCGGGCCTCATCGGGCCTTGGCGTCCAGCGGAAGCGGGGCGTATCGGTTGCTTTCCACCGCAAACCGCCGGTCGCGTAGAGCGTGGGGCCATCGGCCAGCGGCCATGCGCCGTCCACCCACGCGCCGGCCTGACGCACGGCACGCTGTCCCCACCAGCCGTGGGATGGCTGCACGGCGCGCTGCGTGACGGCCCGGTGTTGTCCGTGGGCATAGGCGTTGAGGAAGCCGTCGTTGGGCAGGCGCCAGCCGCGCGCGAGGGCCGCGGCATAGTGGGCGCCGTCGGAAGGAACGCGGGCCGGTCCGGTGCGCCCGGCGCGCAGCGTTGTGGTAAGCGGGAGCGGCGTGTTGGGCCAGCGGGTGCGCACCACGCCGCCCAGGACGTCAGTGCCGTAGCGCAGTGCGTTGTGCGGGGCGACGGCGTATGTTGAAGCGCGGGCCAGGGGCGGCGTCCACGACGCATCCAGCGGCTGTGCGCCAAGCCACCGCCCAGGGGCCGTGTGCAAAAGCAGCGGCGTGGGGAGTCCGCGGCGGCCCATGCGCAGGCGCAGGCTGCGGTCGGGCGCCAGTCCGTAGCGGGAGGGCGCAGCCACGTGCGCGAGGCCGCGGGGCATGGTGTAGCGGGGCGATAGCACAAGCGTATCGGCGGGTACCGGCTGGGCCGCTACGGGCCCCAATCCCCACACCATACCGAACACAGCAAGCCAAACGATGCGCACGCGCCAGGTTCTCTGATGAATAAACCGCGGGGCCCGCTTCCCCCTGCGTTGCGCCGTGGGAAATGAGCCTCCCACACGTATCGCCTTTCGCACCTCGGAGTTGCAACGGGGCCGCTTGGTCATCCTGGAAGGGAGGGCGCCACAGGTCATTCCGTAGGGGAAATCCCGGCAGTGAGGCAATTTACTGAGCGTGTTTTGCTTGTACACGGAGATCGCATCGTAGATATAACCTTCGGCCCCACCAGTGGCATGACCTCCGGCCCCCGCGTCGCCTTCGGCTCCTCGCGATGACAAGAGAAGGGGCTGCTATTATGGTGTGTTGGGCGTGCAGTTGGGCAAACCAACCCGATTGGCCATTTGAACCATTTGGTGTTCATTTTCTCATCAACCAATGATGTCATTGCGAGCGAACATAGTGAGCGCGGCAATCTCCACAACCGGGCAATCTCCACAACCGGGCAAACGCCACAAACAGACGATCCCGGCCGGCACGCCCTTCAGGGGCCACCACGTAAGGCTGTGATGGTGCCGTGGAAGCAGGCACCACGCGATTGCGCGCCGGGGGATGCATTCTTGATGACTCGTTTGTACGTTATCCCCCGATGTGCTCTGGTTCTGCCCGTCAGATTCTGCGATCTTCCATGCGTTTGCCCTCACTTTCTCCCCTCGGTGTGCTCGCTGCGCTTGTTGTGCTCCTGGCCGCGCCTGCAGCCGCACAGCGCATCACGTACCGGCCCACGTACGTGGAGCCGCAGCGCCCGCAGTACCACTTCACGCCGGCCATCAACTGGATGAATGACCCGAACGGGCTTGTGTACTACAACGGGGAATACCATCTTTTCTACCAGTACAATCCGTACGGCATCCAGTGGGGACACATGAGCTGGGGCCACGCCGTGAGTACGGATCTGGTGCATTGGACGCACCTGCCGGTGGCCATCCCCGAGCAGAACGGCGTCATGGCGTTTAGCGGAAGTGCGGTGGTGGATCATCAAAACACGAGCGGATTCGGCACAACAGAACATCCGCCGATGGTGGCCATCTACACCGGCCATCAGCCCACGAAGCAGGCGCAGTACCTGGCCTACAGCACCGACCGCGGCCGCACGTGGACGACCTACGAAGGCAACCCGGTGCTCGACATCGGGCGAAAGAATTTCCGTGATCCCAACGTCTTCTGGTATGCGCCCGAGCAGAAGTGGGTCATGCTTGTGGCGCTGCCGACGGAGTACAAGGTGCAGTTCTACGAATCGAAGAATTTGAAGGACTGGACCCTCATGAGCACCTTCGGGCCGCAGGGCGGCACGGGGGGCATCTGGGAATGCCCGGATCTCTTTCGGCTGCCGGTGGAAGGAACCAACGAAACGCGGTGGGTGCTGGAGGTAGACATGAATCCCGGCGCGCTGCACGGCGGCTCGGGCGGGCAGTACTTTGTGGGTTCGTTTGATGGCACGACGTTCACGCGGCTGCCCACGGCCGACACGAGCACCGTCAACTGGGTCGACTATGGGAAGGATTTTTACGCGGCCATCGACTGGGCCAACCTGCCGGATGCGCAAAACCGGCACGTGTGGATCGGCTGGATGAACAATTGGCAGTACGGCGAGCAGATTCCCACGCACCCGTGGCGCAGCGCGCAG
The DNA here is from genome assembly GCF_000419585.1 of Salisaeta longa DSM 21114. Classification (NCBI taxonomy): domain Bacteria; kingdom Pseudomonadati; phylum Rhodothermota; class Rhodothermia; order Rhodothermales; family Salisaetaceae; genus Salisaeta; species Salisaeta longa. Next base: position 653,857 of record NZ_ATTH01000001.1, read on the forward strand.
AGCATCCCGCGGCGGCTCGCGCTGCGTCGCACCGATGACGGCTTTCGGCTCGTGCAGTATCCGGTGCAGGAGCTGCAGCAGCTGCGCGACATCCACCGGCACCTCACCGACCTTCCGGTGCCCGCGGGCACGCACAGCCTGCGCGATCACGGCATCAGCGGGCGTGCGCTCGAAATTGTAGCAACCATCGACGTAGGCACGGCCGAAGAGGTGGGGCTGAAGGTGCGCCGCGGCGGCACCGAAGAGACCCTGGTGGGCGTGGATGTGCGCGGCGAGCAGGTGTTTGTGGATCGGTCGCGCTCGGGCGTCACCGACTTCAGCGCGCACTTTGCCGGCCGCCACGAGGGACCGCTGCCCATCACCGACGGCCGCGTCACCCTGCGCGTGTTCGTGGACTGGTCATCGGTAGAGGTGTTTGCCGACGAGGGCTACACCGTCATCACCGATCGCATCTTTCCGCAACCGCAACACCAGGGCGTGGCCGTGTACGCCGAGGGCGGCGACGCGCGCATCGTGTCAATGGATGTGTGGACGCTACGTTCGGCCTGGGCTGTTCGCTGACAATCGGTTCAACAAGACCATGGCTATGTCAACGTCTGTGCTGTGCGTAGGGGAACTGTTGTGGGACGCGCTGCCGCGCGGCCTCTTTCTGGGCGGCGCGCCCTTCAACGTCGCGTGTCATGTGCATCAGCTGGGAACGAGCGCGCGCATCGCAAGCCGCGTGGGCGACGACGTGCTGGGGCACGAGGCGCTGCGGCGTGTGCGTGCGCGGGGGATGTCCGATGACTGCGTGCAGGTGGACGCCGCGCATCCCACCGGGTTTGTGGAGGTGGCGCTCGATGGCGGCGGCACGCCCGCGTACACGATCCGGGCCCCGGCGGCGTGGGACGTTATCGCGTCGTCGGAAGCGCTTACCGCTGCGGCGCGCGACGCCTCGGCGCTGGTGTTTGGGAGCCTGGCGCAACGCCACGACACCTCGCGGGCGACGATACGGGGGCTGTGGGCTACGGGCGCCCCGCTGGTGTTCGATGTGAACCTGCGCCCGCCGCACGTGGAGCGCGCGCACATCGAGGCGTCGTTGCACGCGGCAGCCATCGCCAAGATGAACGACGAGGAGCTCGCCCAGATGCAGGCGTGGTTCGGACTGCCGTCGGGCGACCGCGCGGCCATGCAGGCCCTCGCCGACCGCTTCCACCTGTCGATGGTATGCGTCACGCGGGGCGCGCACGGGGCGATGCTGTGGCACGAGGGCCGGTGGACGACGCATCCGGGGTATCGGGTGTCCGTCGCCGATACCGTAGGCGCGGGCGACGCTTTTCTGGCGGGCCTGCTCGTGGCGTACCTGCACGACCGCTCCGATGCCGATCTGCTCGACCACGCGGCGCGCCTGGGGGCCTACGTGGCCTCGCAGCAAGGCGCCACGCCCCCGTACGACGGGTTTGCATCGCTGCCGGCGCTCACGCGCAACCCCGCGCCTGACGAATCGGCCGTTTAACGCACCGTTTGCCTCCGCTCCATCGCGCTCCTTGTCTTTCTGCCTCGCCATGAAAAACTACGGTTCCGTCCTGCTCAGCACCATCGTGGCCTCGCTGGCCGGTTTTCTTTTCGGATTTGACACCATCGTGATCTCCGGGGCCGACCGGCCAATCCAGCTGCTGTGGCAAACCAGCGACCTGTTCCACGGCATCTTTATCATGTCGATGGCGCTGTGGGGCACCGTTATTGGCGCGCTGCTGGGCGGCTGGCCGTGCGACTGGTACGGGCGGCGGCGCACCCTCTTCTGGATCGGCGTGCTGTATCTGGCTTCGGCGCTCGGCTCGGCGCTCGCGCCCGGGCCGTACCTGTTCTCGGCCGCGCGGTTCATCGGCGGGCTGGGCGTGGGGGCCTCGTCCGTCGCGGTGCCCATCTACATCTCGGAGATCACGCCGGCGCGCAACCGCGGCAAGCTCGTGGCGCTCTATCAGTTCAACATCGTCTTTGGCATCCTCGTCGCGTACTTCTCCAACTACCTGATCGGCGAAGCCTTTGGGGCCAATGCATGGCGCTGGATGCTGGGGGCCGAGGCGCTACCGGCGGCCGTTTACGTTACGTTTGTGCTGGGCGTGCCCGAGAGTCCGCGTTGGCTGCTCCTGCGGAAGGGCGACGAAGCCACCGCGCGCACCCTGCTGAAGCAGCTCAACCCGTCGCACGACGTGGAGCAGATGGTTGCGTCCATTCGCGCGTCCGTATCGAAGCACGTGCCGCTGCGCGAGTTTTTCTCCGGCACCTTTCGCGTGCCCATTACGCTGGCCGTGCTGGTGGCCTTCTTCAACCAGATGTCGGGCATCAACTTCGTGTTGTACTACGCGCCGCGCATCTTTGCACAGGCCGGCATTGCCGCGGGCGACGTGTTGAGCGCCTCCATCCCGATTGGAGTGGTCAACCTCGTGTTTACGCTGTTGGGCATGTACCTCATCGACCGCGCCGGGCGCACGCGCCTCATGTACATCGGCTCGGTGGGCTACATCGCGTCGCTGAGCGGCGTGGCGTGGGCGTTTGCCACGGGCGCCGAGGGGGCGGTGGTGGTAGCGTTTGTGTGCGCGTTTATCGCGGCCCACGCGGTGGGGCAGGGCGCCGTCATCTGGGTGTTCATCTCGGAAATTTTCCCGAACGCCGTGCGCGACTACGGCATGTCGCTGGGGTCGGGGACGCACTGGGTGTGCGCGGCAATCATCACGCTCGTCACGCCAACGGTGCTGGGCGCCTTCTCCGGCGCACAAATCTTTGCCTTCTTTGCTGGCATGATGGTGCTGCAACTGGCGTTTGTGTGGGCGCTCATGCCCGAAACGAAGGGCCGCACGCTCGAAGAACTGGAGGACGACTTGGGCCTCTCGGTGGAAGCGGTGGAGGAGCTTGCCGAGACGTCCGAGCCGCCGGCGGCCTCCTGAGCGGCTCGCGCGCTGCGCTCTACAGTCTTTCCACGCAACTACGCGGGGGCGCTGTGCATTTGTTTGGAAGCGCTTTGCCTCCATCGCTTTCCCCAACTGCTTCTCCCTGCCCATGGATACGTCGCCCTACACCCCCGACCATCCGGTGCGCTTCGTGACGGCTACCAGCCTGTTCGACGGCCACGATGCGGCCATCAACATCATGCGCCGCATCTTGCAGGCCACCGGGGTTGAGGTCATTCACCTGGGACACAACCGCGCGGTGCAAGAAATTGTGGACACGGCGATTCAGGAAGACGCGCAGGGCATTGCCGTGTCGAGCTACCAGGGCGGGCACATGGAGTACTTCACGTACATGTACGACCTGCTTCAGGAGCGCGACGCCGGCCACATTCAGATTTTTGGTGGCGGGGGCGGCGTGATTGTGCCCGAGGAGATTGAGGAACTGGAGGCGTACGGCATCGCCAAAATCTTCTCGCCCGAAGACGGCATGGCGATGGGCCTGCAGGGCATGATTAACGCCATGGTGGAGGCGTGCGACTATCCGATCATCGAGAAGGGCTTTGCGCCCGATGCGTACGCGGGCCGCGATGCCCGCCGCATCGCCCGCCTGCTCTCGCGCCTTGAGCTGGCCCACGGGGCCGGCGAGGCGGTGCAGACCAAAGTGGCCGCGGGCGGCGAGGCCGAATCGGCGACCGGGGGCGACGGACTGCCAGAAGCCGCCGCCGTGGAGACCTCGGCGTCCGACCGGGCGACGGCTCCGGTCCTGGGCATCACCGGCACCGGCGGCGCGGGCAAGTCGACCCTTACCGACGAGCTCGTGCGGCACTTCCTGAACGACTTTGACGACCTGGAGCTTGCGATCCTGTCGGTGGACCCGACGCGGCGCCGCACGGGGGGCGCGCTCCTCGGCGACCGCATCCGCATGAACGCGATCTACGGCGACGGCGCGGCCGACCGGGTGTACATGCGCTCGTTTGCCACGCGGCAGGCCCACCGCTCCACCAGCGAGGCCCTCAAGGAAGCCATTGGCGTGTGCCAGGCCGCGGGCTTCGATCTTATCCTCCTGGAGACCGCGGGCATCGGGCAGAGCGACACCGAGATTGTGGACCTCACCGACGCGTCGCTCTACGTGATGACGCACGACTTTGGCGCGCCGACGCAGCTCGAAAAGATCGGCATGCTCGACCTGGCCGACTTCGTGGCGCTCAACAAGTTCGAGAAGCGCGGCAGCCAAGACGCCCTGCGCGACGTGCGCAAGCAGGTGCAGCGCAACCGCCTGCGGTTCGACGAAGACCCAGCGGACATGCCCGTGTACCCAACGATGGCCTCGCACTTTGGCGATCCGGGCGTCACGCGGCTCTACCAGGCGCTGCTCGAACATTTCAACGAGGCGTTCGACTTCGACCGCCGCTCGACGCTCTACGCCGACACGATCCCTGAGCCCGATCCGGCCGAGGTCGCCATCATCCCGCCCGATCGGCAGCGCTACCTGGGCGAAATTGTGGAAGCGTGCCAGGACTACCGCGCATGGGCCGAGCAGCAAGTGACCTATGCCCGCAAATGGGGCGAGGCCAAGGGCGCCCGCGCGCAGGTTGACGACTGGGCCCCCGAAGACCGCGAGCACCTTGGCGCGCGCCTCGATGCGATGGTCGACCACTGGTGGGCCAAGCTCGACGCCCGCTGCCAAACAATCCTCTCGGAGTGGGACCAGCTGGCGGCGGACTATCAGCAGGACGAGTTTACCTACACCGTGCGCGGCCGCGACATCACCGTGCCGTTGTACAAAGAGAGCCTTAGCGGCACCAAAATTCCGCGCGTGGCGTTGCCCACCACCGAAGATCCCGGCGAGCGGTTGGCGTTTGCGTTGCTGGAGAATCTGCCGGGCTACTATCCGTTTACGGCCGGGGTGTATCCGTTTAAGCGCACCGGCGAAGATCCCACCCGCATGTTTGCCGGCGAGGGCTCGCCCGAGCGCACCAACCGGCGGTTTCACCTCGTCAGCGAAGGCACGCCCGCCAACCGCCTCTCCACCGCCTTCGACAGCGTCACGCTCTACGGCTTCGACCCCGACGAGCGGCCCGACATCTACGGGAAGGTGGGCAACGCGGGCGTCTCGGTATGCACGCTCGACGACATGAAGAAGCTCTACTCGGGCTTCGACCTGGCCGACCGCAAGACCAGCGTGTCGATGACCATCAACGGCCCGGCGCCGATGATTCTGGCGATGTTTCTGCAAACCGCCATCGACCAGCAGGTAGAGAAGCACCTGAAGGACGAAGGCCGCTGGGACGACGTGGATCGGCTCATTGACGAGAAGCTGGGCGACGAGCGGCCTTCCTACGTGCCGTACGGGCCCAACGGCCGCGAAGACGACCTGCCGCCCACGCACGACGGCAGCGGCCTGGGCCTGCTGGGCTGCACCGGCGCTGAGCTTGTAGAATGGGGCGCGCTGGACGCCGACACGTACGCGCGTATCCGCGACGAGACGCTGCATGTGGTACGCGGCACCGTGCAAGCCGACATCCTGAAGGAGGATCAGGCACAGAACACCTGCATCTTCTCAACGGATTTTGCACTGCGGATGATGGGCGACATCCAGCAGTCGTTCATCGACCACGACGTGCGCAACTTCTACTCGGTGTCCATCTCCGGGTATCACATCGCCGAGGCCGGAGCAAACCCCATCACGCAGCTTGCCTTTACGCTGGCCAACGGCTTCACGTACGTGGAGTACTACTTGAGCCGGGGCATGGACATCGACGACTTTGCGCCGAACCTGTCGTTCTTCTTCTCGAACGGCATGGACCCCGAGTACAGCGTGATTGGGCGCGTGGCGCGGCGCATTTGGGCGGTGGCCATGCGCGAGAAGTACGGCGCCAACGAGCGGAGTCAGAAGCTCAAGTACCACATCCAGACCTCGGGCCGCAGCCTGCACGCGAAGGAGATCCAGTTCAACGACATTCGCACGACGCTGCAGGCGCTCTACGCGATTTATGACAACTGCAACAGCCTGCACACCAACGCCTACGACGAGGCCATTACCACGCCCACGGAGGAGAGTGTGCGGCGGGCCATTGCCATCCAGATGATCATCAACAAGGAGCTGGGCACCACGATGAACGAGAATCCGCTGCAGGGCTCGTTTATCTTTGAGGAGCTCACGGACCTGGTGGAGGAGGCCGTGCTGCACGAATTTCAGCGCATCAACGAGCGGGGCGGCGTGCTGGGCGCCATGGAAAGCATGTACCAGCGCGGCAAGATCCAGCAGGAGTCGATGCACTACGAGGAGAAAAAGCACTCCGGCGAGCGGCCCATCATTGGCGTGAACACGTTCACGCGCGACGAAGACAGCGAGCAGCCCGAGGACGAGCAGGTCGACCTTATGCGCTCCTCCGACGACGAGAAGCAGCATCAGCTGCGCAGCCTGCGGGCGTTTCAGCAGCGGTATGAAGACAAGGCCGCCGACGCCCTCGATGCGCTCCGTAGCACCGCGCGCGCCGGGGGGAATACCTTCGACGTGCTCATGGACGCCGTGAAGTACTGCTCGCTCGGGCAAATCACCGACGCGTTTTTCGAGGTGGGCGGCCGGTATCGGCGGAATATGTAATGTCGTGTGAGGATGTGAGATTGTGAGGGGCACCTGGCGTGAATCCTGTAGGCGATATGCCGTATGTTGAAAGCAGCCCCGTGCCGCAGATCGTCATCGATACGAATGTGCTCGTGTCTGGCCTTCGGTCGAGCCAAGGCTGGTCCCACCGCCTGTTGCAGCGGGTGGGTACCGGCCGTTTCGACATCAACCTTTCGGTGCCCCTCGTCCTTGAATATGAAGCCGTTTTGCTCGATATGGAGCCGGACCTGCCGGTTGACGAAGAGGTCATCCAGGCCGTGATTGACTTTCACTGCCGTGTGGCACGCAAGCATCGCATATTTTACCTGTGGCGACCGCGGCTGAAAGATCCGGACGACGGGATGGTGTTCGAGTTGGCCGTCCGCGCGAATTGCGATGTAATCGTCACATTCAACCAAAGCGACTTTGTCGGCGTAGAAGAATTCGGCATAGAGGTACGCACGCCGGGAGAATTTCTGAAACAAATTGGAGCCGGTCCGGGGGTTTAGCCATGAGCACGATCAATGTTACCCTTCCGAACTCGCTGGAGCGCCAACTGCGGGAGCTCGCCGAGCAAGAAGGCATTTCGGCCGATCAGTTCATCGCCACGGCGGTTGCCGAAAAGATGTCGGCACTTATGACAGAGGAATACCTTGAACGACGAGGGCGTCGTGGCAGCCGGGAGAAGTACGAGGCGGCGCTGTCGCGCGTCCCGGATATCGAGCCGGACGAGCGGGATCGTATCGAGTAGGTGTTCCCCGAGCGTCCTTGCGCTGATGACAGCCGTGAAGGGGTGTTCGCTCGTCCCGATCACGCACGCCTTCTTCAACGTCGGCGGCCGGTACCGGCGGAATATGTAGGGGCGTAAAATATAATCCGTAGAGGAACGGGTATGTGGGGGCTTTCTGTAAGTGTTATACATCGCTTACGTACATCACCTAGTGCGCACCCATGATTCGCACACAGATTTATCTCATGGAAAAGGAGCGGGCGGCGCTGCAGCGGTTGGCGGCAGAGCGTGGTGCGTCGCAGAGTGCGCTAATACGCGAGGCGGTCGATCTGTATCTTGACGACCGTTCGCACGAAGAGCGATTAGCAAAGTTAAGAGCCGCTCGCGGGATGTGGAACGACCGCGCGAATGTCCACGCGACGTTTCGGGCCATTCGTGAGAGCATGGACCGTAATGTGCAGGGCCCGTCTGGCAAAGACCATCCTGCTTCCGATGGCTGAACGCCCACTGTTCGATACCTCGGTTCTGGTCGATTATCTGCGGGGCAGAGACGATGCCATTCCATACATCGAGAGCCGTACGGGCCCCCTGCTGCTACCGACGGTTGTCGTCGCGGAATTGTATGCGGGCGTACGAGACGGTAAGCGCGAAGCGTTGGCAACGACGCTCCGTGCTTTTGACATCTACCCCGTCACCGCGTCCATCGCGAAACGCGGCGGGCTGTTCAAGCGGGACTATTAGCCCTCGCACGGTACCGGGCTGGCCGATGCGCTCATTGCAGCCACCGCAGAGGTACACGGCGCGCATCTCGTAACCCTCAATGAGCGTTACGTCCCGATGCTGGAGGAAGTCACCGTCCCATATCGGGCGTTATAGGGGAAGAAACGTGGAAATCAATGTCAGATTCCTTCGGCGATGCCCATATTTCAAATCGAAGACCAAACGCTCTTCACAATCTCGCAGGATACCTTCGATCGCGAGAAAGAGCTTCAGACGCTGATTGAGAAGAATTTGGGACCGGTTTTTAATTGCCGGTTCGTGGCTTCGGAGTTCTCAACGGGTGCGGTTCATGCGGGTCGCATCGACACGCTCGCGCTCTCCGAAGAGAATCATCCGGTGATTATCGAGTACAAGAAGGTCAAATCCTCGGAGCTGATCAACCAGAGTTTATTTTACCTGCACTGGCTTCAGGATCATCAAGGCGATTTCGAGATTGCCGTGCAGCACGCAATCGGACCAGATGTAGAAGTGGATTGGGCCGATATACGCGTCATCTGCATTGCGCCCAACTACAAGCGATATGACATTCACGCCGTGCAGGTGATGGGAGCAAATATCGAGCTTTGGAAGTATCGCTTGTTCGAGAACTCGACCCTATACCTGGAAGAAGTCTATCAGGCATCAGTTGCCTCATCGCCATCAATGCGCCATGACGGCAAAAATCCTGTCATGGTGGAGGCAGGCAAGAAAGCAGCCATCACCCGTGCAACGGCAACTTACACATTTGACGAACATCTAGAGGGTAAACCGGAGGAAATCCAGGATCTTACGTTGGCTGTCCAAGAGTTTGTTGTAAATCTCGATCCGTCCATCGAAGAGGTACCAAAAAAGCATTACATTGCTTATAAGGGATCGCAAAACATAATATGCGTTCAGGTGCAAAAACGGCGGGTTCTGCTTCACTTAAAACTTGAACCTAAGACGCTGGGTCAACTGCCTGATACAGCGCGGGATGTCACTGATATTGGGCATTACGGCACCGGAGACCTTGAATTGTCCGTCAGCACGGAAGAAGAGCTTGCAGTAGCTAAGCCCTTTATCGAAAAGGCATATCAAAAAGTTGGTGGATAGGCAGCACATGACCGACTTCAGTCCCAACATTTAACTCTACAAAGCTGAACTCCACGCGCTCTGCGGCGCATACGGCGTGGAGTGGCTCAAGCAGTTTGGGTCTGGTACCTCGGAGGCGTTCGGCGTTGCGTCGTGCGTTGCTGCGTTGCAGTTCCGGCGGTCGGTTGTGGCATAGCCACGCTGCAACCATCGCCGCCCGCGCCCTGGGCGGGCCGCTGTGGAGGGTCGGCGAAAATGGCGGGCAGCTCGTGTATCGGTACGGCGTGGGCGTGGAGGCCGTTGAGCAATCGGCCGGCGGCGCGCAGCAGGCCCGTCGCGGCATCCATCCAAAATAAAAGAAACCGGGCGCGGGCCGCGCAATACGAACGATACCCCCAGGCATTCATCGTTCCTTGCACCTGCACCGGCTTCTGCCCATGCCCGACGCGCCGTCGTCCGAAACCATTCGCCAGCAATTCCTCGACTTCTTTGCCGCGAAAGACCATGAGATCGTGCCCAGCGCCTCGCTCGTGCCCACGGGCGACAGCACGCTGCTCTTCACCAACGCGGGCATGAACCAGTTCAAAGACGTGTTTTTGGGCGAAGGCACGCGGCCGTACGACCGCGCCGTCGACACCCAAAAGTGCCTGCGCGTGTCGGGCAAGCATAACGACCTAGAGGAGGTGGGCCACGACACCTACCATCACACCTTCTTCGAGATGCTGGGCAACTGGAGCTTCGGCGACTACTTCAAGGTGGAGGCCATCCGGTGGGCGTGGGAGCTGCTGACCGACGTGTGGGGCCTCGATCCGGAGCGGCTCTACGCCACGGTTCACGAAGGCGACGATGCCCTGTGGCTCGACGCGGACACCGAAGCGGCCGACCTGTGGCGCAGCGAAACCGCCATTCCCCCCAAGCACATCCTGTTTGAGCCCTCAAAAGAAAACTTCTGGATGATGGGCGACACCGGGCCGTGCGGGCCGTGCTCCGAGATTCACGTCGACCTGCGCTCCGATGCCGAGCGGGCCCACACGCCGGGCCACTCGCTCGTCAATGCGGATCATCCGCAGGTGATGGAAATCTGGAACCTGGTGTTTATCCAATACAACGCGCAGCCCGATGGAAGCCTCCAGAAGCTGGCGCAGCAGCACGTCGATACCGGCATGGGCTTTGAGCGCATCTGTGCGGTGCTGCAGGGGCGGTCGTCGACGTACGACACCGATCTGTTTGCGCCGCTCTTGCAAGCCGCTGCCGACCGCTCGCCCCGCGCGGACGTGCCCGGCTACGATGCCCTGGGCGATCTCTCGCCCGACGCCCGCGAGAAAGTGCGGGTGGCGCTGCGCGTGGTGGCCGATCACATCCGCACGATCGCCTTCGCCATTGCCGACGGCGTGATGCCGGGCAACGTGGGGCGCGGCTACGTCATTCGGCGGATCCTGCGGCGGGCCGTGCGCTACGGCTACCAAACGCTGGCGCTGCGTGAGCCGTTCTTGCACACGCTCGTCGACCCGCTCGTGCAGAAGATGGGCGATGCGTTTGAGGAGCTCGCCGGGCAGCAAGACTACATCGCGCAGGTGATCCGCTCGGAGGAGGAAAGCTTCTTGCAGACGCTGGGCACCGGCCTGTCGTTCTTTGAGCGCCTCACGCCGTACGTGCATGCCGCGGCCGACGGGTCGGCCGATGCCGTGCGCGATGAGCTGGCCGATGATGCGGCCGCGGTCGATTTGCTGGAGAAGGCCTACGTAGATACCGACGACCGCGCGGCCATCCTCGATTCGTTTGTGGCAACCGCCGCCGCGGGGCGCCTGTCGGGTGAGATCGCGTTCCTCCTGCACGACACGTACGGCTTTCCCATCGACCTTACACAGCTGATGGCCCGCGAGGAGGGGCTGGCGGTGGACATGGACCGCTACGAGACGCTGATGGACCGCCAGAAGGCGCGGGCGCGCTCGGCTTCCACGTTCAGCATCGACCAGAGCAGCGCCGACACGTGGCACGAGGTGTCCAGCGGCGAGGCCTCGGTGTTTGTGGGCTACGACCGGCTGGCCGTTACCGACAGCGCCGTGCGGGCGGTGCGCACCGTGACGCGCGACGCGGATGATCGCTTTGAGCTGGAGCTGAGCGTGACGCCGTTTTACGCCGAGAGCGGCGGTCAGGTGGGCGATACGGGTGTGCTGCGTGTGGGCGACGAGGAGGTGAAGGTGCTGGATACGCAGCGCCGCGGCGCGCGCATCGTACACACCGTCGATGCCTTGCCAGACGCGCTCGATGCCCCGGTGGAGGCCATGGTGGATGCCGAGCGGCGGCGGCACACGGCGCGGCACCACACCGCCACGCACCTCTTGCACGCGGCCCTGCGCAACACCCTGGGCGACCACGTGCAGCAGAAGGGATCGCTCGTGGCCCCCGACCGGCTGCGGTTCGACTTCAGCCACTTCGAGGGCCTCACCGCCGACGAGCTGGCGGCCATCGAGCAGCACGTGAACGACGCCATCTTGCGCAACATTCCGAAGCAAGAAGATCGGAACGTGCCCATCGACGACGCGCTCGAACGCGGCGCGATGGCCCTCTTTGGCGAGAAGTATGGCGAGGAGGTGCGCGTCATCACCTTCGACCCGGACCACTCGGTTGAGCTGTGCGGCGGTACGCACGTGGAGGCCACCGGCGAGATTGGGCTGTTCAAGTTCCTGTCGGAAGGCTCGGTGGCCGCGGGCGTACGGCGCGTGGAAGCCGTTGCGGGCGTCCCGGCCCAACTGCACGTCGACAAGCAGTTGGCCGCCTACCGGCAGGCGCAGCAGCAGTTCAAGTCGCTCCAGCAGCCCTTGCCCGACGCCATCGCCGCGTTGCAGGAGGAACGCGACGCGCTGGCCGAGCAGGTGGAGACGCTGCACCGCGAGCAGCTGGCCGGCCGCCTGGATGCCATCATCGATAATGCCCAGACCGTCGACGGCATCCGCGTGGCTACGGGCCGCGTCGACGGTGCCGACATGGACGACTTGCAGGCGCTGGGCCAACAGCTGCGGGATCGGTTGGGCGCGGGCGCCGTGGGCGTGCTCGGAAGCGATCCGGGCGCGGACGGTAAGGTGTACGTGGTGGCCACCGTGGCCGACGACCTCATCCAGGACGGCCTAAAGGCGGGCGACCTCGTGGGCACGCTGGGGCAGCACCTGGGCGGTGGCGGCGGCGGGCGCCCCACGTTGGCCGCGGCCGGCGGGCGGAAGCCGGAGGCGCTGGACGATGTGCTCGCCGACGTACCGGCGCTCGTCCAAAAACAACGCGCGTAGGTCCCTCCGCTCGCATCCTGCCCCCACAACCGTTCGGCCCATGCCTGCTTCGTTCAACGACCGCCTGCGCGCCATCCAAACCCAAAAGGAAACGGCGGCCTGCGTCGGTCTCGATCCCGATCCCGCGCGGCTGCCCGCGCACCTGCGGGCGGCGCACGACACGCCCGAGGCCGTACGGCGCTTCTGCCGGGCCATCATCGAGGCCACGGCCCCGTTTGCGTGCGCCTTCAAGCCCAACCTTGCGTTCTTCGAGGCGCTGGGCCGCGACGGTCGCGCCGTGCTCGAAGACGTGGTGGCGGCCCTGCCGTCGGATGTTCTCGTCATTGCCGATGCCAAGCGGGGCGACATTGGCAACTCGGCGCGCTTCTATGCGCAATCGCTGTTCGACGATCTCGGCGCCGATGCCGTCACCGTAGCGCCCTACATGGGCCACGACAGCGTGACGCCGTTTCTGCAGCACCCCGGCACGGCGGCCTTCGTGCTGGCCCGCACCTCCAACCCCGGCGCGTCCGATTTCCAGGAAGCCTGCCAGTGTAATGGCACGCCCCTGCACCAACAGGTGGCGGAAGCGGTGCAGGCCTGGGCGCGCGCGACCCCCGGCACCGGGGGGCTGGTGGTGGGCGCCACCGCGCCAGACGCGCTGCGCACGGTGCGTACCGCGTGCCCCACGGCGCCCTTCCTCATTCCGGGCGTCGGCGCGCAAGGCGGCACGCCCGCTGCGGTGATGGCCGCCGCAGCAACAGCCGACGGTCCGGTGCTCGTCAACAGCAGCCGGAGCATCCTCTACGCCAGCGCGGGGCGCGACTTTGCCGACGCCGCTGCTGCTGCTGCGCAAGCGCTGCGCGATGCCCTCCGCGCGACGCCCGCGAAGGGCTCGGACCCGGCCGACGCCGCCGTCGACTAAAATCCGGCGAATCAGCAAAACGCGGTGGCCTTTCCGCCGAATAACCCGGATGTTAAGCGCGTACCGAGCCGCTCCCAAGCCCCGGATGCCGTGTCTGCTGCCGATTTCCGACTGGCCGTCTTTGCCTCCGGCGGAGGCACCAACTTTCAAGCCATCCTGGATGCCATGGCGGCGGGCGACCTCCCCGCGACGCCCGCGCTGTGCCTGAGCGACCGCGATACCGCCGGTGCGCTTGACCGGGCCCGCGCGCACGATGTGCCCACGGCCGTCTGCACCCCCGACGCCTACGATACGCCGGCCGCCTATGGCGCGGCGCTGCTCCAAACGCTCGCCACGCACGACGTCACCTTCGTGGCGCTGGCCGGTTTTCTCCGCAAGATTCCGCCGAACGTGGTGGCGGCGTATGCCGGGCGCATGACCAATATCCATCCGTCCCTGCTTCCTGCCTTTGGTGGGCGCGGCATGTACGGCATGCGCGTGCACCGCGCCGTGGTGGACTACGGCGTGCACTGGACGGGCGCTACCGTCCACCTGGTGGACGATGCGTACGATCAGGGGCCGATTGTGCTGCAAGAACCCGTGCCGGTGCGGCCCGGCGACGCGCCCGACGACGTCGCGGCCCGCGTGCTGGCGGTCGAGCATCGCCTGTACCCACGCGCGCTGCGGCTTTTTGCGCAGGGCCGGATAGCGGTGGACGGCCGCACGGTACGCATCGACGATCCTTCCTCCCGTTAACCGCCTCCTGCTTATGATTCCCGCGAAAGACCTGCCGCCGCCCGACGATCATGTGCGCGTGCAGCGTGCGCTCCTTTCGGTCTACGACAAGACCGGCATCGCAGCGCTCGGGGCGCAGCTCCACGCCCACGGCATCGAGCTCCTCTCAACCGGCGGCACCGCCCAGGCCCTTCGCGACGCCGACCTGCCGGTCACCGACGTGGCCGACGTCACCGGCTCGCCCGAGCTCCTCGACGGCCGCGTCAAGTCGCTGCATCCAGCCATTCACGCCGGGCTGCTGGCGCGCCGCACCGACCCGTCGGACATGGACGATCTGGCAGCGCACGGCATCGCGCCCATCGACCTGGTGGTGGGGAACCTGTATCCGTTCGACGAGGCGGTGACCCCCGCTACCGGCGCGGCCCGCGCGATGGAAAACGTGGATATTGGCGGGCCCACCATGCTGCGCGCGGCCGCCAAGAACTACTTCTTCGTGGGCGTCGTGACCGCGCCCAGCCTGTACGAGGCGCTCGTCGAAGAACTGAACGCCACCGAGGGGCACCTGACGCTCGACACCCGGCGCGCGCTTGCCGAGCAAGCGTTTGCGCACACCGCGGCCTACGATCGGCACATCCACCGGTACTTTGCGGCCCAGCACGCCCAGGCGACGGACGCGGCATCGGCAGGCGAGGCAAACGACACGACGGATGCGCTGCCTTCGGAGCTGGCCTTGCACGAGCCGCACGTACAAACGCTGCGCTACGGCGAAAATCCGCACCAGCAGGCCGCCCTCTACGGCACGCCCACGCAGCAGTACACCAAGCTGCACGGCAAGGACCTGTCGTTCAACAACCTGATGGATCTGAGTGCGGCGCTGCGGCTCATCGACGAATTCCGCGACGCGCCGCCCACGTGCGCCATCCTGAAGCACACCAACCCGTGCGGCGTCGCCACGGCCGACACGCTCGAAGAAGCCCACGCCCAAGCGTTTGCCACCGACCGGCAGTCGCCGTTTGGAGGCATCGTGGTGGTCAACCGCACGCTCGACCGTGCCACCGCCGAAGCCATCGACGCCATCTTTACGGAAATCATCATCGCGCCCGACTTTGCCGACGGCGTGCTGGGCTTTCTGCAAGAGAAAAAGCGCCGCCGGATCGTACGGGCCACCGCCCCGGCGCGTACCGACGCGCGCCTCGACGTGCGCTCGGCCCTGGGCGGCGTGCTCGCCCAAACCCCCGATGCGGCGTTGCCCCCGGCGGAGGACACGCGCAACGACTGGACCGTGGTCACCGAGCGCGCCCCTACCGACGCGGAGTGGGCCGACATCGACTTTGCCTGGCGCGTTGCGAAGCACGTAAAAAGCAACGCCATCGTGTACGCCAAAGACCGGCACACGCTCGGCATTGGCGCCGGACAGATGAGCCGCATCGACGCCTCGGAGCTGGCCGTCATGAAAAGCCAGAAGTCGGAGCTCGACCTGGACGGCTCGGTCGTCGCCTCGGATGCCTTCTTTCCCTTTGCCGATGGCCTCGAAGCGGCGGCCCGCGCCGGCGCCCGCGTGGCCGTGCAACCGGGCGGCTCCATCCGCGACGACGAAGTGATTGAAGCCGCCAACGCGCACGACATGGCCATGGTCATGACCGGTCAGCGCCATTTCCGCCACTAATCCCCTTTGCCGTGGCTCACGGCGCCGCGCGCCGCGCAATTTTTCAGGGAACGACTTTGTAACGCATCAGGTCACAGTATCCCTGTCGCGTCCGGCGTTTCCCCGTGTACGGACTGTTTTGCACTGATCCTTCGACCCGCCCTCAATGCTGTTCAACTTTTCGCAAGACGTCGCTATCGACCTCGGCACGGCCAATACGCTCATCTACATCCGAGGCGAGGGGATCGTATTAAATGAACCCAGCATCGTAGCCGTCGAGCGCTCCACGCACGAGGTCCGCGAGATTGGGTACGAGGCCCTCCAGATGCACGAGCGCACCCACCAGGATCTGGAAACGATCTGGCCGCTCAAGGACGGCGTCATTGCCGACTTTAAGGTGGCCGAGCAGATGCTGCGCGGCATGATGCAGAAGGTGAAGAAGAACTGGCTCACCAGCATCCGCAACATGGTGGTGTGCGTGCCCAGCGGCATCACCGAGGTCGAAAAGCGCGCCGTGCGCGACTCCGCCGAGCGCGCCGGGGCCCGAAAGGTGCGCCTCATCTCCGAGCCGATGGCGGCTGCGGTGGGCATTGGGCTGGACGTCAGCGAAGCGGTGGGCAACATGGTGGTAGACATTGGCGGCGGCACCACCGAGATTGCCGTCATTGCGCTGTCGGGCATCGTGATCGACGAGTCGATTCGCGTGGGCGGCACCGAGTTCGACGAGGCCATTGTGCAGTACTTCAAGCGCAACCACAACCTCCTGATTGGCTCCCGCACGGCCGAGCGCATCAAGTGCGAGATTGGAAGTGCCGTGGAGCTGGACCCGGAGATGGAGCTTTCGGTGAAGGGGCGCGACCTGGTGGGTGGCATCCCGAAGCTGCGCACGGTCTCCTCGGTAAACGTGCGCGAGGCGCTGCGCGACCAGCTCGATCAGATTGGGACGGCCGTCTTGCAGTGCCTGGAGCGCACGCCGCCCGAGCTGGGCGCCGACGTGCTGGAGCGCGGCATCATGCTCACCGGCGGCGGGGCCATGCTGAAAGGGCTCGACGAGATGCTGCGCAACCGCGTGGAGCTGCCGGTGTACGTGGCCGAGGACCCGCTGACGGCCGTGGTGCGTGGTACGGGCAATGTGCTGGAGAATTTGGAGAAGTACACCCGCGTGCTCACGTAAGCCCGCCCCGCCGGGGCCCTCTCGCCCACCGAATCACCCCATGCGCCGTATCTTTCGGCTGAACACCGCGCCGCGTTATGAAACTGTGGGAGCAACTTCGGGACTGGGTGCTGCTCTTTGGGCTCCTCTTGGCGGCGCTGCTGCTCATGATTGGCCAAAACCAGCCGTTGGTGCGCGGGCTGCGCGCCGAGTTGCTGAGTGCTACGGCGCGGGTGGAGCACGGATTTGCCTGGATGGGCCGCTACTTCCAGGCGCTGCAACAGAACGAAGCGCTGCGTCGCGAAAACATCCGGCTCTCTAGCCTCGTGGCCCGCACGCGTGCCGTGCGCCAGCAAAACCGCGAGCTCACGCGCCTGCTGAACCTGCGCGATACGCTCGAGGTGCCGCTGGTGCCGGCGCGCATCGTATCGAAAGACCTGACCCGGCAGCGCAACTACTTCACGATCAATGTGGGCCGCGCGGATAGCATTGCCGTGGGCATGCCGGTGGTGAACAGCGATGGCATCTTGGGGACGGTGGTTCTGGTGAGCGCGCACTACGCCCGCGTCATGTCGTACCTCAACACCGATTTCCGCGTGCCTGCGGTGATCCAGCCGCTGCAGGCCGAAGGCATCGTGCGGTGGGACGGCGAACAACTCAACCGGCTGACCCTGCAGCACATCGTAAAAACCGAGCCGGTGCGTCCGGGGCAACCGGTCGTTACCGATGGACTGAGCGGCGTCTTTCCGGCGGGCTACCCGGTGGGAACCGTCGACTCGGTCGCGGTGCGCCCGGGCCGCAACGCGTTGCGCATTTACCTGCGGCCGGCTGCGCCGCTCTACAAAACCGGGTTTGCGGTGGTGCTGCGCACGCAGCCCGCGCCGGAGCGAACGGCGCTGGAGCAGCGCACCCCAACGTAATCCCGCGTGGCACCGCTCGTGCTCATTTGCTTCACTGCTCCGTTCCCGATTGCTTATGAAACGTCGTTGGTTTGTGGTGTGCGCCGTACTGCTGATGGGATGGGCCGTAGACAGCGGCCATGCCCAAGACCGAGCGCTTGCGCGTCAGCTAGATGCCGTGCTTGAAGCCGCGGCGCCGGGCGCGCTGTGGGGCGTTTTGGTGGTGGATGCGGCGACCGGCGACACGCTGTATGCCCGCAACGCGCAGGCGCGCTTCGTGCCGGCATCCAACATCAAGCTGTTCACCACGGCCGCGGCCCTGCAGGTCCTCCCGCCCGACTTCCGCTACGAGACGACCCTGTACTCGACGGGCCGCGTGAAAGACGGCGTGCTGCACGGCGACCTGTACGTCCGCGGCAGCGGCGATCCGTCGTTTGGGAGCCAGGCGAGCGGCGCGCCGCTGCATCCGCTGCGCACGTGGGCCGCGGCGCTCAAGGCGCAGGGCATTCGGCAGGTGGCGGGCGACGTGATCGGCGACGACAACGTGTTTACCGACGAGACGCTGGGCCGGGCGTGGGCCTGGAGCGATCTGTTGTACTACTATGCCGCAGAGACGAGCGGGCTGTCGTTTTATGACAACATCGTGGATCTGACGGTGGCCGGGCAGCAGGTGCACGCGCCGGGCCGGTTGTCGTGGGCGCCCCTGCAAACCGATTACGTTTCGTTTGTCAACCGGTCGCTTACCACTGCTGGAACGTTTGACGAGGACTACGCGCGGCACGGCCGGGGCAACCGCTTTGTGGTGCGCTCAAAGGTCCCCGCGGGCCGCGTAGAACGCGAGGAGCTGGCCGTGCGCAACGCCACGCGCTACACCGCCCACGTCTTCCGCGAGGTGCTGCTCAGCGAAGGCATAAGCGTGCAAGGCCGCGCGCTGGACGTTGATAGGCTGCCGCAACCGCCGGCGTACGACACGATGCAGGTGGTGGACCGTTGGCCGTCGCCGCCGCTGCCCGCGCTCGTTCGGGAGATCAACCACGAGAGCAACAACCTCTACGCCGAGCACCTGCTGCGCACGGTGGGGCGCTACGTCGCATCCGACACGCTGGAAGCGCCCCGTGGATCGGACGCGCGCGGCATTGCCGTGGTCGAGCACGCGCTGCGCACCCTGGGCGTGCGTCCGGGGGCCGTGCGTATGGCCGATGGGTCGGGCCTCTCGCGGCAGAACCTGGCCACGCCGGCCGCCTTCGTAACGCTGCTTGCGGCCATGCGCGCCGCGGCCCCGCCGGTACAAACCGCCTTCTTCAGCTCGCTGCCCGCGGGCGGTCGGTCGGGCACGCTGGCCTACCGGCTGCAGGCCCCGATGGTAGCGGGCAACGTGCGGGCGAAAACCGGATCACTGACCGGCGTATCGGCGCTTAGCGGCTACATCGAACGGTCGTCGCGCGCGCCCATTCTCTTCTCCATTCTGGCCAACCATTACACCGTAGACGGCTCGCGCGTGCGGGCCGCACAAGACGCGCTGCTGCGCCGGATCGCGATGGCAACGCAATAGAAACGGCGCGAACTCTCATGACGCGCCACGGTATACACATACCGATAATATAGCATTCCCTCGAGCTGCCGCAACCCAACCGTTTCCTGCATGAACACAGCTGCTTCAACCGACGCGCTTCACGCAACCACCGTGCTTGGCGTGCGCCACAACGGACGCATCGCCCTCGGCTCCGACGGCCAAGCCACCATGGGAGACACGGTCATGAAGCACACGGCCGAAAAGGTGCGCAACCTGTACGATGGAGAAATCCTTGCCGGTTTTGCAGGCTCTACCGCCGACGCCTTTACGCTCTTTGAGCGGTTTGAAGAAAAGTTGCAAGAATACGGCGGAAATGTGACCCGGGGCGCGGTAGAACTCGCCAAGGAATGGCGCACCGACCGCTATTTACGGCGGCTGGAAGCGCTACTGGCTGTCGCCTCTCCCAAGCGGCTGCTTCTCATTAGCGGAAGCGGCGATGTGATTGAACCCGACGACGATATTTTGGCTATCGGATCGGGCGGTGCGTTTGCGCTGGCTGCAACGCGGGCCCTAAAAAATCATGCCCCCGAGCTCAGTGCGCGCGACATGGTGGATGAAGGCCTGTCCATCGCCGCCGATATTTGCATCTACACGAACCACCATCGGACGATCCTCGATCTTGAAAGCGCCGAGGACTGATGGGGCTGGCATGCGCGGCGCCTTCTGCCCACCAGCGGCGCATGCGCCTACATTCTAATGATACAACAAAGACCAAGCATATGACCTACGTATCCTCCCCCAGCACGCAGGCCGCTCAGCACGCCGGCGTGTTTGTCGATTACGAAAACCTCCTGGCGGTCCTGCAGGCCCAGAGTCCGCCGGACGCCCTGCCCCGCGTGTTTGCAGAGCATATCCTGCGCGAAGCCCAGCGCTACCTGGCCGACCTCGACGACGTGCCGACGGTGATGGGCCGCGCCTACGCCGACTTTACCGCGATGGAAGAGGCCAACGGCCCGCGCATCCAGCGCGAGTTGCACCGCATGGGCATCGACCCGGTGGTGACGCTCCGCGACATCCAGAGCAACGCCTCCGAGCAGCAGTTGTGCATTGACGTAACCGAGGTGCTGCACACGCGCGGCGACCTCCAAACCATCCTCATCGTGACGGGCAATCGTCCGTTCTTGCCGCTGGTGCGCACCATTCGCGCTGCCGGCCGCCGCGTGCTGGTGACGGCCCTCAATCCGCCGGAGGTGTACGACACCTCGTTTGCCGAAGAAGACGTGTACCTCGACGCCCGCAACTTCCTCGACGAGGATACGCGCAACGACCTGCGTGCCGGCGCGGCCCGCTCGGCCCGGTCGTCCAGCGGGGCATCGTTCGCCCCGCCCGAACACCAGGCCCCCATCGAAGATTCGATCCTGCGGCGCGCCGTTGAGGTGACCGAAGAGTTCTTTGGCCAGTACGACGAGGTGTACCTCACCCCGCTGCTGCGCAAGCTCTCCGAAGAGCTGGGCGAAGAGTACGATCCGAAGGCCATCGTGAGCGACCTGGAGGCGGTGGGCGCGGCCGTCCTGGAGAAGCGCGACGGCTACCCGTACGACTACACCGTGCTCATCGTGAACGACCAGCACCCCGACGTGCAAGAGATCCACGATGCCTACTACAGCCGCATCAACCAGATGAGCAACGGTTATTACGCGACACGTGGGGGCGAGGCGTCCGGTGCCACGCCCGCGGAGGAAACCGCCGCCGATTCGCCTGAAGGTGCGCCGCGCACGACTGAGACTTCAGAGCGCTCGCAGGCTGCGGAGGGCCCGGACGACGCGCCGGATGAATCTCCGGAAGAGACCTCTTCGCCACGTACATCCCGCGAACCCTCTTGGCCGTCTGCCGACGTTTCATAAAGTCCACCACTCTTTCCTGCTTCTAGTTGATTCATTATGGACCCGACCCCTCCGACGATAGACGAGCTTACGCCCCGCCAAATTGTGGCCGAGCTCGATAATTACATCATTGGGCAAGAGAACGCCAAAAAGAACGTGGCCATTGCGCTGCGCAACCGGTGGCGGCGCCAGCATGCGCCCGAGGCGATGCGCGACGAGATCATGCCCAACAACATCATCATGATTGGGCCCACCGGCGTGGGCAAAACCGAAATTGCCCGCCGCCTGGCGAAGCTGGCCCGCGCGCCCTTCCTGAAGGTTGAAGCCTCGAAGTTTACCGAGGTGGGCTACGTGGGGCGCGACGTGGACAGCATGATCCGCGACCTTACCGACATCGCGGTGAACATGGTGCGCGATGAGCACAAGGCCGAGGTGCAAGAGCGGGCCGCCGAGCGGGCCGAGGAGCGTATCCTTGACTTGCTGGTGCCGCCGGCCGATGACGGATCGAGCGACACGGGCTCCGGCGGATTCTTCGTCATGGAGGATGCCCCCGCAGCCAACGACACGTCTGGCGACGCGTCGGCCACTGCCACCCGCCGCGCGCGCACTCGTGAGAAATTTCGCGAGAAGCTGGAGCGGGGCGAGCTGGACGACCGCGAGGTCGAGATTGAGGTGTCGTCGGATGCGTCGTCGCCCATGATGCAGGTCTTCGGCCCGATGGGCATGGAAGAGATGGGCGTAAACCTCCAAGAGCTGTTTGGCAACATGGGCCAGCAGCGCAAGAAGCGCCGGGTGCCCATCGAAGAGGCCCGCGAGCTCCTGACGCAAGAAGAGGCGCAGAAGCTCATCGACATGGAGCAGGTGAAGGAAGACGCCCTGGAGCGGGTCCAGAACGCTGGGATCGTCTTCATCGACGAGATTGACAAAGTGGCCGCCGGGCACAGCCGCAAGGAAGAAGGTGCCGGCGTGTCGCGGCAGGGCGTACAGCGCGATCTGCTGCCCATCGTGGAAGGGTCTACCGTCACCACCAAGCACGGCATGGTGCAAACCGACCACATCCTGTTTGTGGCCAGCGGCGCCTTTCACGTGTCAAAGCCCAGCGACCTGATTCCTGAGCTGCAAGGCCGCTTCCCGATCCGCGTGGAGCTTAACAACCTCGACGAGGAGGACTTCTACAAGATCCTCACGCAGCCCAAAAATGCGCTCATCAAGCAGTACAAGGCGCTACTGGCGGCAGAAGACGTGACGATTGAGTTCACGGATGGCGGCGTGCGCAAGCTTGCATCCATCGCGGCCCACGTAAACAGCGAGGTGGAAAACATCGGCGCGCGGCGCCTGCACACCGTCCTCACGACGCTGCTAGAGGACATCCTGTTCGACGTGCCCGAAGAGCTCCCGCCCGGCGCGCACGTCGAGGTCGATGACGCCATGGTCGAGGAGCGACTCGACTCGATTGTGTCGAACCGCGACCTGAGCCAGTACATCCTGTAACCTGCACGCAGCCGGCCCAAACGACGGAGCATAAACCAGCGAGCGGAGCGCCCGATGGGAGGCTCCGCTCGCTTTTTGTTGCAGCCTAGGGGTCAGCGCCTGCGGGTGCAGCTACGGCGCGTCGGTGAGGGCAAACGCCACCTGCACCCGGGCCGTGACCTCAATCTCGCCGGCCGCGAAGGCATCGGGCGTGCCGCCGCTCGCTGTCGTTTGCTTCATGAGCGCCGCATCGTAGGCCATGCGCGGCTGCGGAAACGAAAGATTCTCCTCGCTGATTTGCTGTACCGGGCCCAGCGCGGCGCCCAGCGTACGGGCCAGCAGATCGGCCTTGGCGCGGGCCTGCGCGGCGGCTTGCTGCAACGCTTCATTCCGGGGCGCATCGCGGTCTTGCACCTCGTAGGTGATGCCTTCAACACGGTTGGCCCCCGCATCCACCACGCGCGCCAACAGCGTCGGCAGTCGGTCGAGGGCGCGCACCGTGACCGTCACGTAGCGCTCCGCGGTGAAGCCCTTCGTCTTGTGCGTGCGGGTGTCCTCGTCGTACACGCGGTTGGGCTGCAGGCGCAGCGTAGTCGTTTGAATCTGGTCCTCGGGAATGTCGAGGGCGCGCACGGCGTTGAGCGCCTGGGCGGAGGCTTCGGCGTTGGTCGTGCGGGCCGCTTGGGGCGTCGCGGCGGTGGTGGAGATGCCAAAGCGCACCTGGGCCTGATCGGGCGGCACCGTCACGGTGGCTTCGCCACTCACGGTCACCTGACGCGGGGCGCGCTCTTGGGCAGCAGCGGGCATAGCAACGAGCAGTCCGAGTCCGAGACAACAAAGATGCAGCAGGGAAGGTCGCATAAACGTGCGGCGGTTGGAGCATGTACGGGCGATACGCCTCCATGAAACGAAGCAGCAGCGGCGTTATTGCACCGGGTACGTTCCAACAGCACGCGCGCCGGGGCTGTTCATCTATGGCACGGGGCGTGTGGGGTTCGCGGCGCGGCGGTGTTGCAGCGACGTTAAACCCCCTGGACGGGCGCCGGGCGGGGCGGCGGAACCGAGGCGTCCCGGCTTCATTTACCGGCGTGAACAACCAGCAGCCCCGGCTGCTGACTCATCCAGAAGAGTGGAGGGTGCAGGCCCTACGAAGCTCTGGCAACCGCCCGCTGTCGATCCCGGCACGGGAAAGGTGCTACGTCCTGCCTCGCACGTGACAAGTGCCGCGAGGGAAGATGAGTGGAAGGGATTCGTTGCCTGTGTAGGGTGCCATCCTCTTCTGCCGTCGCGCGGACGAGGATTTTTCTATGCCTCGTCGCGCCGGATCGCTCGTCGGTGGTGCCCGTGCGGCAGGCCGCCGCTGCTCTTCTGGATGCTGAACTTTCGATGTTCTGCATCCAACCTCGTCTTACGCATGGCAACGTCTGAATCCAACGCGAAGCGCCCGCTTCACTACGACACCTTGCAGGTGCATGCCGGCCAGGAGCCCGATCCGGCCACCAACGCCCGCGCGGTGCCCATTTACGCCTCCACCTCGTTCACCTTCGATGATGCCGCCCACGGGGCCGATCTGTTTGCCCTGAAGGAGTTTGGCAACATCTACTCGCGCATCATGAACCCCACCAACGACGTGTTCGAGAAGCGCGTGGCTGCGCTTGAGGGCGGGGCGATGGCGGTGGCCACGGCCAGCGGGCAGTCGGCCCAGTTTCTCACCATTGCGACGCTCGCGCAGGCCGGCGAAAACATCGTCGCCTCCAGCCACCTGTACGGCGGCACCTACAACCAATTCAAGAACACCTTTCCGCGCCTGGGCATCGACGTGAAGTTTGCCGACGGGCCCAATCCGGAGCAGATTGCGGACTTGATCGACGACCAAACCAAGGCGGTGTACGTCGAAACGATCAGCAACCCGCGGTTTAGCGTGCCCGACTTTGCCGCCATTGCCGACGTGGCCCACGATCAGGGCGTGCCGCTGGTGGTGGACAACACCTTTGGCGCTGCCGGATACCTGTGCCGCCCCATCGACCACGGCGCCGACATTGTGACCGAGAGTGCGACGAAGTGGATTGGCGGCCACGGCACAACCATCGGCGGCGTGATTGTGGATGCGGGGACGTTTCCGTGGGACAACGGCCGCTTTCCGCGATTTACCGAGCCCTCGCCCGACTACCACGGGCTGAAGTTCTGGGAGGCGTTTGGTCCGGAGGGCGTGCTGGAGACCAACGTCGCGTTTGCTATCCGCGCCCGTGTGGAGGGGCTGCGCGACGTGGGGGCGTCGCAGAATCCCTTCGGCTCGTTCTTGCTGCTGCAGGGGCTGGAGACGCTTTCGCTGCGCGTGCAACGCAGCGTGGACAATGCCCTGGCCCTGGCGCAGTGGCTGTCGGCGCATGAGGCGGTGTCGTGGGTGAGCTATCCGGGCTTGGAGGACCATCCGTACCACGAGCGGGCGTCGGAGTACCTCACGCACGGGTATGGCGCGGTGCTCGCCTTTGGCGTGGAGGGCGGCACAGCCGCCGGGCAGGCGTTTGTGGAAAACGTCGAGCTGGCCAGCCACCTGGCGAACGTGGGCGATGCCAAGACGCTCGTCATCCACCCGGCCTCTACGACGCACCAGCAGCTGGCCGACGAGGAGCGGCGCGCCGCGGGCGTCATCGACGACCTGGTGCGGGTGAGTGTGGGCATCGAGCACATCGACGACCTCACCGCCGACTTCGATCAGGCGCTCCAGCGCGTGCCGGTGACCGCCTAACCAGCCGCCTCACGGAATGGCGTGCGGCCGTGCCCCGCGCCGGCCGCGCCATCCGCGGGGGCTTCCGTATGTCTCCTCTCGTTCTGCCGTCTCTCCTATGCCAACCCTCACGTTTGATCGCCACACCCTCGAATCGGGGGCCGTGCTGCGCGACGTTCCCGTGACGTACCGCACCTGGGGCCAGCTCAACGCCGCCGGAACCAACGCCCTGGTGGTGTGCCATGCCCTCACAGGCACCTGCGACGTTGCCGACTGGTGGGGCCCGCTGCTCGGCCCGGGGCGCGCGCTGGATACCGACCGCTACTTTGTGGTGTGCGCCAACGCGCTGGGGTCGCCTTACGGCACCGCATCGCCGCTGACCCCCAACCCTGCCACCGGCCGCCCGTACGGCCCCGATTTTCCCGCCGTCACCATCCGCGATACCGTGCGGCTGCACCACCGGCTGGTGCGCCGGCTGGGCGTGCGGCACGTCGCGGCCGTCGTGGGGGGGTCGATGGGCGGGATGCAGGCGCTGGAATGGGCCTTTACCGGATCGTTTGTGCAGGCCCTCGTGCCCATCGCCGTAGGCGGACGCCACACCGCCTGGCAGATTGGGTGGAGCGCAGCGCAGCGGGCCGCCATCGCCGCCGATCCGGCGTACAACGACGGGCAGTACACAGACGAGCAGCCGCCCGCCGCCGGCCTGGCGGTAGCCCGGCAGATGGCGATGGTCAGCTACCGGTCGCAGCCGTCGTTTGACGCGCGCTTTGGGCGGTCGCTGCAGCATCCGGGCGGTGATGGCGCGGCCGGCGCCGCGGCGCCGTATGCGGTGGAAAGTTATCTGCAGTACCAGGGCGACAAGCTAGCCGACCGCTTCGATGCCAACTGCTACATGGCCCTCACGCGCCAAATGGACACGCACGACGTGGCGCGCGGCCGGGGCGCGTACGACGAGGTGCTCGCCTCCATCGCGCAACCCGCCCTCGTGGTGGGCATTCCCTCCGACGTGCTCTATCCGCTGCGCGAGCAAGAGGAGCTGGCCCGGCACATGCCGCGGGCCACGCTGGAGACGCTCCACACGCCGCACGGGCACGATGGCTTCCTGATTGCGCTGGACGCGCTGAACGACCTGCTGCGTCCGTGGCTGCAAACGCACGTGCCGGCGGCCGCGTGATGGGCGCTGGGGCCTGCTCGTTCGGGACGGGAGCGTGGGGGCCTTTAGGTCATCCCGCAGGGGAGGCCGAAGGTCATGCCTGTGGTGCAATCTCCGCAGACGAGCAGGAACGCACCATGCAATGAAAACGAGGTTTGGGCCTTTAGGTCATGCTGGAAGTGAGGCCTTTAGGTCATGCCGCAGGGGGGGGCCGAAGGTCATCCCTGTGGTGCAATCTCCACGAACGAGCAAACCCTGCTGCGGGTACACGCAAAACTTGCATCTTTTCTCGTCGATGGGCTAGATTATGTTGTGAATAAAATCCCCGGCGCACGTGAGTTCACGCACCGTGGATCATCCATTGCATCGGTCGAATCAGTTCTAACGCGCACACACAGAGCCAGCACAGCATGTCGTATTTCCGCACGTCGCATCACCGAAGGCCACAGGGCAGCTCGCGCAGATTCCGGGCGCTCGCGCGTGTCGTGGCGTGGATGGCCCTGCTGGGCGCGGGCCTGCTGGGCGTCGCCACCACCCGCGCGCAGACGTTCGACACCAACGTGGCGAAGAACGCCCTTCCGGGCACCGCAACCAACACCGTCGTCGCCCCCCCCGCGTTCTACAACCCCAGCGGCGCAGACGGCACCCTCGGGACCCTCGACGACGACTTCCGTGGCGACAAAACACAGGGCAGCCCCCTCCTGGATGCCGCCGAACCGGCGTACACGGCGCTTCCGGTGGCGCTCAACGAGCAACCCTTCGTCGATAGCTCGACCCTGCAAGAAACCGGCGACCCTGCCGACCGCGACCTTGGAGCCTTCGAGTCGCACAGCGACGCGCTGCCCGTTGAGCTTGCGTCGTTTAGCGTGCGCTATGCCCCCAACGCGCCGGGCCCCGGCGACGACGAAGTCCGCGTGGCGTGGCGCACCCTCAGCGAAACGAACAACGCGTACTTTGCCATCCAACGCAAAACAAAGGAGGGCTGGGAGCGCCTGAAGCGCGTGCCCGGCGCCGGGTCTACCAACCAGCCCCAGTCCTACCGCGCGGTGCTTCGCGTTTCTCCGGGCGCGGCCCCCCTCCGCTACCGGCTCCGCCAGGTGGATGCCGACGGCGCAGCGACGTATACCGAGGCCATCACGCTGGAGCGCGTCGCGGCCGGCAACACCGTCACCGCCTATCCCAACCCGAGCACGGGGCGCGTGACGCTCGCCATCGAGGCGCTGCGACAGGGCACGGCGGATCTCACCATCTACAACCTGCTCGGGCAGCGCGTGCATCGTGTGGACGATGTGCGCATCGCGGAAGGACAAACGCAACAAACGGTGCATCTGCCAGCGGTAAGCAGCGGGCAGTACTTCCTCCACCTCACCTACGAAGACGGGCGCACGGCCACCGAACGACTGACGATAGTGCAATGAACAAAGCAAACACCCCCCTCACCTACCTCCTCGCAGGCATCACCGCCCTCACCACGCTCGGAGGCACACAGCAACCACAACAACACAGACAACAAACAAACGCGCAACACACGCACTACGTCGACGAAGACGCACAAGGCGCAAACAACGGAAACAACTGGGGAGACGCATACACCTCGCTCCAAGACGCGCTCAGCGAAGCAGAACAAACCAATGGGACCGACGCAATCTACGTCGCAGAAGGCACATACACCCCAGACGAAGGAAACAACGTCGAACTCGGCGACCGCACCGCAACGTTCACCGTGCCAAGCGGCGTCTCCATCCACGGACGATTCACCGGAACCGAAACCAACCCTGAAGACCGCCTCCTCGCACGCGGCGCAAACCCCACCACGCTCAGCGGAGAAATCGGAGGGGTCGGAGCAGCAGACAACAGCTACACCGTCGTCACACTCAACGGCGGAACACTCGACAACGTCCGCGTCGCACACGGAAACGCAGACGGACCCGACGAGCTCAGACGCGGCGGCGGCATAGACGTGGAAAGCGGCCACCTCCACAACGTATGGGTGCAACAAAACCAAGCAGAACAAGGCGGCGGGCTCTATATCGACGGCACCGCAACCCTCGAAAACGTCGTCGTCAACGAAAACCAGGCGCCGGAAGCAAGCGGCGTACTCGTCACCGACGGCTCAAGCACGATCTCACACCTCACCCTCCGAGACGACATGACCATCGTCGACAACGACCCCATGCGGACAACGGACAACACCGTCGTCGCAAACAGCGTCCTCGACGGAAACGTCGACGTCCTCACACCGAAACAAAACGTGATCGACTTCTCCCTACACGAAGTCGGAGAAGACCTCTACGACACCGGGGACGCCCCCGGAACACTCGAAGAACTACGCGTCACCGTCGGAGACGACACGTACACGACGGATATGACAGACGGCTCCGGAACCGTCACCGTTCCCACGACTCGACTCACAGACTCCCTGCGCGTCACGATGAGCGACGACGACTACATCAGCACGTGGATGCTCAACCGCACTGGGAGTGAAGACGCACCGGACCTCACCATCACAGGGGCAGCCCGAACGGAGTTCGCGCCCGAACCCGACTACCAGAGCAACT